>DASXCU010000040.1:0-31729 GCA_036491035.1 Galbitalea sp. | reverse complement strand
ATTCAGACGCTAGTCTTGTCGTGAGTAAGGAGTCAAATTGCATTTTGCCCCTGACGTCGAGGAGACGCTCGAGTTCGCCGCGACGCTGTTGAACACCGCTCCGGGTGCCTCCCGCACGGGCAGGGACGAGCTCGAAACGATCGAGGAACTGCACCAGCTCCTGGATGCGAACCGATACGGCGGACGCCGCGAGCGCACCGAGTCCGAGCGCCGCTCCGTGGTCGAAACGCGCGACCAGCTGCGGTCGCTGTGGCCGGTCGATCGGGAGGTACTCGTGAGGGGAATCAACGACATCCTCCGCGCATCCGATGCGCTCCCCCAGCTCGTGCGGCACGACGAATTCGACTGGCACATCCACGCGACGCCGATGGATGCGCCGCTCGCCGAGCGCATTCGCGTGGAGGTGGCGCTCGCGCTAGTCGACATCGTGCGAGCGAGCGCGACGGATCGCCTGCGCGTCTGTGCGGCTCACGACTGCGACGGTGTGCTCGTCGACTTTTCGCGCAACGGATCCAAGCGGTTCTGTACGGTGCGCTGCGGCAACCGGATGAACATGATCGCCTATCGCGAGCGGCAGCTCTCGGCCTAGGACTATCCGCCCGGCTTCGGAGTCGTGGTCGGCTTGGGTGTCGCCGTGGGTTTCGGTGTCGTCGTCGGCTTGGGTGTCGGAGTCGGCGTGGCGGTCGGCTTCGGAGTCGCGGTTGGCGT
Organism: Galbitalea sp.; assembly: GCA_036491035.1. GTDB lineage: Bacteria > Actinomycetota > Actinomycetes > Actinomycetales > Microbacteriaceae > Galbitalea. Next base: position 31,021 of record DASXCU010000040.1, on the reverse strand, counting down.
CGGTGTCGCGGTGGGCTTCGGAGTCGTCGTTGGCTTGGCCGTCGGTGTCGGGGTCGCGGTGGGCTTGGTGCTCACGGTCGGCGTCGGAGTTGCTGTTGCGGTGGGCGTCGGGTTCGCGGTTGGTGTCAGCGACGGCGTCGGCACAGGTGTCGCATCCGTCCCACCGGCCGTCTCGAGGCTCGACTTCGACGACGTAAACGTGCTGCTGCCCACCGACTGCGGACCCGAGACGGTCGCATTCCACGAACGCACCCCGCTGCAGCCAGCGAGCGAGCCCGCGACGATTACCGCCGTCAACACGCCGGTTGTTACCCGAGCACCACGAATGGACATCAGATTCCCCCTGCGTTGATGGTCCCACCGGGGCTGGGTGCCACAAACCCCCCCTTACGAGTGTCGGCGAAAGGGCGGACCGACGGCGCTAGTTCTTCGCGTCAGCCTTGATGGCGGTGATCGCGCGGGTGAAACCGATGCCGGTGAGCGATGAGCCGGCGACCGCGCCGACGTGCAGGCTGTCGATGTCCTTGCCGACGACAATGGACTGGATCCCACCTTCAAAGGCCGTCTCGTAGTTGGCGGCGGTCGAGTCGATCTTTACGCTCGTGACCGCGAGGTCGGTGATCACGTCGTTCTTGAGATCCACCGTGACCCGCAGGGTCTCTTTGCCGCCGGGAGAGTTGTAGGTTCCCGGCTCGCTGTAGTTGCCGTCCTTGTACGTGGACGACGCGGCGCTCGGGGACGGCGATGGCGTTGATGTCGGGGCCGGCGCGGACGCGGCCGGCGGCGTGGTGCTGACGGGTTGCGTCTTGACCGGCGCGGATGCTGCGGTGGTCGGCGCGACGGTCGGAGTGGCGGACGCGGTTGCGGTCGGCGAGTCTGTCGTCGTGTCGACCGCGACGGGTGCCGCCTTCGAGTCGTTCGGCGGTCCGGTGACGTTGGCCGCAAGCGACTGCCCGCTGCACCCCGCCAGCATGCCAGCGAGCGCCAGCCCGGACAGTGCCGCCAGTGAACGTGCCGCGACTATGCGCGCGCCAGAATTCTGCATCGATTCCCCTTCCCCGATGATGCCAGAGTGGGGGCTCGCGCACAGTCCCCTGTTGGGGTGCCCGGCGAAAGTTTGGAGGACTAGCCGAGCGCGGGCGCCTGGCTCAACAGGGTGTGGCCCCACTTGTCCTCGAGCAGGCGCTCGAGGGTCGCGCCCAGCTTGTAGAGACGGTCATCCGCGCGGGCCGGAGCCATGATCTGGATTCCGGTGGGCAGGCCGTCCTCCGGGGCGAGTCCCATGGGCAGGCCCATGCCCGGGATGCCGGCGAGGTTCGCCGGGATCGTCGTCACGTCGTTGAGATACATGGCCAGCGGATCCTCGAGCTTCTCGCCCAGCTTGAATGCCGTTGTCGGTGCGGCCGGGCTCACCAGCACGTCGGCCTGCGAGAACGCGGAGGCGAAGTCACGCTGGATGAGCGTGCGCACCTTCTGCGCGCTGCCATAGTAGGCGTCGTAGTAGCCGGCGCTGAGCGCGTACGTGCCGAGGATGATGCGGCGCTTCACCTCCGGGCCGAACCCGGCCTCGCGGGTCGCGGCCATGACATCCTCGACCGTTCCACCGCCCACCGGGTTCACGCGGAGGCCGAAGCGCACCGAGTCGAACTTGGCGAGGTTGCTGGACGCCTCCGCCGGAAGGATCAGGTAGTAGGCAGCCACCGCGTACTCGAAGTTGGGCGCGCTGACCTCGACGATTTCGGCACCGGCGCTCGCAAGCAGCTCGAGCGCCTCGTGGAAGCGCTGGCTGACGCCGGCTTGGAATCCGGGCGCATCCAGTTCTGTGACGACACCGATGCGGAGACCCCTGAGGTTCTCCTGCAGTGCGCCCGCGCGGGCGGCGTCGGCGAAGCTCGGCCAGGCGTCCGTGAGGCTCGTGGAGTCGCGCGGGTCGTGCCCGCCAATGATGTCGTGGACGAGCGCCGCATCCAGCACCGTACGGCTTACCGGCCCGACCTGGTCGAGGGAGCTGGCCAGCGCGATCGCGCCGTAGCGGGATACCCCGCCGTAGGTCGGCTTCATGCCGACGCTGCCCGTAACGGCGGCGGGCTGACGGATAGATCCGCCGGTGTCCGAACCGAGGGCGATAGGAGTCTCGAACGCGGCCACCGCGGCGGCCGAGCCACCACCCGATCCACCCGGGATCCGATCGAGATCCCACGGGTTGTGCGTCGCGCCGTAGGCGGAGAACTCGGTGGACGAGCCCATCGCGAATTCGTCCATGTTGGTCTTGCCGAGGAGCACCAGGTCGGCCGCGCGAAGGCGAGCCACGACGGTCGCGTCGTACGGCGGGATCCAGCCCTCGAGAATGCGCGAACCGGCCGTGCTCGGCATCCCGAGCGTGCACAGCACGTCTTTGATGGCGATCGGAACGCCCGCGAGTGGGCCGAGGGCCTCGCCCGCCCTGCGCTTCGCATCCACGCCCGCGGCGGTATCGAGGGCGTGCTCGTTCAGGTGCAGGAACGCGTGCACGTCGGCGTCGACGGCGGCGATGCGGTCGAGGTGTGCCTGCGTGACCTCGACCGAGGAGACGTCGCCTGCGTCGAGATGGCCGGCGAGCTCGGCGGCGGTCAGAGTCGTGAGGGTGTCGGTGGCCATTACTGCTCCTCCCCCAGGATCGCGGTCACCCGGAAGCGGCTGCCGTCGGAGTCTGGCGCACCGGCGAGCGCCTCGGCCGTGGTGAGCGTTGGGCCCGGGACATCCTCGCGATAGACGTTCGTGAGTGGAATCGGGTGACTGGTCCCCGGCACATCGGCCGTCGCGACCTCGCTCACCTTGTCGATACTGGCAAGGATGATCCCGAGCTCTCCAGTGAGCTTCTGCACTTCATCCTCGGTCAGGCCGATGCGGGCGAGCTCGGCGAGGTGGCGCACCACGTCGGGAGTGAGGTTCGCTTCTTCAGACAAGTGGGGGCTCCGGACGACTCGGTGGACAACCCTTCAATTCTAGGTGCGCCGTGCGCCCGCACCTGTCAAAATTGAGGTGCGACGGAGGTGCGGTGATGCGCAGCGTGAAATGGACCAGAGCCATTCCCAGCGCCCTCACCTGTGCCACGCTCTTCGCCCTCGCGCTCAGCGGATGTTCGGCCGAGCGCCCCACCGCTGGCGCGCCGGACCCCGGCCTCCGAGGACAGTGGGTGCTGACCGGCGGCCACGACGGCTACGGCACGATCGACCTCCTCGACCAGGACATCACCCTCACCGTCAACGGCAGTTCGGTAGCGACCGGGCGCGGCAGCTGCTCCGACTACACCGCCACCATCTACGGGTCGGAGCGGTCGATGTGGGTTACAACGACCGCTCCCCACAGCTTCAACTGCAACACGGCGGAGCAGACGGTGCTCCAGCTGCAATACCTCGCTGACCTCGCGGATGTTCAGCACTCGTCGGTGACCACGGCTGGTCTCGAGCTCACGGGCCCGGGGGTCGACCTGCACTTCGTGCGTGCACTGCCGGTGTCGCTGACGCAACTCGTCGACAAGACCTGGCAGCTGAAGAGCGGCGGCAACCTGAGCCTCCACGGTTCATCCACCTTCGCCGCCGAGACCGGCGGCTACATCCGGTTCGAGACGAAGACCTCGCTCTCCGGTGTGACGAGGTGCGTCTACTTCACGGCGAACTATCGACAGGTCGCCGGCGAACTGGTCGCGAGCCACGTTCTCGCCATCGAGAACATCGGATGCGACCGGTCCAGCGACCAGGCGGCGAACGACTTCAGCCGCGTGTTCGACGGCGGCTTCACGTTTGCCCTCGGCCAGGACAGCCTCGACCTGAGAAGCACAAGAGCGGGACTTACACTCGGCTTCAACGAACTGGGGACGTAAGTGAACCACCATCCACTCGCAGCGCGCGCGACGGTACTCGTCGGCGCCACCGCGCTCGTGCTCCTGCTCGCCGGATGCGCGACCGCGGTCGGCAGCGGCGGAGGCGGCAACAGCCCGAGCCCCACTCCGACCGCGACGGTTGCCCCGACGCCCGGCGCGCGGGACATCACGGGGAAGTGGTATCTCGTGAGCGGGACCGACGCGAAGGGCGCAATCAGCCCGGGCGGCACCGACGTCACCTTCACGTTCAATGGAGCGAGCTCCGGCGGACATTCGACCTGTAACTCGTTCGGTGCCAACGCGATTGGCACGACAGCGGGGCCGGTCACCATCGTGATCGGCATCCACACCGAGATCGCCTGCGTTGACCCCGAGCTCATGACCACCGAGGACCGCTACTTCGCGGCACTGGGCAAGGTCGACACCGCGAGCGTCATCGACGGCACACTCACGCTCAGCGGAGCCGGCGATACCCTCGTGTTCCAGCGGACCGCCCCGTGAGACGCCCGGCCGCGCTGGCCGCGATCGGAGCGGCGACGGCCCTGCTCCTGGCCGGATGCGCGACTCCGACACCCGCCTCTCCGCCCGATCCGCAGCTCGCTGGCACCTGGCATCTCGTGCAGGCGACCGAGCGCGGAACCACGGTTGCATCCGGCGCCGAGGAGATCACGCTCACGATCGGCAGCGCGAAGAACACCGGCGGTTCGTCGCCGTGCAGCTTCTATCACGCGTCCATCCGCGGCGGACTCGGGGCCATTTTCATCGACGCCGCCATCCTTGAGCGCGGTGCCGACTGCTCGGACGAGTCGCTGCTCCACATCGACGACCAGTACATCGCGGCGCTCAGCGCGACCACCGTCGCCAGCATCGACGACGGCGTGCTCGTGCTAAGTTCGCCGGACTCGTCGCTCGTGTACATCAAGCCGACGGCCAGCTCGCTCGGCACGCTCCAAAACACGACCTGGTCGCTCGTCGAGCCCCCGAATCTTCGGGACTCCACCTCCGTGCGGCTCACGTTCGGCACGCACAACGAGCTCACGATCACGACATCGTGCAGCCAGAGCATCGCCCACTACCTGCTCGTCGAGGACATCATCATCCTGCGCGGAGTCCAGGAGTCTGACGAGGGCAGCCGGGCCTGCACGAGCGCGGACCGTGAGGCGCGAGACGTCCTGACCGGGCAACTGACGGCGGATGTGAGCGCGGCCACCATTGACGGACCGGCGACGCTCGTCCTGACCAACCGCGGCAACGAGCAGCCGATGCTGTGGCGGGCGAGCTGAACCCGATGTTCGCGACAGCGCAAGGACGCGGCAGGAAATGGAGGGCGGTCGCCGTCGTCATCGGCGTCGTCTCGGTGCTGACCGTGGCGCTCACCGGCTGCACCGCACCGGGCCGCACCTCCGTGTCCGACCCGCGTCTCGACGGCACGTGGCACCTCGCATCCGCGAGCGACAACGGCCTCGGCATCCCCCTCGGGGGGAACACGATCACGCTCACCATCGGGGATGCCACGCACACGGGTGGCGAGTCTCCCTGCAGCACCTATAGCGCGACGGTCACCGGCGGCGTCGGCGTCGTCTACGTGCGCGCCCGGCTGGACCCGGGGCCACGGGATGACTGCGCGACCACCCAGCTCAATGACATCGAGAAGAACTACCTCGATGCGCTCACCGCCAGTAGCTACGCCACCATCGATCGGGGCTCCCTCGTGCTGAGCTCGCCGACGTCGTATCTGGTCTTCGTGAAATCGGCGCCGACCCCGGTCGTTGCGCTCCTCAATTCGAGTTGGCGTCTCTACGCGCTCCCGACCCAGGTGCCGACCGAGACCTCCGGCCCCGGCCTGAACCCGGTGTACTTGCGTTTCGACGGGGTCGGCGGCCTCACCATCACCTCGCCGTGCGCGACCTTCGCCGCCAACTACCAGATCGAGGGCGAGAACTTCGCCGTGTCCGTGCAGCATGTCGTCGCGGGCAGCCCCGGAGCGTGCAGCAGCGCCGAGCGGACGCTCGCCGCAGAGGCAGCCGTGCTCCTCGACGGTCCGTTGCTGATCGACGTCGCCTCCGCGGGCAGCGGTGATCCGGCGACACTCGTGGTGACCAACCTCGATGAGAACGTGCCCGTCGTCTGGCGGGCATCAGAATGAAAGGCATGAAACGGCTCGCAGCGATCGCGGGAGCAGGCGCGCTGCTACTCGTGCTCACCTCCTGCGCCGCTCCCCGGGATGAGGGCGGTCCGGACCCCGGGCTCCGCGGCGAGTGGGAGCTGCAGAGCGGGACGGATGCCGGCGGCGCGATTCCGCTCGCGAACCAGCTCATCAGCCTCACCATCGACGGCGACAACAGCACGACGGGCCGCTCCACCTGTAGCGACTACACCGCCCACATCTACGGCAACGTGTCCACGCTCTGGGTGACGGCCAAACTGCCCGAGGTCGAGAACTGCGGCATCCAGGCGCAACTCGACATCGAGCGCCGGTACATCGGCGACCTGAACCAGATCCGCACCTCGACGCTGTCCGGTGGTGTGCTCCACCTGCTCGCCCCCGGCATTGACCTGCAATACCAGAAGGCCCTCGCCGTGCCGCTCGACCTGATCGTCGGCCACACCTGGAAGCTGGCAACGGTCGCCGCGGACAGCTACTACGCGACCGCGAACCCGACACCCATACCGCTCACGGGCGCGAGCATCCGGTTCTCGAAGGATGGCCTTCTCGCCGGAGAGACCGCGTGCGGGCCGTTCTCGGGAAAGTACGTCGAAAACGCCGGGGAGATCGTCGTGAGCCGACTTGAGAAGAACGGCTCACTGCTTGCGGACGGCGACGGTCGATGCATCGGATCGGCGCAGACTGCCGATGTGAACCTGTTCCAGGTGCTGAACTCCGGGTTCACGTTCCTGTCTGGCGTTGGCGGACTGAAGATCTCCAGCCCACGCGCCGAACTCACGCTCGGGTTCGTGGACTAGGGCCGCATTACTTCGCCGAGGCGAGCGTGCGGGTCGCGTCTGCGGCGTCGCCCTGCATGACGAGCTCGGGGTGACCGATCCCGATCAGCGCCATGTTGCGGACCGACTCCGTGCCCGGGTCGAAGTACTCGTTGTGACCGAGGGACTGTCCGAGCTTCGCGCCGGTGATGACATCCGTTCCGCCGCCCACACCCATGGTGTGCGCCCCATAGCTGGGCGACGACGGGTCGCTGCCGAAGAAGGCGCTCGTCGGCACCGGGTCCCAGGCGGCCGACCCGACCCAGACGTTCGTCTTGTCGACGTGCAGGTCCTTCGCGGACTGCGCCGCGCTACCAGGCGTGCCCACCAGAACCAGCGCGTTGACCGAGAAGTTGTACTGGGTGAGCGCCATCAGCGCCGCCGTCGATCCGTAGCTGTGCGCGACGATCGTCGTGTAGGGCAGGTTGCCCGCGCGCTGCAGCTGCAGCGACTCCACCGAGCTCGAAAGGGCATCCCGCGCCTGGTTCGCCAGGTCGAGAGAGCCGATGTTGGTGAGGTCCGGCGTCTGGTACCCCATCCACGCCACGACGGCGACGGTCTTGTGTGCGGCGCTGGGATCCGTCGCACTCAGTCGCTTCAGCCACGCCGTCTGCTGCGTGTACAGGTCGGCGGCGTCACCCGTCCAGGCGCTCAGCTGTCCGTCGACCGTGTAGAACATCCCCGGCACGAGGTAGGTGACGTAGTCGGCGCTCTGCAGGTTGCCGAGGACGATGACCGCCTTGCCCTGCCCGTCGGTGTCGGCCGACAGCAGGGAGCGGGCCGGGCCGCCCTTCGTGGGCTTCAGTGCCGCCTGCACCATCGTGAGCATGTGCAGCTCGTGCTGGTCGGACTCGGCGAGCACGCGCCCATCCTCGGACGGCAGAGTGCGGTTCAGCGCCGCAATCGACTGCTTCACCCAGTCGCGGTTGGCAGCGTTGCGAATGTCGACCGGGAAACCGTCGAGTCCGCCGACCAGGCGCGGGGCGGCCTTCTCCAGGTTGGTGCGCGCCGACGAGCCGAGGGACGTCCAGAGGGTCGACACCTCCTTCGCCGTCGGGGGCGACTGCAGGAGTTTCGTGACCAACTGTGGGTCGCTCGCGATCAGCTTGCGGGTCTGTCCGGACGACAGCCCAGCGAGTTCTCGAACCAGCGAAATCCCGCTCAGCGTGCGCACCTGGGCGGGCGTCGGATCGGCGAGAAGAACGCTGGATACGGGCTGGCCGTGATTGAGTGCGGCCGGGTCGACGAGGATACCGGCATTGCTGTCGACAGCCGGAATTACGGGCACGGAGGGCACGACCGGAAGGCTGATGGAAACGTTTACGGGCGCTACCGAAGCCTCGGCCGCGGGTCCCAGTGCTGCCGAGGTAATGAGAAGCGCTGCGACGTCAAACAGCAATTCGGGTTCATTCCCCTCGTTCACACACCGTCGGCTCTTTTCCCAGAGTGCGTACAGGTGTGCCCTCCCATGTTAGGGGGTAGAACCGCCCGTTTGGGGGACAACGGGTCTCGAGCACATAACGTTGTGCTAAAGAACTTGCGCGAGTAGCGTTTTGAGGTTATGCATCGAGGGCCGAGGGGCCGCCCTCCAGCAGTCTCGCGAACTGCTCCGCGTCAATAATCCGCAGCCCCAGCTCCTCCGCTTTCGTGAGCTTTGACCCGGCCCCGGGCCCCGCGGCAACGAAGTCGGTTTTCTTGCTCACGCTGGACGCCGCCTTGCCGCCTGCGGCGATGATCGCCTCGATGGCGCCCTCGCGGGAGAAGCCGTCGAGACTGCCCGTCGCAACGACGGTGAGTCCGGCGAGCGGTCCATCCGCTCCCCCTGCAGCGCCGGGCCCCGGGTGCCCGGGTGTCGTGAACTGCACACCGGCCGCGGCCCAGCGCTCCAGGATGTCCTCGTGCCAGTCGACGGCGAACCAGTCGAGCAGCGAGTCGGCAATAATCGGGCCAACGCCCTCGACGGCCGCGAGCTCGTCGCGCGTCGCAGCGCGGATGGCGTCGAGCGAGCCGAAATAGTTGGCGAGCGCACGCGCCGCCACGGGCCCGACATTGCGGATGCTGAGGGCGACCAGGATGCGCCACAGCAGTGACGTCTTCGCTTTCTCCAGATTCGCGATGAGACTGGTCGCGTTGCTGGACGGCACGTAGGCGGCATCGCCCGCGAACACGGGCGAGTTCGGATCGAACGGGCCATCCTTCTTCTGGCGACGCCGCCGGAACGGTGTCTCCACCTTCGGCTCGCCCGTCTTCTCGTCGAGCTTGCGCTCACCGGTCTCGAAATCCCAGACGCCGACCGAGACCGGGAAGATCTTCTCGATCGTCAGGTCGAAGAGGCCCGCCTCGTTGCGAAGCGGCGGCTCGGTCGGTGCGTTGGGGTGTGTGAGCGCCGCGGCGGTGACCTCGCCGAGTACCTCGATATCGAGCGCGCCCCTGCTCCCCACGTGCTCGACGCGTCCGCGTACCTGTGCTGGACAGCTGAACGCGTTCGGGCAACGCAGATCGATGTCGCCCTCGCGAGCCGGCGCGAGCGGTGTTCCGCACTCCGGGCAGTGGGTTGGCATGACGAATTCGCGCTCGGTTCCGTCGCGCAGTTCGACGACCGGCCCGAGGACCTCGGGGATGACGTCGCCGGCCTTGCGCAGCACGACCGTGTCCCCGATGAGCACGCCCTTGGCCTTCACGACATCCTGATTGTGGAGGGTCGCCTGGCGCACCGTGCTGCCGTCGACCCGCACCGGCTCCATGACGGCGAACGGGGTCGCGCGCCCGGTGCGACCGACGCTCACGACGATGTCGAGCAGTTTCGTGTTGACCTGCTCGGGCGGGTACTTGTAGGCGATCGCCCAGCGCGGGGCACGGCTGGTCGCGCCGAGCTCCTCGTGCAGTGCAAGCTCGTCGACCTTGATCACGATTCCGTCGATCTCGTGAGCGACGCTGTCGCGGTGCTCGCCGTAGTACTCGATGAACTCGGCGGCCTCTTCTTTGGTTTTGACGACCTTGTAATACGGACTGGTCGGCAGCCCCCACGCCTTCAGCAGCCCGTACGTCTCGGACTGACTGGCCACCGGCGGATTCGCCCAGGCGCCGATGCCGTGCACGAGCATGCTCAGCCCGGCGAGACGTCTGTCCATACGGATGAGACCGGCCGCGCTCTTGCCCTCGCGCACCTGGCGCAGGCTTCCGGATGCGGCGTTGCGCGGATTGGCGAAGATGCGCTCGCCCTCCTCGACCTGCTGGGCATTGAGCTTCTCGAAGGTCTTGACCTCGAAGTACACCTCGCCGCGGACCTCGACGAGCGGCGGATGATCGGTGCCGGCCAGCCGGGACGGGATCGACTTCACGTACGCGATGTTCTCGGTGACGTCCTCGCCGACGACACCGTCGCCGCGGGTCGCCGCGCTCTGCAGCACGCCGTTGACGTAGCGAAGATTGATGGCGAGACCGTCGATCTTCAGCTCGCACAGGTAATCGACGTGGCGGGCGGAATCGCGCTCGACCTTCGTGGCCCAGGCGAGGAACTCGTCGATCGAGAACACGTTGTCGAGGCTGAGCATGCGTTCTGCGTGGGTGATCGGGTTGAACAGCGTGTTTTCGGAGGTTGGCCCACCGACGGTCTGGGTCGGGCTGTCCTGGCTCTGCAGCTCGGGGAAGAGCCGCTCGAGCTCCTCGAGCCGGTGCATCAATCCGTCGTATTCGGCATCGGACGCGATCGCCGCATCCTTGTCGTAGTACGCCTCGCGCAGCCCGAGAATCCGCTCGGTCAGCTGCACGGATTCGGTCTTCGCGGCGTCAAGTTCGCCGATCGAGTAGTTGTCCGCCACATCCTCACTTTACGGGCGACCGCCGACCTACCCCGAGATGCCTTTTTCAGGAACCGGTGTGGCTGAAGTGGCTGCGGTGGCTGATGTGAGCGATCGGAGTGACTTCAGCATCATCCGTCACAACGGTTCCCGAAAAGGGTAATGGAGGAACAGCTGACACCGTGCGGTCGATGGTGCACTGCCCCAGCACGCGAGTGCCGACGTACAACACCGCCGACTGGCCCGGAGAGACACCGCCCAGCGGATCGTTCGGACGGATGACCAACTCGCCGTCTCGAACGAACGCCACGGCGGGCACCGGATCGGCGTGCGCGCGGATCTGCACATCGCAGTCGAACGGGGTCTCCGGGTCGGTTGGAGCCAGGCCCGCCCAGCTGATCTTCGATCCCGCGAGCTCAGCGAGATCGAGTGCCTCGCGCGGGCCGACGACGACCGTGTTGTCCTTTGGGCGAATCTCCAGCACGAACCGCGGCTTGCCGTCATCCGTGGGAAAACCGACGTTGAGTCCCTTGCGCTGCCCGATCGTGAACGCGAGGGCGCCCTCGTGCTTTCCCAGCACCGCACCCGACTGGTCGAGGATGTCTCCGGGTTCCGCACCGACACGATCTGCCAGCCAGCCGCGGGTGTCCCCATCGGGGATGAAGCAGATGTCGTGGCTGTCCGGCTTCGACGCAACGCTGAATCCGCGCGCCGCCGCCTCGGCCCGAACCTCGGCCTTGGACGGCGTCGCCCCGAGCGGGAACATGCTGTGGGCGAGTTGCTCTGCGGTGAGAACCCCGAGCACATAGCTTTGGTCCTTCGCCCAGGCGGATGCGCGGTGCAGCTCCCGGTTGCCGTTCTCGTCCGTGAGGATGGTGGCGTAGTGCCCGGTGGCGACGGCGTCGAACCCGAGGGCGAGCGCCTTCTCGAGCAGGGCGGCGAACTTGATGCGCTCATTGCAGCGCATGCAGGGGTTCGGGGTGCGGCCCGCCGAGTACTCGGCGATGAAGTCGTCGACGACATCGAGCTTGAAGCGCTCCGAGAAGTCCCACACGTAATACGGGATGCCGATGATGTTCGCCGCTCGCTGCGCATCCATCGAGTCCTCGATTGTGCAGCAGCCGCGCGATCCGGTGCGGAGCGTGCCGGGCATCCGGCTGAGCGCGAGATGGACGCCCACCACGTCGTGACCGGCGTCGACGGCGCGCGCGGCGGCAACGGCGGAGTCGACTCCACCGCTCATCGCTGCCAGGACCTTCACGGAGTCAAGCTTAGATCGGCACTCACGTCGGTCGGACTGCGCGTCCCCACTCGAGCACGGCGGGATCGGCGAGCGTGCCCGCGAGAAAGTCGCCGTCGTGGTCGCTGGCGGGAAACGACGGGACGACGAGCACGAAGGCACCGCTGGCACGCGCGGATGCGATGCCCGTCGCCGAATCCTCGAGCGCGACACCCTCGGTCGGATCCGCGCCCAGGCGCTCAAAAGCCGACAGGTACAACTCGGGATGCGGTTTGTGGTGCGTCACGTCGTCGGCGCTCACTGTCACCGCGAATCGGTCGGCCAGTCCCGACTCGGCGAGCGAGACATCCAGGAACCGACGACTGCTGTTACTCGCTACGGCGATCGGCACCCTGTCGCCGATGGCGTCGAGCAGTTCCACCGCCCCGGGCATGGGTGGTACGCCTCGGAGGAGCTGCTCCTCGACAATGGAGAGCAGCCGGGAAATGAGCTTCGGGCCGTCGTCCGGACGGCCGAAATACTCGGCCATCGTGTCCGTCGCCGCGGTGATCGACTTGCCGATCACCAATTCCTTCTCCGCCGGACCGAAGTCGAATCCGTTTTCTCGAAAGACGGCGGTCTCGCCGACCGTCCACGCCGGTTCGGTATCGACCAGCAGACCGTCGCAATCGAATACGATCGCGCTGACGCGCAGTGGCAAGTCCATCCAGCCACCGTACTGAGAATCGGTCCGGTTGGGTCCGCCGGCTGGCGGGGCGACATACGTTAATAAGTCGGCAGTGTGATAATAAAGTCCGACGCGCTCGCGTCCTGACGGCAGGGAAGGCGGTGGGCGATGTCGAAGCGCCGCCAGAGTACCGCGACCACCAGCACGCTCGCGCGGGTCAACCAGACCGCGATCCTCGAAGTACTGCGCAGCGCCGGAACGCTCTCCCGGCAGCAGATCGGCGCCAGGACCGGGCTCAGCCCGGCGACCGTCAACCGGCTCACCGCGACCCTGATCGGGGAGGGGGTCGTCGAGGCCGCCGGCCAGGAGCCGTCCACCGGCGGACGGCCCTCCATCCTGCTCCGCTACTCCGGCGGTTCCCGGCTCGTGGCGGCCATGCAGCTTCACGCCGACCGGGCATCCGGTGTGCTCGTCAACTTCGACGGCCAGATCGTGTTCCGCCGCGACGCGGTCTTCGTCGCCGCTCCGGCGCCGGTCAAAGACACGATCGCACTGACCGAGCAGGAGTCCCAGCTGGCGCTCATCCTGGACCTCTTCGACGTACTCCTCGCGACGGCGATCGGGATGAATGCCCCGTGCCTCGCCGTCGGCGTCGCCGTGCCCGGCGTCGTGCAGTTTCCGGAGGGCTCCGTCGGACGGATGCCCGAATTCGGGTGGAACGACGTCCCGCTCGGTCGCCTGTTCCGCGAGCGCACCGACATCCCCGTCATCGTCGAGAACGACGCCAATGCGCTGGCATTCGGGGAGCTGCAGCGTGGCGCAGGACGTGGATTGTCCAGCCTCGTTTCGCTCTTCCTCGACCGGGGCTTCGGTGCGGGAATCATCACCAACGGTGAACTCCACCGCGGCGCACGCGCGGAGGCCGGCGAGGTCGGCTATCTCCTGATGGACCGCTCGGCGTTCAACCGCTCGTACAACGAATACGGTGACCTCGAGGATCGCATCGGCTCCGTCGCCCTGACTCGCCAGGCGATCGAGCGCGGCATCCCCCTTCCCGACGCCGGCGTCATGACCGCAAAGGACATCTTCGAGCTGGCATCCGGTGGCAACGCTGCCGCCCGAGACATCGCGGACGAGATCCTCGACATGGTGTCGATCGCCATCGCGGCGCTCGTGATCGTGCTCGACCCCGAACTCGTCGTCGTGGGATCGAGCTTCCTTGGCAACGCGGAAATGGCGATCCCCGGGATCCAGCAGCGCCTGTCCGGTCGAATCATCCGGGTCCCCCGCGTCGAGGCGGCGACCTTCCGCGACGACGCCGTTCTCATCGGCGTTGCGGAACTGGCGACCACCGAAGTTAACGATTTCGCCTATCTCGCCTACTGAGGGCGTTTCCGGTTGACAGCGCCCCCGCGCGCTGATTAGTGTTGCCCTCACTTCTTATCACTTAGATAAGAAAGAACTTCGGAAGTCGCTGTCGACTTCCCGCCACCCCCATGGAGCGCGCGTGATCGTCGGTATCGACCTCGGAGGCACCAAGACGCACGTCGTCGCGGAGTCGGACGATCGCGTGGTGTTCGACACGGCCGTGCAGACCCGCAGCTGGCAGCACGGCGAGCTCCTCGATGACCCGGCGAACGTCGGCCGACTCCTCGACCTGGTGCACTCCGTACCGGACGCCGCAGACGCCGCGATCGCGATCGGCGCGCACGGACTGGACAGCGCCTGGCAGGTGCACGAGTTCACCGAGCGGATGAACGCCGGCCATGCCGGTCCGGTCCTCGCCGTCAACGACGTCGAGCTCGTTCCCCCGGCGGCGGGCTACGACGAGGCCATCGCCGTCGTCATCGGCACCGGATCCAAGGTCGTCGGCCACGACGCCGACGGCAGGACGGTGGATGCGGGCGGCCACGGCTTCCTGTTGAGCGACCCCGGCAGCGCCGCATCCCTCGCTCGGGACTCGATGAAGCTCATCCTCGACGCCTACGACCTCGGCGAAGAGCCGGACGCCCTCGCGCAGTCGTTTATGGCGCACTTCGAAGTCACCGACGTCACCAAGCTCTCCTACGCCTTCACCGGCGACGCGCGCCTCGCCACCTGGGGCCCCCTCGCTCCGCTCGTCTTCAGCGCCGCCGACGCCGGCAGCTCGCTCGCCGCCGCCGTCATCGACGACTCGGCCGCTCTGCTCGCCCGCGACGTCGCGCGGGTCCACTCCCGCGGTGCCCTCGGCACAACGGTGATCTGCGCTGGTGGTGTGGTCACCAACCAGCCCCGCCTGTATCGGGCCCTGTCCCGACACATTGACGCCCTCGGTCTCGGACTCGCGGTGGAACTCCTCACCGTCGCGCCCGTCGTCGGTGCCGTCGCCCTCGCAAGAAAACTGCACGCCCACAGCACGACAGAGCCCAGCGCGGTCATCCCGTAATCGACCGCATCCGCCCCAACAGCAGTACTCAACACAAACTGGAGGATCACATGCAAGTCACCAGGAAACTCGGCCGGATGGTCGCAGGCATCGGCATGGTCGCCGCTGCCGCGCTCATTTTGTCGGGCTGTAGCGTCACCGGCGCGTCGTCGAATGCGGGTGCATCCGGTGCCGACAGCGGCACCATCAACGCCCTCTTCATGAAGCAGGCCGGATACTCCGAGTCCGACATCAACAAGATCATCACGTCCTTCGAGAAGAAGTACCCGAAGATCACGGTCAAGCCCACGTTCGTCGCCTACGAGGCGCTCCACGACAAGATCGTCACCTCGGCACCCGCCGGAACCTACGATGTCGTGCACATGGACGTCATCTGGCCGTCCGAGTTCGCGTCCAAGGGACTGATCACGAACGTGACCAAGCAGTTCCCGGCGAGCTGGAAGTCCGCGATGCTCGGTGGCGCGCTGTCGTCTGCCGAGTACAAGGGCCAGTACTACGGCGTGCCGTGGGGTCCGTCGACCAAGCTGTTCTTCTACAACAAGGCCATGCTCGCCAAGGTGGGCGCAACCGCTGATGACGTGAAGACGTGGGATGGCGTGCTCGCGGTCGCGAAGAAGCTGAAAGCCGCCGGCGTCGTGCAGTACCCGCTCTCCTGGAGCTGGTCGCAGGCCGAGGCCCTCATCTGCGACTACGCGGTCATCCTGGGCATGGAGGGCGGCTCGTTCACCGACTCCTCCGGCAAGCTCGACGTCAACAACGCGGCCGGTGTCGCGGCGCTGACCTGGATGCGCCAGACCATCACCGACGGACTCACCGACCCGGCGTCGCTCACGTTCCTCGAGGACGACACCGACAAGTCGATGGCGGCCGGCAAGACCGCGATGGAGCTCAACTGGGAGTCCACGTACCGCGACCTCAACGACCCGTCGATCTCCAAGATCGTCGGCGACGCCGCGGTCAGTGCTCCCCCGAAGGGTGCAACGGGCCTCAACCCGGGCGTCAACGGCTCCATGGCTCTCGCCATCCCGACCGGGTCGAAGCACAAGACGGCCGCCTGGACGTTCATCAAGTACATCACCAGCGAGTCCATCCAGGACGAGTACGTGAAGAGCTCGATGACCAACTGGAAGGCCAGCTACACGAAGCCCGCCATCACCCAGTCGAACCCCGCCGTGTTCGCAGCCGCAGGCAAGGCCTACGACTCGATGCTCTCGCGCCCCGAGGTTCCGGACTACAACGAGGTGTCGCAGATCCTGCAGGTCGACATCCAGAAGGCTCTCCTCGGCAAGGAATCGCCGCAGGCAGCCATGGATGACGCCGTCAAGCAGGCCGACGCCCTCAAGTAAGGGATCACGGAAACAAGAAATCATGACGGTTGCCAGCGCGAAAGAAGACCTGGTCTCACCCCCGGTGAGACGCAGGAAGAAGTTCGACAAGCAGGGCAGGTTGGCCTTCTGGCTGCTGCTGCCCGCGTGCATCGCGGTCTTCGGGGTCATCATCTACCCGATGTTCCGCACGCTCATCGTGTCGCTCTTCCAGGTCAACTCCGCGCTGGCAACCGTCACCCCGTTCGTCGGGTTCGGCAACTATCTCCACGTGCTGTCCGACTCCGACTTCTGGGCCGCCATCGGCCGTACGTTCTACTTCACGATCGTCTCGACGGCGCTCGAACTCGTACTCGGCCTGATCGTCGCCCTGCTGCTGAACGCGAACCTGAAGTGGCGGTGGCTGTTCCGCACCATCGTCGTCATCCCCTGGGCCATCCCGACCATCGTCAACGCGGCGATGTGGAAGGGCATCTTCAACGCCCAGTACGGCGCCCTCAACGCGCTGCTCACGCAACTGGGAATCATCCACCAGTACCAGGCGTGGCTCGGCGACCCGAACCTCGCGCTGAACATGGTGATCCTGGCGGATGTCTGGAAGACGGTGCCGCTGGTCGCGTTCTTCCTGCTCGCCGGGCTCACATCCATCCCGACCGAGCTCTACGAGGCCGCGAAGCTGGACCGCGCGGGCTGGCCGCGCATCTTCCGCTCCATCGTGCTGCCCATGCTCGTGCCGTCGATCTCGATCGTGCTCGTGCTGCGCACCGTTGAGGCCTTCAAGGTCTTCGACATCATCTACGCCATGACCCGCGGAGGTCCGGTCGACGGCACCTCGACGGTCGCCTACTTCGCCTACGAGACGGCGTTCTCCGACCAGAACTTCGGCGTCGGTTCGGCCATCTCGTACATCATCACGATCTTCATCCTCGCCCTCTCCGCCGTCTACCTCCGCCTGCTGCGCCGATCCGAGATGAGCCTGCTGTGAGCCGCGTTATTACCCGGAGACAGCGCAACTCGCTGCTCATCCACGTCGCCGCCTGGATCGTCGCGATCGCGTGCCTCGCGCCGGTGAGCTACATGGTTCTGGCCAGCATCACGCCGCAGCGCGTGCTCATCACGACCCCGCTGCAGTGGATCCCGTCGCACCTCGACTTCAGCCGCTACGTCACGATCTTCCAGGGCGACGCCGACAGCGTCGGGGCGACGTTCCGAGCGGCAATGGTCAACTCGACAATCGTCGCGCTCGGTACGGTGGCGATCTCGATGGTCGTCGGCATCCTCGGTGCGTACGCGTTCGCGCGGCTGCGGTTCCGGTTCCGGCGCGCGATCCTCGTGCTGTTCCTCGCGACCTACATGCTGCCGCAGATCGCGACCCTCATCCCGCTGTATCTCATCCTGAACTCGCTCGGACTGCTCGATACGACGGGCGGCCTGATCCTCTGCGACTGCGCTCTCGTCGTGCCGTTCGTGCTGTGGATCCTCAGCAACTACTTCCTGAGCATCCCGGACGAGCTCGAAGAAGCCGCAAGGGTGGACGGAACGACGCGGATGGGTGCTCTCTGGTACGTGGTACTGCCCGCGGCCCGGCCGGGCATCTTCGCGGCCATCATGTTCGCGTTCCTGCTGGCCTGGGACGAGTTCATGTATGCGCTCATCTTCACGTCGTCGGACAACTCGAAAACGTTGCCGGTCGCGATCAGCGAATTCGCTGGACGGTACACGACCGACTTCGGCCTCGTCGCAGCGGGCGGCCTGCTGGCGGCGCTCCCGCCGCTCGTGATCGCGATCATCTTCCAGCGTTACATCGTCAGCGGCATGGCCGCCGGCGCCGTCAAGGGCTGATCCGCCCCCGACGACTCGCACTCCTCTCCATCCGCACCAACAGAACAGGACAGTCACTCCCATGCCAAGCAAAGCCCCCTTCCTGGACGCGATGCGCTCCCAGCCCGACCAGCTCGCGCTCGTGCGCACTCGGCTGCTGGGTGAGCTGGATGCCGCGAAGCTCGCCGAGTGGAAGCCCGGCGAGACCATTGCCGTGGTCGCCATGGGAGCGTCCAGCCACTCGGGCAATGCGCTCGTCACCGTGCTCGCCGCGGCCGGGACGCGGGCCGTCAATCTCGTCGCATCCGATCTCGAGGGAGCGGCGCCCGGCTACCAGCCGGCCGACCACTACATCATCGTGTCCGAATCGGGTCGCAGCCCCGAGCCCATCGAGGTGGCTCGCGGCTTCACCAAGGGGCGCAGGATCGGCATCAGCAACCACCCCGAGGCACCGATCTCGGAGGTGGTCGACACCTCGCTCGGCTTCGGCGGATTCGCCGACTCTGGCGTCTACACGATCGGCTACACGTCGACGCTGATGGCGTATGCACTGCTGCTCGATCACCTCGACGTAGTTCCGGCGGCCGACGACGTCGCGCGGATCCCGGAGTTGGTGGGTGAGGCGCTCCTCGCGCTCGACCAGGTGGCGAGTGTGGTCGGCGCGACGGTGGCGAGCGCCTCATCCATCGATGTCGTCGGGCGGGGCGTCTCCTTCTCAACCGCATCCGAGTTCTCCCTGATGATCCGCGAGGGCCTGCGGATGCAGTCGGCCGCGTTCGAGACGTTCCAGTACCTGCACGGACCGATGGAGTCGGCGACGGGGTCGGCGATGGTGGTGCTGTTCGGCGAGGGCCGCGAGCTGACCATTCCGGATCCGCTGGTCGCGGCCGGGACGAAGGTCGTGCTGGTGACGTCGGCCGATGCCAGGGACATCCCGTCCGCCGGACACGAGAACCTGACCATCGTCCCCATCGCGTCAGGGCTGAGCGGATTCGTCCGTCCGATCATCGAGACCGTGTTCGCCCAGCTGGTGCTGGCGCACGGCATCGAGCACAAGCCGTTCCCGATCGAGCAGTTCGTCTTCGAAGGACTCGGCACCAAGATCGGCGACCCCACCCAGTAGGGCCTACTTCGGAAGGTCGGGGCTTTCGATCTCGATCAGGATCACGGGGGACGCGGTAACCGAGGCGTCGGCCTCAAGAAAGAGGGCCGAGGGACCGACGCTGGTCGCCGCCGTCAGCTGAACCGTGTACGCCGTCGTGCTCGTATTCGTCGCCCGCTCGATCCACCCGGCCTGCACGAGCAGCTTCTCCATGGCGGTCGCCTGGCTCATCACGTCGAAGCCGGACGTCGTCGTGATCGCCCGCTCGACGCCGTAGAACGCACCCGTCGTGCTCGTCGCAGCAACCTGCTTCGACTGGTCGTCGACGTGCACGATCTCCGCCTTCTCGAGGAGCGCCTGGATTGCGTTCGCCGCCCTGACGGTTCCGGATTTGGCGGTCGCCTCGGTCAGCGGGTCGGGATAGGTGGGAAAGAGCGCGGACAGCGCGGACGGTGGCGTACTGGTCGCCTTGGGCTTGGCGCTGGAGCCGACCAGGCTGCATCCGCCGAGCGAGACGGCGATGAGTAGCGCGCCGACCGCGAGCGCGGCGCTACGCACGGACCGCGCGATCGGCGAGACCGGCCGCGCTCGCGCGCGCGACCGCGGCGGGGAGGACCGCGACGAAGGCGTCGATGTCCGCCTCGGTCGTGTCCTCGCCGATCGTGATTCGAAGCGCGCCACGGGCATCCGCCTCGGGGACGCCCATCGCGAGCAGCACGTGGGAGGCCTCGGGGACTCCGGCCTGGCAGGCGGACCCCGTCGAGACCGAGAAACCCGCGACGTCGAGCAGGAAGAGCAGGGAATCGCCCTCACAGCCGGGAAAGGTGAAGTGGGCGTTGCCGGCGAGACGGTCCGTAGGGTCCCCCCGCAGGATTGCGGATGGCACGGCGGAGTGGATGCCGGCGATCAGACGGTCGCGCAGGGCGCTGAGCCGACGCTGGCGCTCCTGGATGCCGGCCGCGGCGCGCTCCGCGGCGACGCCGAACGCAACGGCACCGGCGGCATCCTGCGTGCCGGACCTGGCGCGCTGCTGGCTGCCGCCGTGAATCAGTGGGACAACGGTTGCCGTTCGCGCGATCAGGAGTGCGCCAACACCGACCGGTCCGGCGATCTTGTGCGCGGAGACGCTGAGCGCCGCAGCGCCGAGAATATGGAAGTCGATCGGCAGGTACCCGAACGCGGAAACGGCATCCACGTGCACCGGAACGTCGAACCGAGATGCGAGGGCGACGACCTCCGAAACCGGCTGGACCGTACCGACCTCGTTGTTGGCGAGCAGAACGCTGACCAGCGCGACATCGGGACCCAGCATCCGCTCGAGGGCGTCCAGGTCGATGCGCCCGAGGGAATCGACCGGCACCTGCTGGATGATCGCCCCCTCCGATGCGGCCAGCCACGCCGCGGCATCGAGGGTCGCGTGGTGCTCGGCGGCCGTGATGAGGATGCGGTTGCGTGTCGACCCCGACGATGGGCGCGCCCACCACAGACCCTTGATCGCCAGGTTGATGGCCTCGGTACCGCCGGACGTGAACGTCACCTCGACGGAATCGGCGCCGACGGCCGCTGCGACCCGCTCGCGTGCCTCCTCGAGCATCCGCTTGGCATTCTGGCCCTGGCTGTGAATCGAGGACGGGTTTCCGACTACCCCGAGCGCATCCACGTACGCCGCCAGCACCTCCGCCGACATCGGCGTAGTCGCCGCGTGATCGAGATAGATGGCCATGGGGTGCTCCGAAACATTACCGACGTGCAAGGTAACTACTCTAGAACGCATGCCACCGACCGATCCGCTGCGCAATCTGGGCGTACGCCTCACGTCGCGCGGTGGCGAACTCCGGGTCTGGTCGCACAACGCCACGAGCATGGACCTCGTCGTTTTCGATAGCCGCGACTCCAGCTGGGTGACGGCCGTTCGACCGATGAGCAGGAGCGACTCGGATATCTGGTCGGTGACGTCCTCGAAGTTGGCGCCCGGCGCCCGCTACGCGATTAGGGCCGGCGGCCCGAAGGGCCGGACACACGACTTCGACCCCACCCGCAACCTGATCGACCCATACGCCCGAGGGCTTGCCCGCACGGCGGACGGCGAGTGGCGCTCGTACGTCCAGGATGATGCCTTCGACTGGGGCGAGTCACGACGGCCGGCCATCGGCTCCGACCACACCGTGCTTTACGAGGCCCACGTGAAGGGTCTGACGAAGGCAAATCCGAGCGTGCCCGAGGAGCTGCGGGGCACCTACGCCGCCCTCGCACACGAGAGCACCATCGCCTACCTGAAGGACCTTGGCGTCACGACAGTGCAGCTGCTCCCGGTGCACGAGTCGGTCAGCGAACAGCGCCTCATCAAGCAGGGCCTCGCCAACTACTGGGGCTACAACACGCTCAACTTCTTCACGCCGCACGCGGGCTACGCGAGCCGGGCCGCGCAATTCGGCGGCACCGGCGCCGTGCTTCGCGAGTTTAAGGGCATGGTGAAGCTGCTCCACGAGGCCGGCCTCGAGGTCGTGCTCGACGTGGTCTTCAATCACACGTCCGAGGAGGGGCCCGGCGGACCGACGACCTCTCTTCGAGGTCTCGACAACGCCAGCTACTACCGCCAGATGGCGGACGGCGACTACATCGACGTCACGGGATGCGGCAACACCGTCGACTTCTCGCTGGCCGCCGCCCAGCGGCTCGTGCTCGACTCCCTGCGCTACTGGTACAACGACGTGCAGGTTGACGGATTCCGCTTCGACCTGGCGGCGACCCTCGGGCGCGACGCCAACGTCAACTTCGATCCGGAGCATCCACTGCTGAAAGCGATCGTCGGTGACCCGACCCTGTCCGGCGCAAAGATGATCGCCGAGCCGTGGGACGTCGGCATGGGCGGATGGCAGGTGGGCAAGTTCCCGGAGGGCTGGAGTGAGTGGAACGACGGCTTCCGCGACCGCGCACGCGACTTCTGGCTGACCGACATCGCGGCGGCGCGTCACGCCGGGGTGGCCGCGCAGGGCATCGGCGGGTTCGCCCGTCGCCTGGCCGGCTCCTCACACGTCTTCTCCGAGGCCCGCGGGCCCATGGCCTCCGTCAACTTCATCACCGCCCACGACGGCTTCACCATGGCCGATCTCACCGGCTACAACCAGAAGCACAACCTCGGCAACGGAGAAAACAATCGGGACGGCACAGACAATAATCACTCCTTCAACCACGGCGTCGAGGGGCCCACGACAGACGAGGGGATCCTGGAGTCGCGCTGCAAGGCCATGCGCAACCTGATGGGCACCCTGCTGCTCTCGGCTGGCATCCCGATGATCACCGCGGGCGACGAGTTCGGCCGCAGCCAGCGCGGCAACAACAACGCCTACTGCCAGGACAGCGAACTGACCTGGCTCGGCTGGGGCGAGCGCGACGAGTGGCAGGACGAGCTGCTCGCCGTCACGAAGACCCTGCTGCGACTGCGCCGCGAAAATCCGGCACTGCGTCCCGTCCGCTACGCGAAGTTCGGCGAGACGATCCCGTCGGCATCCCAGATGGACTGGTACAACGACCACGGACTGTCCATGCGGGATCGGGACTGGAACTCGCCGACGGCCCGAACTCTGCAGTACCTGGCGGCCTCCACGCCGGAGTTCGAGGAGTTCAATCGCATCCTGCTGGTCGTGCACGGCCTCGAGCGCGACATTACGGTGACGCTGCCCAGGCACGAGGGCGTGTCCCGCTACACGCTGCTCTGGGATTCCGCCCGGGATGATCTCGACGGCGCCACCCTCGAGCACGGGCCGGGCACGAAGACGCTCATCTCCGGCGCATCCCTGCAGTTGTTCCGGGCGTCGTAGCCGTGCCCGCGACACCGGCGACCGTCGCCCTCGTTGCGGCGGGGATCCCATTCGTCGAGCACGCCTACGACCACGATCCCGCGAACCGCAAGTTCGGCGAGGAAGCGGCGACCGTGCTCGGGATCGACCCCGGACGGGTCTTCAAGACGCTCATGGTCGAGGTGGATGGTCGGCTCGCCGTCGCCATCGTGCCGGTCACCGGCAAGCTCGACCTCGGGGCGCTGGCCACGGCTCTCTCCGGCAAGCGCGCCGGAATGGCCGACCCGACCGTGGCTGAACGGAAGACCGGGTACGTGGTCGGCGGCATCTCCCCCATCGGCCAGAAGACACGACTGCCGACGGTGCTGGATGAGACGGCAGAGCTGTTCGACACCGTCTTCGTCTCAGGTGGTCGCCGCGGCTTCGATCTCGAGCTGGCGCCATCCGACCTCATCGCGATCACGAACGCGACCGCCGCCTCCGTCGCCCGCCCCTAGCCCTCTACTCCCGACCTTTTTCAGGAATGTGTGGGAGTGGAGTCATGGATGTTGCCGGGGAGGTCACCCGTCGCAACTTCTTCCCCACCATCCCCATACCTTCCTGAAAACGGTATGGCCACGGGATGGACGGGATGGCGGGATGGACGCAAAAGAGATGGCGCCACCGCCCGGCCGGGAAAAGCGCGGGCGGTGACGCCAGGTGGGCCGGGTGGCCGGAACTGGGGCGTCAACGAGCTAGGGAACTCGAATCGAACGACGGTTCTCGATGGCAGACCCGATCTGCCAGCGAGAGACCGAACCCAGAACACGAGCCACGGGGCCGACCACGATTGAATTGGAAACTCCCCCGAGCACCAACCCCATCGCGGAGTAGACGGCGACGATGGGAATCGTCGTGTGGCGGACTGACATTGAAACGCTGCCTTCGAGCAGTGGCCGTTCCACGGTTCGCGAATTCCTTTAGACCGAGCCGGCTACCGGCCAGGGCTAGGGACCCTGGCCGAGAAGCCGTCTCGCGGATACTCGGGTGTACCGCTTGAGACCATTCGGGTTGGTGCGGAGGCGTCCAAGTACTTCCCCCGGAAAGAACACTATTGAGTCCGCACATTGGAGGACAAGAGTCCGCATCCACCCAATACGGGGGACGACGGCTGCGCGCTAAAAGTGCTGGTAAGAGGGCATTTTCTGTAAGCGCTTGCTGTGCCGGTTCGGGGTACAAAACGATCGTGGAATGAGGCTCCGCGAGGGCACACGACATCGATTCGGGGTACAAAAACGAGCGTTTTTCATCGCGGATGGAATTCAACTCCCGTTCTAGAGCCACCTGTCGACTCTCGGCTATCGTGAATTGGAACCCCCCATTCGGGGGTAGAAAAGGAAAGGCGATCATGACTTCACGACAGGACTCGATCACCGCGGCGCCGCCCATCGGCCGCCGCCGAACCAGGCGACTGGTGGCCACGACGGCCGCTCTCGCACTTTTCGTCGGTGCCTCGCTGGCGAGCGCATCCCCGGCGTTCGCGAGTGGTCAGCACTCGACGCCCACGCTCCACTCCACCGCCCTCACCCCGCAAACTCACTTCACGATGAAGCCGGACGGATCGAGCGGGCTGACTGCCGGCGGCGAGAACATCCCCAACAGCGACATCGTGAAGAAGACCATCGCGACCTACTACGGCGATCCAGGGACCGGCATCGCGAACAAGCAGTCCTCGCCCTACATCTCGGAGATGGATCGGATCATCGCGACCATGAAGGCGGCGCTTCCCGCCGAGTTTGCGAAAGCAAAAGCCTCGGGCAAGACGCCGGCGATCGTCCTCGACACCGACGACACCATGCTGGAGACCTACGACTACGAGGTCGGCCAGATGCACTTCAACTTCGATCCGACCCTCAACAACCAGGACATCCTCGCTGCGGGCTTCCCCGCGACTCCCGCGATGGTGAGCTTCGAGAACTACGCCCGCTCTGTTGGCTTCGCCGTAATCGGGATCACCGGACGCAGCGCGACCCAGCAGACCGCCTCGATCCAGAACCTGGCGAACGTTGGTTACACGGGATTCGATGCGTCCAACTACTACGTCAAGTGGGCCACCGGAGCGCAGCCGAACTACATCACCTGCGCCACGGCGACGTGCACGACCGTGGAGTACAAGGCCGAGACGCGCAAGCACCTCGAACAGGACCTCGGCTTCGACGTCGCACTGAACGTCGGCGACCAGTGGTCCGACTTGCAGGGCGGATTCGCGGATCACATCCAGAAACTGCCGAACCCGACGTACTACCTGCCGTCGCCTGACCTGCCCGGCGTCTCGGAGCCGCAGCTTGCTGCGCGCACCCACTTCACCATGAAGGCGGATGGCTCGAGCGGGCTCACCGAGGGTGGCGAGGGAATCCCGAACATCGACTCGGTGAAGTCGACCATCGCGGCCTACTACGGCGACACCGGTACCGGCACGTCGAACAAGACGGCCTCGCCCTACATTTCGGAGATGAAGCGGATCGTTCAGACCGAGGCGCCCCGGGTAGCCGCCGCGTGCTTCATCGACAAGAAGCTGCACCGCAAGCCCGCGATCGTGCTCGACGCGGATGACACCACGCTGTGGACCTACGACATGGAGGTCGGCGCGATGCACTTCGTCTACGACCCCACCCTGCAGGACTACTGGGTGCAGAACGAATTGTTTCCGGCCGTGCCGTCGATGACGAACCTGGCCGCGATCGCCCAAAAGGCCGGATGCACCGTCATCGGTCTGACGGGCCGCAACGACGACCAGAAGGCGGCGACGCTGGCGAACCTCGCTAAGGTCGGGTACCACGAGTTCACCGCGGCGAACTACTACACGAAGTGGACGGGTGTCGGAACGTCACAGCAGCCGTCGTACATCACGTGCGCGGTGGCCGGGAAGTGCACGACGATCGAGTACAAGTCGCAGACTCGGGCACACATCGAATCGAAGTCCGGTGGTCGGTACGACATCGTGGCGAACTTCGGTGACCAGTTCAGCGACCTGATCGGTGGCCATGCAGCACTGGACGTGAAGCTGCCGAACCCGACGTACTACCTGCCGTAAAGCACTTACTTCGACGGGCTCAGCGACCGGATACGGTCCCTGAGCCTGTCGAAGGGCGGGTCAGTGGGCGACCGCGATGAGTCCGAGCTCCGCCGGGTTGGCGAGCAGCGGATTCGCGGGCACGACCCGCACGTTGTAGCCGAAGCTACCGGGTCGGTCCAGTGACACGGTTCCGGTGAACGTCGCCGGCTGGCCGTCCTCTGCGGCATCCAGTACGAGCTGCTGACGCGAGACGTCCGCGAGCCGGTCGGTGTCGCGGGCACGGCCGTAGACGACCTCGACCGCAACATCCTCCGGCGAGAGACCATCGAGCGCGACCCGTGCACGCACCTGGAGCGAGTCGCCGATCTGCGGCACGACATCCACGCCGCCCGACTCGACGTGCAGCACCTGCACTCGCGGCCACGCCTCTGCCAGGCGGGCCTTCCAGGCGGACAGCTCTCGGGCCGGCGCGTAGCCGCGGGCCGAGATCTCGCGCTCCGCATTGGCGGCCGGAACGTAGAGCCGAGTGACGTACTCCTTGACCATGCGGTCCGCGCTCAGCTCCGGCGACAGCGTCGACAGCGTGTGGCGGATGGACTCCACCCAGCGGGACGGAACGCCGTCTTTTCCGCGGTCGTAGAAGCGGGGAGCGATCTGGTGCTCGATGAGGTCGTACATGGACTCCGCCTCGAGGTCGTCCCGTTCGGACGGATCGCTGGCAGTATCAGCGGTGGGGATCGCCCAGCCGTTCTCGCCGTCGTAGAACTCGGCCCACCAGCCGTCGAGGATGGACAGGTTGAGCGACCCGTTGAGCGCGGCCTTCATTCCGCTCGTGCCACACGCCTCCAGCGGGCGCAGCGGGTTGTTCAGCCAGATGTCGGTACCCGGGTAGAGCAGCTGAGCCATCGCGATGTCGTAGTTCGGCAGGAAGACCATGCGGTGACGGACATCCGCCGCCGCCGCGAACTCGATGAGCTGCTGGATGAGCCGCTTGCCCTCGTCGTCGGCGGGATGCGACTTGCCCGCGATGACGATCTGCACGGGACGGGTTGGGTGCGTGAGCAGGGCGCGCAGCCGCTCGGGGTCGCGCAGCATGAGCGTCAGACGCTTGTAGGTCGGCACGCGACGCGCGAATCCGATCGTGAGCACGTCCGGGTCCAGGATGTTCGCGAACCAGGCCGGGACGACGGCGCCCGGGTTCTGCTCCTGGAACGAGGCGGTGAGGCGCTTGTGGGCATCCGTCACCAGCTGCTTCTTCATCTCCCCTCGGACGGCCCAGAGATCGGCGTCGCTGACGGCGTCACTCGACCAGTCGGCGGCGGTCGTGTCACCGGTGCCGAGCTTGTCGGCCGCGAGCTCGGCGAGGCGGTGGTCCGTCCAGGTCGGTGCGTGGACTCCGTTGGTGACCGAGGTGATCGGCACGTCGTCCTGGTCGAAGCCGGGCCAGAGTGGGCCGAACATTCCGCGGGAGACGTCGCCGTGAAGCAGCGAGACTCCGTTGGCACGCTGGCCGAGGCGAAGTCCCATCACGGCCATGTTGAAGGTGCCCTCGGTGCCGCCCTCGTAGTTCTCGGCGCCCAGCGCGAGCACCGGCTCCGCTGCGACCCCGGGAAGGAGGTCGGTAGAGAAGTAGGTCTCGACCAGGTCGGCGGGGAAACGGTCGATGCCCGCAGGCACGGGGGTGTGGGTCGTGAAGACCGTTCCCGCACGGACAACCTGCAGCGCCTCGTCGAAACTCAGGCCACCACCGATCAGGTCGCTGATCCGCTCGAGGCCGAGGAATCCCGCGTGACCCTCGTTGGTGTGGAACACCTCGGGTGCCGGGCCGCCGCTGAGTTCGGTGTAGGCCTTGATCGCGCGAACGCCACCGATACCGAGCAGCAGCTCCTGCAGCAGGCGGTGCTCGCCCCCGCCGCCATAGAGGCGGTCGGTGACGTTGCGGAGTGCTTCGTCGTTGTCCGGCACATCCGTGTCCAGCAGTAGCAGGGTGACGCGTCCGACGGCGACCTTCCAGATGCGGGCGAACAGGGCCCGTCCCTCCGGGAGGGCCAGCGTCACCTGGGCGGCGGTGCCGTCCGGGTTGCGCAGGATGTTGAGCGGCAGACCATCCGGATCCAGTACCGGATAGGTCTCCTGCTGCCAGCCGTCGCGCGAGATGGCCTGGCGGAAGTAACCGGCGCGGTAGAAGAGACCTGCGGCGATGATCGGCACGCCGAGGTCGGAGGCCGACTTCAGGTGATCGCCGGCGAGGATGCCGAGGCCACCCGAGTACTGCGGAAGGGCGGCCGCGATGCCGAACTCCGGAGAGAAGTAGGCGATCGCCTTCGGCGCATCCGGAAGCTCCTGGTACCAGCGGGGTTCGGTCAGGTAGGCGTGCAGGTCATCACGCAGCTCGTTGGCGCGGGCCACGAACGCCTCGTCGTTCGCCAACTCATCCAGACGGGCGGGCTCGATAGCGCCGAGGAGAGCGACCGGATCGTGACCGGTTTCTTCCCACGCCTGCGGGCTGATCGACGAGAACAACTGCAGCGTCGGGTTGTGCCACGACCAACGCAGGTTCGTCGCCAACTCCTCAAGGGATGTAAGCGTTTCCGGGAGAACAGTTCGAACAGTAAAACGACGGATTGCCTTCACCCGGCAAGCCTAGGGGCCAAGGCGGGAGGTCCAAAACCTCGAAAAGGTAAACGCTTACATTGTTACCGGTTTGACACTCTCGCGGCGGTCATCCGCGATCGCCGCGCGGCTCGCGCCACATGGTCGTTACCAGGGCATCGTCCAGCACGGCACGAAAGCTTCCGTGCTGCGCGAAGCCCGCGCGCTCGTAGCGGTGCAGGTTCGCCGGGTTGGTCGACTCGAGGTAGGCGGGAAGGCCCCGGGCGTCCAGTTCGGCCAGGTTCGCCGCCAGGAGCTGCTGGCCGATCCCACGCCCGCGGTGGGTCGGATGCGTGGCGAGGAGTCCCAGATAGGCGTGCGGACGGTCGTGCGGATGCGCGGCGTCGAACCGGTCGAACAGCTCGACCATCGCCGCCGCACGTTCCTTCGGCAGTGCGGAGTGCACGAGCTCGACGATCTCGTCCTCCTGCTCCGGCGAGAGCTCCGACTCCCCCGGCGGCGTCCACACCGCGATCGTGTCCGCGTTGCCCGTCAGATAGACGCCGTCGAAGCGAAGGCCACCCCGCACGTAGATCCGCCAGAACGGATCGAGGTGGCTCGTGGAACCGCCGGGGAGCGCCAGCGCGGGACCCCAGACCGGGTCATCGAGGAACGCAAGGCGGATGGTCTCGGTTACCGCTTCGATGTCGGCGGCGGTCGCAACCCGAATGTCCATGGGCGACAGGGTATCCCCCGGGGTTAGCCCAGCTGCGTCGATCCTGCAACCACTGGCCACGACAGGTAATCGCGGTAGCGTTAAAACGTGGCTAAAGACGAAAGCACGATCGCAGCCTCACCCGCGAGCACCGGCTCCGAGCGTCATTTCACCGCTTCCATCGGCCGCATCCCGATTCGCGACGTATCGCCCGTGCAACCGGAGGATCGCTGGCCGGCGAAGGCTTTCGTGGGCGAGGTCGTGCCATTCGGTGCGACGGTCTTCCGTGAGGGACACGACCTGATCGGCGTTGACCTGCTGCTCGTCGACCCCGACGGCAAGCAGACCCAGCACCGGATGACCGCCGGTGCCCCCGGCACCGACCGCTGGGAGGTCCTCGCGAAGCTCGGCATCCCGGGCAGCTGGCGCTTTCGCATCCAGGCGTATAGCGACGATTGGGCGAGCTGGCTCCACAATGCGGAGATCAAGGTCCCGATCGGACAGGATGTCGAGCTCGTCTTCGCCGAAGGAGTCGAGCTGCTGAAGCGCGCCGGCACTTCGAAGCCGGTGAAGGACGCCGCGGCCGCACTCGCCAACACGGCCCTCGAACCCAGCCTGCGCCTGATGGCCGCATTCGAGCCGAAGCTCCGGGCCGCGATCCTGGCCCGACCGATCGCGAGCCTCGAGACGATCGGCGACCAGCACACCATCCGCGTCGAACGCGAGCGCGCCGGCGTCGGCAGTTGGTACGAATTCTTCCCGCGCAGCATCGGAGCGAAGAAAAACGCGGATGGCAGCTGGGAGTCCGGAACATTCCGCAGCGCCGCGACTCGGCTGCCCGCCGTCGCGGCCATGGGTTTCGACGTGCTCTACCTGCCGCCCATTCATCCAATTGGCGTCGCGTTTCGTAAGGGACCGAACAACACGCTCGAGGCGGGCCCGAACGACCCCGGCTCACCGTGGGCGATCGGCGGCGCAGCAGGGGGCCATGACGCCATCCACCCCGACCTCGGCACCGAGGCCGACTTCGTGGCGTTCCTGCGCGCGGCCGGCAAGAACGGGCTCGAGGTCGCCATCGACCTCGCACTGCAGTGCTCGCCCGATCATCCGTGGGTGAAGGAACACCCCGAGTGGTTCACGGCGCGACCGGACGGATCGATCGCCTACGCGGAGAATCCACCGAAGAAATACCAGGACATTTATCCACTCAACTTCGATCGTGACCCGATCGGCATCCGCGAGGAAATCCTGCGCGTCGTGCGGTACTGGATCGGGCTCGGCGTGCGAATCTTCCGCGTCGATAACCCGCACACGAAGCCGCTCGACTTCTGGGAATGGCTGATCGCCGACGTGAACACGTCGAATACCGAGGTCGTCTTTCTCGCCGAGGCGTTCACGCGACCGGCGCTCATGCAGGCACTCGCCGGCGCCGGATTCCAGCAGTCGTACTCGTACTTCACCTGGCGCAACACCAAGGCGGAGCTCGAAGAGTTTTTCACCCAGATCAGCGAGGACTGGAGCGCGTTCTACCGCCCGAACCTGTTCGTGAACACTCCAGACATCCTCACCGCGTACCTGCAGTTCGGTGGCCCGGCCGCATATCGCGTTCGCGCTGCGCTCGCTGCGACCGCTGCG
>DASXCU010000039.1:0-3181 GCA_036491035.1 Galbitalea sp. | reverse complement strand
GCTTCCCCGAAGACGCAGTCCGCGCTTCTGGAGAGCATGGAGGAGCGCCAGGTCACCGTCGACGGCAAGACCTACCTGCTCGCCAATCCGTTCACCGTCGTCGCGACGCAGAACCCGATCGAGATGGAGGGCACCTACGCCCTCCCCGAGGCCCAGCGCGACCGCTTCATGGCCCGGATCTCGATGGGCTATCCCGACCCGGCCTCCGAGATCGAGATGTTGCGCACGCGTGCCACCTCGAGCCCGCTCGATTCGCTCCAGCCGGTCATCGGTGCCACCGAGTTGCGTTCGATGATCGCCACGGCCCGCGCGGTGTACGCCAGCCCGGCCGTCGAGCAGTACGCCGTGGCCATCGCGCAGGCCACTCGTCGTGACTCCGAGCTGCGGCTCGGCGCCAGCCCTCGTGCGACTCTCCAGCTGCTGCGCGCGGCGAAGGCTCGTGCGGCCCTCGACGGCCGCGAGTTCGTGCTTCCGGATGACATCAACGAGCTCGCGATCACGGTGCTCAGTCACCGCCTCATCCCATCCGGTCGCGTCGGTGTCACCGTCGGCGGCTACTCGGGCGAGACGCTCGCCGAGATCGTGACGCGCATCGTGGCGGAGACGCCCGTTCCCCTGGGCGCTCGCCACGGCGACTGACATGGAACGACCGGGCCGGACGACGTCGTCCGCAGGGAAAGCACCTCGAACAACCGAACCGAAGACACGGGGCAGTTCGACACGTCCCACCGTGCGCGGCATCGTGTTTGTGGTCGTTGGACTTGGCTGTGCGTTGTTCGCCTACACCGTCGGCCGGGGCGAGCTGCTGTTCGCGACCGGTTTCCTCGTGCTGCTTCCCGTCATCGGGTTCCTGATCGTGCGACTTCGCCCGCTCCGGATGACCGTGAGCCGAACGTTCTCGCCGCCCGTCGTCGGCGCGGGCTCGCCGACGGTGATCGAACTCTCGGTGCGCAACGCCTCAGGCACGGCCAGTCCGGCCGCGACCTGGACCGATCGCATCCCGTGGTTCCCACATCGCGCGGGACCCGGGGTCCTGCCGGTACTTGCGCCCGGCGGTATCGCCCTTCCGAACCGCGAGAACCGGCTCGGCTACTCGCTGCGCCCGTCGGTGCGCGGCGTTTACGACATCGGCCCGCTGGACGTCAGCTACACCGACCCGTTCGGGATGGCGGTGGGTCGCCTCGCGGTCGGCAGCAGCCAGTCGCTCTATGTCATTCCCATCGTCGTGCCCCTGGGTGAAAGCGTCTCCCTGGCCGTGTCGGGCGAGGGATCGGCGCGCCAGGTGCAGCACCTGGCGACGGGCAACGACGACGACCTGATGACGCGCGAATATCGCACCGGCGATGCGCTTCGCCGCGTGCACTGGCGCGCATCCGCCCGGCACGGTCAGCTGATGGTGCGGCAGGAGGAGCAGCGCAGCTACCCGGAGGCGCGACTCATCCTGGACTCGCGTGCGGACGGGTACGGCGCGATCCCGCCCTCGTTCGAGTTCGACGACACGGGATTCACCTGGTTCGAGTGGGCGATCACGATGATCGCGTCGGTCGGCGTGCACCTGCACCGTTCGGGCTTCCTCGTGCAGATCCTCGAGACCGGGACGAAGCAGATTGCGCCGCTCGGGGATGCGAACCAGGGTTCGGGGCAGGACATGGAATTCCTGCTCAGTCTCGCGGGCGTTCGAGTGCAGGAGCCGAGCCCGCTCGTCGGGGACAACAACGACGAGCGAGCGCAGAGCGCACTGGGTCCGGTGTTCGCGATTGTCGCCGATCCCGCGCCGGAGACACTGCGCTGGATCGCATCCCAGCGTCGCCCCTACGAGGCCGGAGTCGCATTCGTTATCGAGACGGGCAGTCGCGCCGCGCTCGAAGCGCTGCAGGCCGCGGGCTGGATCTGCGTTCCCGTGACCGACACCACCGACCCGGCGCGCGCGTGGGCCCGGGTCGCGAGCATCACCGCACAGACGCCGGTGGAGCGGCGATGACGGCCGTGGCGGCGCGTCGGCCGATCGTGCTCGGCGCCAGCGACATCCGGATGAGCGCGCTGCTGCTGCTCGCGCTCGCGATCGCGATCTCCGGCCTGCACTCGGTCCTCGAGGACATCACCTGGTGGTTCGGTGCCTTCGGCACGATGTTCGTCGTCTTCACCGTGGCGGCCGCCGCCCGGTATTTCTCCCGGCGTCGGTGGGTGGGGACGGTCGGGGCGGTGGTAGCGGCGCTTCTCGTGCTGACCCTGTTCTTCGGCGGAACGACCTCGTTCCTCGGCATCATCCCCACCGGCTCCACGGTGACTCACTTCGGTTCCCTGCTCGCCGCCGCCAACGACTCGATCGCCAGGCAGTCGCTGCCCGCGTTCGCGACCAACGGCATCCAGTTCCTGATCTCGCTGTCGGTCGCGGGAATTGCGATCGTCATGGATGCAATCGCGATCTGGCTGCGATCCCCGGCGCTCGCTGGCCTCCCGCTCCTCATCGTCGTCGCGGTACCCAGTTTCGTTCTCGCCAGCCTGTCCGACGGTTTCACTTTCGAACTGGTCGCGATCGTGTACCTGCTGATGGTGCTGAGCCGGGGGGTCCGGATCCAGCCCGCGGTTGCGATCTCCGCCGGGGTCGTCGCGGTGATCGGCGCGCTCATAGTGCCCGCCCTCCTGCCTCCAGTCTCGCTGGGTGGCTCGACCGGGTCCGGGATCGGTGCGCTGGCACAGAACATCAACCCGATCATCGATCTCGGAGCCGACCTGCGGTCCTCGGATTCGACGGCGGCGCTGAGCTACACCACCACCGCCTCCACGGGCGAGTACCTGCGGCTGACAACGCTCGACTCGTTCCAGGGCAAGCAGTGGGAGCCGGCGACGCCGAAGCTCAAGACGAGCCACTCCGTGAAGAACATCGGTGCGCCGCCCGGACTGTCGGCGGCGATCAAGGTCGGAACCGTCTCGACCAGTGTCCAGGTCGACGAAGCCACCGGGAGCTGGCTGCCGATCCCGTACCCGTCGCAGAGCATTCATGGACTCACCGGCGCATGGGAGTGGGAGGACGGCACGTTGTCCGTGCGCTCCGATACGACGTCGATGCAGGGCGAGCGGTACACGGTCTCGAGCCTGGACGTGCAGCCGACCATCCAGCAGATGGAGTCGGCACCGCGCGACACCGCCAGTGCACTGGCCAAGGTTCCTGCCGGCCTCG
>DASXCU010000038.1:0-26542 GCA_036491035.1 Galbitalea sp. | reverse complement strand
AGCAAGCCGGGCATCCTGAACTTCGACATCATCCGCGAGGTCGTGGATGAGGTCATTACGGTCGACGAGGACGACATCGCGCGGGCGCTGCTCGTGTTGCTCGAGCGCGCCAAGCTCGTCGTCGAGCCGGCCGGCGCCGTCGGCGTAGCAGCAATCCTCGCCGGCAAGGTGCAGCACTCGGGCACGACCGTCGCGATCCTGTCCGGTGGCAACATCGATCCGCTCGTGATGGAGCGGATCATCAGCCACGGCCTCGCCGCCTCGGAGCGTTACCTGAAGCTGCGCATCCCGCTCCCGGACCGCCCCGGCCAGCTTGCGCGAACCGCCGAGATCGTCGCCGCATCCAATGCCAACGTCGTCGAAGTGCTGCATACCCGGCACGGAAGCGGCATGCAGATCAGTGAGGTTGTTCTCGAGCTGCACATCGAGACGCGTGGTCCCGAGCACGCTGAGCTCGTCATCCACAATCTGCGCGAGGCGGGCTACGACCCGATTCTCGAGTTCTAGACCGCTCCGCTCCGCGGCCCTCGGTCAGGCGCCAACAGGCAGGTACCTGTCGAAGAAGTCGTTCATTCGAAGCGCGGTCAGTTCGCGGGCGAGCGGCTGGCAGTGATGATCGGCGCCCTCGGCGGCGGTGAACCGAGCGAGCTCCTTCTCGCAGCGCAGCGCGTCAAATACCCGGCGTGGCTGCCCCTCGAAGAACTGCTCGTTGTCGGGGTCGGCCACCAGGGTCGGAGTCGTGATCTGACCGATCACGTCATCCAGGCGGAACTTGCCGACGGCGGTGAACAGGTCGTACGGCGTGTCGAACTTTCCGTAGGGGCGCGCCCGAAACGCGAGTTCACGTTCGACGATCGGGTCGGGAGCGCCCATGCCCATGTACTTGTTGAACAGGTCCCGATCTCCCGACTTCAAGACCTCCAGCAACTCCCGCGGAAGGTTGGAGTACCAGCTCTCGGAGACATCCATGACTCCGCCGTCCAGGAACGCGGCCACGAAACGGTGTTCGAACGCCAGCGCGCGCGGCAGCCAATATCCGCCCTGGCTGACGCCGTAGGCGAATAGCGCGTCGGTACGTACGTCGGGGCGTTCGACCAGCAGGTCGACAACCGGTGTGAGCGCCGCCTCCCAGTCGTAGCGGAACGGCACATCCCTCTCGAAGAGCATCGACTGTTGGCCGGGGCCATCGAACACGAACACGTTCCAGCCCCGCTCAAGCTGGCTCTGGATGCCTTCCGCCCACAGCCCAGCGAGCGACCCGTCACTTCCGTTGGTGATGACGAGTGTGGGGCGGGCTGCACCGCTTACATCGGGTCGCAGCAGGTAGCCCGGCATTGAATCGCCCTCGTATGGGACCTCGATGGGCAGGAAAAGACCCTCGGATGACGCGATAAAACCATCCCAGCACTGCTGGGCCAGGCGGAACGTCGGAAGGAGTGATGACTGGTCGGTCATGCCGTCGATAAAGAAGAGGGCGCGTGAGTAGTAGTCGGATGCGGCCAGGAAGAATCGGCCCGCTGTGCGGTACCGGCCGGCCGACCGGCTCGCCTCGGCCTGACGGCGGAGCTCGTCTGCCGCTGCTGTCCATTCGCGGTTCCAACTCGCAAAGTCGCCGTCCGTGACGCGTTCAAGCACGGCGAAAACGAGGCCGATGTCGGAGGTGCCGACGGCGGCCTTGCCGATCGCCGCCCGTGCCGCCGCCTCGAAGGCGTTCTGCGCGAAGAAGTGTGTGGTGGTCGCGATACCGGCGGCCGCGTGGTCGTCGGACGAAACGGAGGGCGAGGGAGAGTGCTGGGTCGTCGTGTTTGAGGTCATACGCCAATGATCGAACCCGATCGTTGTGAAGCGACTGTCCAAAATGACCAGTGTCGGTCGAGCGGCGTCTAGGGCTGGAACGTCTCCACGCCGACGATCTCGACCGTGATGGCCTTGCCGTTCGGAGCCGTGTAGGTCTTGGTGTCGCCGATCTTCAGGCCGATGATGGCCGTGCCGAGCGGGCTCGCCTCGCTGTAAACGTCGAGGTCGCTGCCGGCCGCCATCTCGCGGTTGCCGATCAGGAACTTCTCCTTATCACCCTGGATCTTCGCGGTGACCACGGTGCCCGGCTCGACGACTCCGTGGCTGTCCGGAGCGTCGCCCACGTTCGCGGTGCGCAGCAGTTGGGTGAGCACGCGGATACGCGCCTCGATCTTGCCCTGCTCCTCTTTCGCAGCGTGGTACCCGCCGTTCTCCTTGAGGTCCCCCTCTTCGCGTGCGGCTTCGATCTTCTTCGCGATCTCGTGGCGACCCTCAACGCTGAGCTGCTCAAGCTCCGCCGTCAGGCGATCGAACGCGTCCTGGGTAAGCCAGGTGACGTTGGTGTCTGACATGTCTCTCCTGCGTGCCAAAGAATAAGACCGGCCAGTGCTGACCGGTCTCGAATGGATACGACAGCTTAAGTCCGTCGAACGGGCTAGATCAACCCGCCGGGATCCAGCACTGGTAGACATTGCCCTCGACGGCGGGCTGCGCGGTGCGCACAACCGTGCTGAGCGGGCGCGAAGAGACCGTGGAGGCGGGGATCGAAACGATCTTCCAGCCGACGATTCCGAAGTTCGTGTCGAGGGCCTGGATGGCGCACTCTGCGGGCTTGCCCGGATCGACGGAGAGCTGCCAGGTGACGCGAAGTTCGTTCGACGAGACGCGGGACTGCCCCGTCGAGTCGAAATCGATGGATGCGGTGGGCTGGAACAGCCCCACCCAGATTGCCCACGCGGCGAACACGATCAGGATGGCGCCGCCGAACACGATCGCGAACGTGAGATTTCGCCGACGACGACCACCCGTGCGCCCATAGCGCGCGTTCAGATCGCTTGCCGACACGTCAAACTCCTGCGGATAGTCTTGAGTTACTAAAGGCTATTGGCTATTCCCTAGGAGTTTGGTGAAACTGCGTCTGCTCGCCGTTCACGCGCATCCCGACGACGAGTCGAGCAAGGGCGCGGGAACACTGGCGTACTACAAGAGTCGTGGCGCCGAGGTCACCGTTGTCAGCTGTACGGGTGGCGAGGAGGGCCGGGTCCTCAACGAACAGCTCGCCCACTGGGCGGTGCTGCGTGCCGAGCGCGACCTGCCCGGGCTTCGCCGCATCGAAATGCGTGCCGCGGCCGCCGTCACGGGCGTCGACCATCGCTGGCTGGGCTACGTCGACTCGGGCTGGCCGGAAGACGGCGAGCCGGAGCCGATCAACTCGTTCGCATCCATCCCTCTGGAAATCTCGGCGGAGCCCCTCGTTCGGCTTATCCGCGAACTGCGTCCGCAGGTGCTCATCACGTATGACGAGAACGGCGGCTACCCGCACCCCGACCACGTGCGCACGCACGAGATCTCGATCTATGCCCGGGATGCCGCAGCGGACGCTGACCGCTATCCGAACGCCGGTCCGGCCTGGCAGATCCAGAAGACGTACTACGACCAGACGATCAACGGCTCGCGTGTTTCGGCGATCTACGACGCACTGCTTGAGCGCGATCCGGACGGCGAGCTGGTCAAGCAGATGAGCGAGATCCGACGCTGGTTCGACCGCCCCGACAACTCGACCACCCACGTGCCGGTCGGCGAGTTCTTCGAGGCCCGCGATCAGGCACTGCTGTCGCACGCCAGCCAGGTTGCCCCCGACAGCACGTTCTTCCTGTGGCCCAACGACCTGCAGCGCGAGGTCTGGCCGACAGAGGACTACCAGCTTGCAGACAGTACGGTTACGACTGACCTGCCCGAGAGTGACCTGTTCGCTGGAGTTCGTGATGCTTAACGCCCAGATGCTTAGCGCTGCCACACCGTCGCCGACGCCGTTCCCCGACTACACGGGCAACGTGGACCTGATCACCCCTGGCGTGGCCGGATTCATCGCCATCCTGCTCGTCGCCGTCGTCACGATCCTGTTGCTCATCGACATGAACCGTCGCATCCGTCGCTCCCGCTACCGCGAGGAGGTGCGGCTGAAGCTCGAGGAGGAGCAGGCGGCCGCCGACGCCGCGGCAGCGGCGGCGGAGCGCAAGGCTAACCGGGGCAAACCGAAGACGAGCTAGGCGCCCAGTGGCGGGTGCGTCGCAATCAGCAGGATGCCGACCCAGTGGCTGAGGAACGCGAGCAGCGTGAACGAGTGGAAGATCTCGTGGAACCCGAACCTGCCAGGGAACGGATTGGGTCGCTTGAGCCCGTACACGATCGCACCCGCGGTGTAGAAGACGCCGCCGACCAGGATCAGCGTCATGGTCACGGCGTTCGCGTTGTAGAAGTCGACGATGAACGCCAGCGCAGCCCAGCCGAGCAGGATGTACAGCGGCACGTAGAGCCAGCGCGGGGCACGGATGAAGAAGATCCGGAACAGGATGCCGACTCCCGCGCCACCCCAGATGATCGCGAGCAGGATGGTCTGCTTCGGCTGCGGCAGGCAGAGCACCGTCAGCGGTGTATACGATCCGGCGATGAGCAGGAAGATGTTGGCGTGGTCGATGCGCTTGAGCAGCACCTTCGTGCGGGGCTTCCAGTTGAAGCGGTGGTAGAGCGCCGAATTGCCGAAGAGCAGCAGCGACGACAGCATGAAGATCGCTGAGCTGACCTTCGCGGCGACGCCATCGGCGAGAACGATCAGGACGATCCCGAGGGCGATGGCGACAGGGAACGTGCCGGCGTGGATCCAGCCGCGCCAGGTCGGCTTCACTTCGGCGGGTGTCGTCTGCACGGCATCCTCGAGCAGAGGAACGTGCGGAACGGGCTTCCCGCCGTCGTCAGCGGCCGAAGTCTCGGTGCCCCCTGCGCTCATCCGCCCACCGTACACCGGGGGTAAATCATCAGGCTGGGTATCCGCTTTGGGCTAGCGTTACCAGTGTGAATCAGCGAGAAGTGCCGATCGGCGGCGGTGTTCTCTACCGTCTCTACCAGCGGCGGATTCGGCGCCAGCTCGCCTCGCAGACTCTCCCCAGACACGTCGCCATGATCATCGACGGCAACCGGCGATGGGCCCGGCTGCGCGAGCTCGAGACGGCAGCGCACGGGCATCGCGCCGGCGCAGCGAAGTATCAGGAATTTCTCCAGTGGTGCGACGACCTCGGCATCCAGGTGGCGACGCTCTACCTGCTCTCGACCGACAACCTGACCAGTCGCACGCCCGAGGAGCTGGGCACGTTGTTCGAGATCATCGCCGAACTGGCCGACGACCTGTCGCACTTCCGCAACTGGCGAGTCCAGCACGTGGGCAGCGACGAGGGTCTACCCACGAAGCTCATCGATGCGCTCAAGGCCGCCGAGGCGGCGACCAGGGAGAACACGGGGCTCCACATCAACCTCGCCGTCGGCTACGGCGGTCGGCGCGAGATCGCGGATGCGATGCGCAGCATCGTCCGGCAGCACGAGTCGGAGGGCGGCGAGCTGGAAGCGCTCGCCGAAATCCTGACGCCGGAGCTCATCGGTGAGCACCTCTACACGGGCGGGCAGCCCGACCCCGACCTGGTCATCCGAACGTCGGGGGAGCAGCGGCTCAGCGACTTCATGCTCTGGCAGAGCGCGCACAGCGAGTTCTACTTCGTCGAGGCGCTCGGTCCCGACCTCCGCGAGGTCGACTTCCTGCGTGCGCTGCGTGACTTCTCGAGACGGCAACGGAGGTTTGGCTCATGATCTCGTTCGACGAATACGTTGAGTCTTTCGGCGAGGAGCCCGGCTTCCTCGACTTCGCCGCGGAGGGCCCTCCCGGACGCGCGGTGAAGGACGAGCAGTACGCGCAGCTGGGTCTCTTCGGTCGTGCGCGGTTTGGTACCGTCGACAGCCTCTTCGAGCAGGATGAGCGGGTTCGCAACGCGGTCGCGTCCGTCAGCGGATTCCCGCCCAGCCGAATCGGATTCCAGCCCAACACCTCGAGCGGGCTGATGCACGCCATGTTCGGCCTGACAGGGTCGGTCGCCCTGTCGCCGGCGGAGTTTCCGAGCCTGACCTACGCCGCGGTGCGCGCAGCCGAAGCCCTCGGCGCCATCAGCCCGGTATGGATCGAGACCGACCACGGTCGAGTGACGCCGGGCAACCTGAAGGCACAGCTGACGAAATCGATCACGGCGGTTGCCGTCAGCCTCGTCGACTTCCGCACCGGTTATCTCGCCGACCTCGAGGGCATCCGCCAGGTCATCGGAGATCGGCTCCTGATCGTGGATGCCACGCAGGGCTTCGGCGTCGTCGATGCGCCATACGAGGTCGCCGACGTGGTGGCCGCCGGTGGGCAGAAGTGGGTGCGAGCCGGCTGGGGCACGGGTTTCCTGGCGCTCAGCGAACGCGCGGCGCAGTCCCTGGTCCCGGTGTTCTCCGGCTTCAACGCGACCGAGAG
Source organism: Galbitalea sp. (assembly GCA_036491035.1). Classification (GTDB taxonomy): domain Bacteria; phylum Actinomycetota; class Actinomycetes; order Actinomycetales; family Microbacteriaceae; genus Galbitalea. The sequence goes on along the minus strand of DASXCU010000038.1, from coordinate 20,190 downwards.
TGGCGAGCTGCCGCTCGGCGGGGTCGAGCCGCCCAAGGCCGGAGTAGGTGGGTTCGCGATCTCCAATCCGGACTTCATCGCGGAGGCCCGTCTCGCGGTCGCGCTCGAAGAGATCGCCCAGGTCGGCGTCGTCGCGATCAACGCCAGCATCACGGAGAAGGTGAGCCGCATCATCGGCCTCGCCGACGAGTACGCGATCCCTGTCGTGTCACCGCGCGAGCTCGCCGAGCGCGCCGGAATCGTCGTCGTCGAACCACCCGCCGACCAGCTCACCGTGCTCACGGCATCGCTGTTCAACCACGGCGTCACCACGACCACACGGGAGGGGCGCATCCGTCTGAGCCCGCACGTCTCCACCGACGACGAGACCTTCGACATGCTCCGCGCGAGCTTCGTCAGCTTCGCGACGGCCATCAGCGTCTAGGGGACGCAAAGTATTAACCCTGTCGAAACGCGCCGTGGGCGTGTCGCGCGTCAGCCGCGTTACCTCGGTCGCTTAGCGTCAAGACACCGGACAAGTCGCCCGGTCGAGACGGCCACATAAGTTCGTCTTGAGTCGCACGTGGCCGTTTCGCGTAAGCACAACCGGGGGCGTTTTGCTCCCGGGGACGGAGTACACGTGCCCGAACTCGCCAGCCCTCAAGCCAGAAAAAGCCCCCAGGAATCATCGGCTCAGAAGGGAAGGCAAGCGGAACGCACGTACGTCCTCGACACCTCCGTTCTGTTATCCGACCCGAAGGCGATCTTCCGGTTTGCGGAGCACGCAGTCGTTCTTCCCGTCGTCGTGATCGCCGAGCTCGAGGGCAAACGCAACGACCCGGAGATCGGTTACTTCGCGCGTCAGGCGCTGCGTAATCTCGACGAGCTGCGCGTGCAGCACGAGCGACTCGACTTCCCGATCGCCATCGGCGAGGCGGGCGGTTCGCTCCGGGTGGAGCTCAACCACTCCAACATGAGTGTCCTGCCGTCCGGGCTCCAGCTCGGCGACAACGACTCGCGCATCCTCGCTGTCGCGCTCAACCTCGCCGGCGACGGACTGGATGTCACGGTCGTCTCTAAGGACCTGCCGCTGCGTGTCAAGGCGGCCTCGATCGGCCTCGCCGCCGAGGAATACCGCGCGGAACTGGCGGTCGACTCCGGCTGGACCGGCCAGGCCGACATCACGCTCTCGAGTGAGCAGATGAACGAACTCTATGACGCCGAGAAGCTCTCGACCCGACTCATCCAGGATCTGCCGGTGAATACCGGACTGGTGCTGCATTCCGACCGCGGTTCCGCGCTCGGGCGAGTCACGAGACGCGGCCAGATGCGTCTCGTTCGCGGTGACCGCGACATGTTCGGACTTCACGGGCGAAGCGCCGAGCAGCGCCTCGCGATTGACCTGCTGCTCGACCCCGAGATCGGGATCGTCTCCCTCGGCGGACGCGCGGGAACCGGAAAGTCCGCCCTCGCACTGTGCGCCGGACTCGAAGCGGTGCTCGAAAAGCAGCAGCACCGCAAGATCATGGTGTTCCGTCCGCTGTACGCGGTCGGGGGACAGGAACTCGGCTATCTCCCCGGCGACGCCGCAGAGAAGATGAACCCGTGGGCCCAGGCCGTCTTCGACACTCTCGGCTCCGTTGTGTCCCAGAACGTGATCGAGGAAGTGATGGCACGCGGCATTCTCGAAGTGCTGCCGCTGACCCACATCCGCGGACGCTCGCTGCACGACGCGTTCGTCATCGTGGACGAGGCGCAGTCGCTGGAACGCAACGTGCTGCTGACCGTGCTGTCGCGGATCGGACAGAACTCGCGCGTGGTGCTCACGCACGACGTCGCCCAGCGGGACAACCTCCGGGTCGGGCGCCACGACGGTGTCGCGTCGGTCATCGAGACGCTGAAGGACCACCCACTTTTCGCCCACATCACCCTGACGCGATCCGAGCGGTCCGCGATCGCCGCCCTGGTAACCGATCTGCTGGAGGGCAACGAGCTCGCCTGATCTCGGCTCCCGCCAGCCACCATTCGGCCGAAAACTCAGGAGATAGTTGGGGTGCAGGCCCGTATGGCGGCTGGACCTCCGGAATCGCCTGAGTCTTCAGCGGTAGAGGGAGCCGAGAATGGGAACTGTGGATGGGACGGGGTGCGTGCGCCGCGGGTTCGCTAGCCTCGCGGGATGCGGCGGCGGGTTCTTCTCTCCCTGCTCGCGTTTCCGTTAGCCGCGATCGGCGCGGTCGCCGTGGGACTTCGACCGGAAGCAATTGCGGTGCTGTACCTGGCCGCCGTCACGCCTCGGCTAATCGGCTCCGACCTGAGGGAACATCGGCTCCCCAACGTGTTGGTGCTGCCCGGGATCGCCGCTGGCGGGGCCGGGTGCCTGATCGAGTGGGTGGTTTCCGGGAAGTTGCCGCTGGTCGCGCTTCTCGCCGGCGGTGCCTACTCGGTATTCCTGCTCATCCTGAACCTGGTCGGCGGGATGGGGATGGGTGACGTGAAGCTCGGCGCAGCCCTCGGTCTCGCATCCTGGACGCCCGCGGTGGCGGTGCGCTCGCCGGTGATCGCGTTCCTCATCGGAGGGCTCGTCAGCGTCGTTCTGCTAATCGCAGGCAGGCGCGGTCGGCGAATCGCGTTCGGACCGTTTCTTCTCGGCGGATTCTGGGCCGCTGTCGCGCTCGAGGCGGTGAGTCGGCTCTAGCGTGCGGGTCAGCCGGCGTGAGTTATTCGGGGCGGGTCAGCCGGGGTGAGTCATCGAGAGCACGTCGAGCTTCTCGTCGAGCTCCTTCTCCGTGATCTCACCGCGCTCCACGAAGCCGAGGTCAATTACGGACTGCCGAATCGTGATGCCCTCCGCGACGGCGTGCTTCGCGACCTTCGCCGCAGCCTCGTAGCCGATGATCCGGTTGAGCGGAGTCACGATCGACGGCGACGACTCGGCCTGGGCGCGGGCCCGCTCCAGGTTGGCCTCGAGGCCATCGATGGTGGTGTCGGCGAGCAGCCTGGTCGAGTTGGCGAGCAGTCGGATGGATTCGAGCAGCGCGTTGCCCATGACGGGAATCGCGACATTGAGCTCGAAGAATCCGCTCGCGCCGGCCCACGCGATCGTGGCGTCGTTGCCCATGACCCGCATGCAGACCTGAAGCGTGGCCTCGGGAATGACGGGGTTGACCTTGCCCGGCATGATGGATGATCCCGGCTGGAGGTCGGGGATGTGAAGCTCGCCGAGTCCCGTGTTCGGGCCCGAGCCCATCCAGCGCAGGTCGTTGCAGATCTTGGTGAGGGAGACGGCGATCACGCGGAGAGCGCCGGAGGCCTCGACGAGTCCGTCGCGAGCGCCCTGCGCCTCGAAGTGGTCGAGCGCCTCCGTGATTGGCAGCCCAGTCTCCGCGGCGAGCAGCTCGATGACCTTCTGCGGGAACCCGAGCGGGGTGTTGATGCCGGTGCCAACCGCGGTGCCCCCGAGTGGGACCTCCGCGACGCGAGCGACCGCATCCCTGACCCGCGCGATACCGAGACGGATCTGCCGTGCGTAGCCGCCGAACTCCTGGCCGAGCGTCACGGGGGTCGCGTCCATCAGGTGGGTGCGTCCGGACTTCACGGCCGTCTTCCACAGCTCTGCCTTGGCTTCGAGCGATACCGCGAGGTGCTCGAGGGAGGGGATGAGCTGCTCGATGAGAGCACCCGTCACGGCGACGTGTACCGAGGTAGGGAAGACGTCGTTCGACGACTGTGACGCGTTCACGTGATCGTTCGGATGAACGGCAGAGCCGAGGTATTCGCTGGCGAGCGTCGCCAGCACCTCATTGATGTTCATGTTGCTGGAGGTGCCGCTGCCGGTCTGGTAAACGTCGATCGGGAACTGGTCGTGGTGGTGGCCGGCGATGATGGCATCGGCCGCGGTAACGATCGCGTCGACAATCTTCTGGTCGAGTACGCCGAGCGAGCCGTTGGCAAGCGCGGCAGACTTCTTGATGCGGGCGAGCGCGACGATCTGCGCGGGCTCGAGGCCCGTGCCGGAGATCGGGAAATTCTCGACAGCGCGCTGCGTCTGTGCTCCATATAGCGCATCGATGGGCACTCGAACCTCGCCCATGGTGTCGTGTTCGATTCGGTACTCGGGCGTCGAGGCCACTGCGTTCTTCCTTTGTCGATTCGTGGGGGGAGAGAGGGTTGGAGTCGCCTAGGTGGTCGTCAGCGTTCCGACAACGATGTCGGGTTCGGCGCGGCCGATCGTGAGGCTGTAGTTCGCACCGACGATAGCCAGCGTACCCGCGGCGACGGCGTCGCTGATGAGTTCGGATTGCTCGAGCAGCTCCCTGATGGTGTCGCGCAGGTGCTCGCGTCCGACGTCGTGGCTGTCGACCAGTGCGGTGTCGACGGAGCCGTCCGCGGCGATCGCTCCCGAGTTGCCGGCGACCAGGCGCACGGCGGGAACAATGGGGGCGATGAGGTCCGCGATGTGCGGTGGCAGGGGCGTCGCATCCGCGGCCTGCGAGTCGATGGCCGCTCTGACGGCGCCGCACGCATCATGGCCGAGCACGACGAGCAGCGGCACTCCGAGCACCGCGACCGCGTACTCGAGTGACCCGACGACGCTGTCGGAGATGACCTGCCCGGCGTTTCGGATGACGAACAGGTCGCCGAGGCCGACGTCGAAGATGATCTCCGCCGAGAGTCGTGAGTCACTGCAGCCGAAAAGGGTGGCGATCGGTGCCTGACCCGCAGCGAGCTCGGTGCGGCGCTCCACATCCTGTCGAGGATGCTGGGGGTCTCCCTCAATGAATCGCTCGTTGCCGCTGACCAGCTGTTGCCAGGCGGCGCCCGGCGTGAGTGTCCCCGTCATCTCAATTGCTCCTCGTGGATTTCAGTTGGTCTGCGACCGCCGTTGCGAGAGTGTGGAATTCGGCGTCACTCGCGCTGCCGTGCAGGACGAGGTGCGACTTGCCGATGGTGCCCGCGAGGGAGTACGGGAAGTTGCCGACTCCGGATGCGGTGCGCTGGTTGTAGACGGTCCAGTCGACGCCATCGATGGTGACGTGACCGGTCGGCTGCGCCTTACCGAGAAGCGAGCCGAACCAGGTGTCGCTCGTGGCGATGCCCTGCTCGATGGCGATGAACTGCTGCTTCGGAGTGATGAGGCCGACGTACCAGGTGACCGTGGTGCCGGAGTCGGACTTCAGCTCGGCGTCGTTCGACTTCCAGCCGTTCGGCAGGGGCGGCGCCGCGAGGGTCTCGGTCACATCCTTCTGGGCCTGCGTCGCCACCGTTCGATAGTTGACCGGGGTCACAAGGTTCGTACTCGGGCGCACTACTACGAGGACGACGAACAGTACGAGGACCAGCGAGGCCAGCAGGGCGAGGATCAGGTTGCGCGTCGTCTGGTTCGCGCGGTGTGCGCGCGAGTTCTCGGCCTTGCGAGCGGCCGTCTCCTCGGGGGTCTCCGGGCGGCCAAGCTCGGCGACGATTCGGCCGCGACCAGGGGTAGGGGATGACATCGGGCGGTTAGTCGGCCGAGCTATCGGTCGCGCTCGCCGCGGCGCGCGCGGCATCGAGCCGCGCCTTCGCGCCGAGCAGCCACTCCTCGCAGCGCTTGGCCAACGCCTCGCCCCGCTCCCAGAGGGCGAGCGACTCCTCGAGGGTGGAGGATCCCTGCTCGAGTTCGTTCACGACTCGAACGAGTTCGTCGCGGGCCTGCTCGTAGGACAGTTCGCTGACCTCGCTGCTGGTACTCGAGCTCCCGGACGCGGATGTGCTTGCCACGCGTCAATCCTAACGATCGGTGCTGGGTGCAGGCTCGGCGTCGCCCGCGGTAGCGGTCAGTCTGCCGTCGGCGACGGTGAGGAGGAGTTGTGTGCCGTTCGGCGCATCCTTTGCCGAGCGGAGCGCCGCACCGCCCGGCAGCTGCGCAATGGCGTAACCGCGGTCGAGGGTGCGCTGCGGCGACAGCGCGCGGAGATGCCCGGATAGTTCGCCGACGCGCGCCGTCGCCCGATCGAGCAGGAGTGTAACGAGTTCCCCACCGCGGGCGACATAGCGCGAGAGTTCGTCGGCGCGGGAATCGATCAGCCAGTCGGAGTTCGCCAGTACGGGCCTGGTGCGCAGCTGCTCGAGCCGGTCGATCTCCGTCAGCACGAGGCCGGTCACGCGCGAACCGATGCGAGCCCGCGCCTGCTGCATGCGGGCGAGCTCCTCCGCGACATCCGGGACCACGCGCTTGGCGGCATCCGTCGGCGTCGACGCTCTGAGGTCGGCGACCTCGTCGAGCAGGGGACGATCGGCTTCGTGACCGATCGCGGACACGAGGGGCGTCTGGCACGCGGCCGCGGTGCGCACGAGTCCCTCGTCGCTGAACACGAGCAGGTTCTGGAAGTCGCCGCCGCCGCGGGCGACGATGATGACGTCCACCTCGGGGTCCGCATCGAGTGTGCGCAGCGCCGCCGTGACCTCGCCGACGGCCTTCTCGCCCTGCACGGATGCATAAGCGATGCGGAATTCGACGGCGGGCCAGCGCAGTTGGGCGTTGCGCAGCACATCCTTCTCGGCGTCGCTGTCGCGGCCGGTGATGAGTCCGATGCAGTGTGGCAGGAACGGGAGCGGCTTCTTTCGGGACGCGTCGAAAAGCCCCTCCGCCTTCAACGTCTGCCGCAACCGCTCGAGACGCTCGAGCAGGTCGCCGAGACCCACGTGCCGCATCTCGAATACCTGCATGGTGAGCGTGCCGCCCTTGACCCAGTAGTTGGGCTTCACAAGAGCTACGACACGATCGCCCTGCCCGAGGTCGGCCGGGATCTTCGCCTTGACCGAACCCCAGATGGTGAACGAGACGGTTGCGTCGGCGTCGAGGTCTTTGAGCTTGCCGTAGACGTTGCCGCCCGAGACTCCCCACTGCGTGATCTCGCCCTCGACCCAGACCGTGCCGAGCTTGTCGATCCAGCCCTTGATCTTGGACGACAGGATGCCGATCGGCCACGGCGTATCGACCGTCGGCGGGCCATTGTCGATGGTCATACCGGTGCGATCGTCACGACTGGCCGCCGACGGGCGGCTCACCCACGTACTCGTGAGCCTCACGCGCGAGCTCCGACCAGAGTGAGCGATCGTTCACGCTCACGAGGTCACGGGACTTCACTCCGTCGGTGCGGAGTCGTGTGCCCTGCCCTCGTTCGACGAGGTCGGAGGCGCGGGACGCGGGCAGGTCGACAACCAGGTCGTCGCCCGCGAGGAACGCGAAGACGGTGCCGGAGACGTGCAGGCCGTCTTCATCCACGCGCACACCGGGTTCGTCCTGGAGTTCGAGTACGACGTTCTCGTACGCCTCTGCCGCGAGTGAGCTTGTCATGTTCGTCTCCAGACTGCTGGTATCGCCGCCCCGTAGAATCGGGCGGGTGAGCATCTCCAACGGCGACGCCGTTAGCCTTTCGATTCCGCGGGTCCCCGCGGTACGTAACAGGCTAAGGGACAACCCCGTTCCCGGGCCGAAGCGTGTGCTCCTCGCCGCCCCACGCGGGTACTGTGCGGGAGTGGACCGGGCCGTGATCGCGGTCGAAAAAGCGCTCGAGAAGTTCGGCTCACCCGTCTATGTGCGCAAGCAGATCGTCCATAACATCCACGTTGTCTCGACGCTGGAGACCAAGGGCGCCGTCTTCGTCGATGACGTATCTGAGGTTCCGGAGGGTTCGCACGTCGTCTTCAGCGCGCACGGCGTCGCTCCCCAGGTGGTCTCGGATGCCGCGGCTCGCGGTCTGGACGCGATCGACGCGACCTGCCCGCTCGTCACCAAGGTGCATCGCGAGGCCACTCGCTTCGCTCGCGACGACTACGAGATCCTGCTGATCGGGCACCGTGGCCACGAGGAGGTCGAGGGCACGATGGGTCACGCCCCCGAGCGCACCATCCTGGTCGGGAGCCCGGAGGATGTCGCTATGGTCGAGGTCTCGAACCCCGACCACGTGGTGTGGCTCTCGCAGACCACGCTGAGCGTCGACGAGACCATGGAGACCGTGCGCCTGCTGCGCGAACGGTTTCCGAATCTGCAGGATCCGCCGAGCGACGACATCTGCTACGCCACTCAGAATCGACAGGTCGCGATCAAGAAGGTGGCCGAGCAGGCCGACCTGGTAATCGTCGTCGGATCGGCCAATAGCTCGAACACCGTGCGTCTCGTGGATGTCGCGCTCGAGAACGGTGCCGCAGCCGCGTTCCGCGTCGACTACGCCAGCGAGATCCAGCAGGAGTGGCTGGACGGCGTCGCAACCGTGGGCGTGACGTCCGGAGCGTCCGTGCCGGAGGTACTGGTGCAGGAGGTGCTGGACGATCTCGCCGACGCGGGCTACTCGTCCGTCGAGTCCGTTGTCACCGCCGAGGAGGACCTCATGTTCTCGCTGCCGCGCGAGCTGCGTACGGATGCGGCAGGCAATCCCGACGAGCGCGGGCTCGGTGGCAGGGTGCGCAGGCTCGATTGGCAGGCCGATGGCTGACGACGTTCCGCGTCCGCAGTACGGCGAGTACGCGACACCCGAGCAGGTGGCGGCCGCGATGGGCAAGCGGTACGTCCCACCGGCCATCATGCCCCCGCCTCCCGCGGCCGAGGATCGCCAGGAGGTTCCCGCGTTTCGCCTGCCGGGCAACGCGATCGACCGGTTCGCGACGATCTTCCAACTCGGGATCGGCCTCGTCTTCCTGCTGAACTCGGACTACTTTCACACTTCGCAGTCCTACGACCAGGTCTCGACACTGTTCGGTGTCGCGATCACCATCTCGAGCGCAATCAACAGCTGGGGCTGGGCGCTGCTCACCGGCAACATCGTGCTGCTCCTGCTGACTGCGGTCTGGGCGCTCCTTCGACTCCGCCACGGCAAGCTGGCCTTCTGGGTGCCCATCCTCGGGTTCGCGGTTTTCGACCTGTGTCTGACGGTCGTACTCGCGATCTTCACCCGCTCCTGAGACCGGCCCGCGTGGGAGCGGAGCGTTCATCCGCCGGGTGTGGTTTCCTGAACGGGTGAGTGACGGCGTCGCACGCGTGCCTGTCCTCCCGCGCAAGGTTGCGGCGGGAGTCAGTGTCTTCGCGGTGACCCGGAGCGGTCACGCGGTTGCCGCGATTGTCCTGCTCGTCTGCATTCCGGGTGTGATGACGATCCTCGTGCGCTTCCACTACGCAACGGACCTGGTGGTTCCGGTGCTCTCGCTCGTCGTAATGCTCGGGGCTCTGGCGCTCGCGGCGTTGCACACCACACCCTTCACTCTCGGGGTCTACCTGGCCGTCGGGACGGTGGCCAACTACGTCTTCGTCTTCGTGGTCCTGCAGCACCACCCCGAACTCCTGCCCACCGCTCTCGTGCTCATCAACCGCCCGGAGTCGATTCTCATCCTCGTCGGGACGGCCGGGAGCAGGCCGCTACCGGCCATCCTGTGGGGGATAGGCGGATTCCTGCTCGGCGCGGCCGGCACGGGGCTAGCTGAGATCCAGCTCGGCATCGCCCCGCAGTTCGGGAACGGTCCGCTGATCACGCTCGCGAACTACTGCGCTATCTTCCTGGGGCTCTCCATCGTGCAGCGCGCCCAACGCCTGCGCGTACCCGACTTTCTCCAGCTGCGCGGTGAGACGCGACGCATCGAGGCGAGACGCTCCACCGAGCAGGAGACCGTCGCGCGGCTGCACGACACCGTGCTCAACGACCTGGCACTGGTGATCAACGGTCCGGATGTGCTGGACGAGCGCATCGTCGCGCGAATGCGCAGCGACGTCGCCACGCTCACCGGTGCCGAGGTGCTCTCGACGCCCGCCGCAACAGCCGTGGTGGCACCCAGCGACGGGTCACTGCGCAACCAGATGACACAGCTGGTCAGTGATTTCCAATGGCGTGGACTCAACGTCGAGTTCACCGGCGACACAGGCACGGTCGCGCGGATGACGGAGGCGGCGGTCGCCGCCGCGGTCGGTGCGCTGGGCGCGTGCCTGGAGAACGTCCGGGCGCATTCCGGAGTCGGCACAGCGGAGATCGTGGTCTCGACGACCGAGGAGTTCGTCACCTGGACGGTCAACGACGCCGGAATCGGATTCGATCCGACCAAGGTCGGGCCGGACCGACTCGGTCTTCGCTCATCCGTCTTTCGTCGAGTCGAGTCCGCGGGTGGCACGGTCAAGGTGTGGTCGGCGCCAGGGAGCGGGACATCCGTGCTTTTCACACTGCCGCTGCTGCCTGAACCCGAAGCTGCGGACGAGGAGTCGACATGACGAACGTCTGGTCCCGCTCGCCGCAGGATGTCGATCCGCTGAGCTGGTTCACCGGTCCGCTTATGCCGCTGGTGTTCTCCGTCGCTGGCGTTGTGCAGGGTCTGGCGATCACGATCATCTATTGGAACTCGTGGTCGAACGTCCCGCTCCAGTTTGTCGCGATGGCGTTCTTCCTGGGTGCGGGGTGGCTGACGACGAGGAGCGCACAGCCCAACCGGCCGCGGTTCCGGATGCGAGACGCGGCCGGAATCCTCGCTCTCGCTTGCGCGGGAATGGTGGTGTCCGCTTTCGGTACGTACGGCGGGACGCTGCCGATCGCGCAATGGTGGCCGGGCATTGCGCTCTCGGCGACGTTCGTGTCGCTGTCCCCGTACTGCACGCCCCGTAAACAACTGATCTGCACGGCTCCGCTGATTGTGTTCTCGGGGATCGTCGGCTGGATCGTGTTCTCATCGCAGACGGATTTCTGGCCGCCGGCCGCGCTGCTCATCATCGCCGTCGGCCCGATTACGATCGGCGCGGCGGGCGGCATCGTGTTCGCGTACACTGTCGTCTCGCGAACGCTCGCGCTGCTCGACACCTCGGCCGGGGTCGAGGAGTTCTACGCCACGAGTGACGGCCCGGACCCGGACCGGCAGCGTGACCGCATCGCGCGAGTGAGTGCGCGGGTCGCCCCGTTCCTCGAGCGGGTAGCCGCGGCCGGCACGATCACTCCGGAGAACCGCGCACTCGCGGCCCAGATCGCCCGGCGCCTGCGCACCGAGCTGGTGACCGCCACCAGCCGCAGCTGGCTCGACATCGTCGCTCACGAGACCGGAATGATCGTGAGTGATCCCGGTCGGCTGGCGGACTCCATGAATGAGTCGCAGCGCACCGCGCTCCGCGGGCTGCTCGTCGCGGCGATGGAGAGCACGGTCGTCGACCGGCACACGCTGCTGATCGAGCTTCGCGCACAGCCGGACGGATCGACAGCCGTCGCGCTGAGCATCGATGTCGATCTCCCGGAGGGCCGCCGGCTCGTGCTGCTCGCGCCGTACTACCTGACCCTGAAAACGACCGTCGAGGATCTGAGCTGGGATGACGGTCGAAGCCTGCTCATGCGGTTCAAGATCCCGCCGTCGTAGCCGAATCGAGGGACGCCCGCAGCCGACCCGCGGCGCTCGGATCGTGCGCGGCGAGAACGACGAGGTCGGGCATCCGCTCGCGCAGCGATGCGATCCGCGCCGTTGATTCGCGCATCTGCGCCTGATTTCCGGAGCCGGGCAACTCGCCGCGCTCCATCTTCGCGATGTCGTAGGTCAGGTCGCCGACGAGGAGCAGCGGCGCAAATCCCGCCCGGCGTACGAGGAGCGAGAACGACCCGGGAGTGTGACCGGGGGTGGGCAGGATGATGAGGCTGCCGTCGTCGAACAGGTCCAGCCCGCTGGTAAACGGCGCGAGCTCGGTGTCGCCCAGCGCGGTGTCGTGCAGCGGCGCGTACTCGACCGGCACGAGCTTCAGTCCGGGGAGTTCGATGTGCCGACGCAGCAAGCCGCGCAGTTCGGCGCCGGGTCGCTCGAGGTCGGCGAGTTCGTCAGCGGCAACGAGGATTCTCGCGTGCCCGAGGTCGGGCAGGCCGCCGATGTGATCCTGGTGCAGGTGTGAGAGAAGCACCGTGCGGACGTCTGCGACGTCGAACCCCGCGGCCGCGAGCTGCCGCGGCAGGGTGTCGGCCTCACCGATCTCGAATCGGGCGAGGCGACCATAGATACGTCCGAGGAGACCTCCGGGAAAATAGCCGGGGTCGGTGACGGATGCCCGATCCTGGCCGGTGTCGAACAGGACCAGTCCGCGTCGGTGTTCGATCACGTAGACGTTGATGGGCAGGGGCTCGGTCCAGGTGCGTGACGTGAGCAGCCAGCGCGTCTGGCTCTTGCGAGTCGGACCGACGTGTTCCGGCCGGATCGCAACCCGACCGGTGCTGACGACGGCGACACGCGGAATGGGATCTGCGGGCTTCATGGCATCCTCGTTATCATTAGGTGATACGACAATACATGACACGACATGTATTTGAAAACGCGACGATCGACCGAGAAGGAATCCGATGGGAATGCGTCCGGCCGAGGAGCTCCGCTACGCGATCCTGGCGTTGCAGCGCGAAGGCAATCGCGGGCTGATCGCCGCGCTCCGACCGCTCGGCGTTACTCCCGCACAGGCCGAGGTGATTCGCGTACTCGACGAATTCGCGCCGCTCAGCCTGGCGGGGCTGGGTGAGCTGCTGATCTGCGAGAGCGGCACCGGACCGAGTCGACTCGTCGACCGGCTGGTCGCGATGGGCGCGGTCCGGCGCACGACGGCGACCACCGATCGGCGCTCCATTTCGCTCGAGCTCACGCCGAACGGGCGAAAACTCTCATCCGGGATCTCCGCCGTAGAAGATGCGCTGTACGCGACTATCGACGAGGCGACCATCGATCAGCCGGTGGCTGCCCTTCTCGCGCTGGCGCGGCGAATGCTTGCCGACTCCGCCGCCGGCGAAGCGCTGGAGCGACGCAGCGCCTAGTTGCGCCTGGCCGCTACTTGCCGGAGTGTCCGGCGCTGCCGAGCTGTTGCGTCGCCTCGACGACCCGCTTCGCCATGGCCGTCTCGGCCAGCTTTCCCCAGGCGCGCGGGTCGTAGATCTTCTTGTTGCCGACCTCACCGTCCACCTTCAGGAAGCCGTCGTAGTTGCGCAGCACGGTGTCGGCGATCGACCGGCTGTACGCGTACTGCGTGTCTGTGTCGATGTTCATTTTGACGACCCCATTGGCTACCGCCTCGGCGATCTCGGCATCCGATGACCCAGAGCCGCCGTGGAACACCAGGTCGAGCGGCTTTGCGGCCGTACCGAATTTCTCCGCGATGCCGGCCTGGATCTCGCCCAGCAGCTCCGGTCGAAGCTTGACGCCACCGGGCTTGTAGACGCCGTGTACGTTGCCGAACGTGAGGGCAGCGATGTATCGACCCTGGTCTCCGAGACCGAGCGCCTCGACCGCGCGGGTCACATCGCCCACCGTCGTGTAAAGCGCCTCGTTCGCGCCCTCGTGCGCGACACCGTCCTCTTCGCCGCCGACCACGCCGATCTCCACCTCGAGGATGGCGTGGATGGCCCTCATCCGCGGAAGGAGCTCCTTCGCGATCTTCAGGTTCTCCTCGAGCGGAACAGCCGAACCGTCCCACATGTGCGACTGGAAGATTGGGTTGCGGCCCGCCTTGACCTCGGCCTCGGAAGCGGCGATCAGCGGGAGCACGAATCCGTCGAGCGCATCCTTCGGACAGTGGTCGGTGTGCAGGGCGACCGTGACGGGATAATTCTTCGCGACCTCGGTGACGAACGCCGCGAACGCGAGAGCTCCGGAAGCGCGATTCTTGACGGTCTGGCCGGCGAAGTAGTCCGCACCACCGGTCGTCACCTGCAGGATGCCATCCGAACCGGCCTCCGTGAGGCCCTGCAGCACCGCGTTGATCGTCGACGACGAGGAGACGTTGATCGCGGGATACGCGAACCCCTTGGTCTTCGCCTTGTCGAGCATCTCGGCGTACTGCTCGGGGGTTGCGATGGGCATTGCGGCTCCTTGGGGTGCGGTTACGGTGGTGCCCAAAGTCTACCGAAGCCGATTTCGGTACTCTTGACCCAGGGCGTTGATTCCATTTCGGGATCCCACCACCATCGCCGAAACAGTTCTGTAAGGACGATTTCGTGGTGAACTCCGATACCGCAACGCTGTACCTGCATCCCGACCGCAACCTCGCCATGGAACTGGTGCGCGCGACCGAGGCGGCGGCCATCCGAGCAGTCCCCTTCATCGGGCGCGGCGACAAGCTCGCCGCCGACGGCGCGGCAGTGGATGCGATGCGCACGTTCCTCGGCACCGTCAACTTCGACGGGGTGGTCGTGATCGGTGAGGGTGAGAAGGATCACGCGCCCATGCTGTTCAACGGCGAGCATGTCGGCAATGGCAACGGACCGGCCTGCGACATCGCGGTGGACCCCATCGACGGAACGTCGCTCACCGCCGCCGGCCGGCAGAACGCGCTCTCGATGATCGCCGTCGCCGACCGGGGGAGCATGCTCGACGCCTCATCCGTCTTCTACATGCGCAAGATCGCGGCGGGAGCCGAAGGCGTCGGGATCATCGACATCCGGAAGCCCATCGGCGAGAACATCAGCGCCCTGGCCAGGGCGAAGGGCAAGTCGGTTTCCGACATCACGGTCGCGGTCCTCGACCGTCCCCGGCATGCCGAGCTGATCGACGAGATCCGCGCCGCGGGAGCCGGCACCCGACTGATGCTCGATGGGGATGTTGCGGGCAGTATCAACGCCGCCCTGTACGGAACGCGCATCGATCTGTGCGCCGGAATCGGCGGCAGCCCGGAGGGCGTCGTCACCGCCTGCGCGATGAAGGCGCTCGGCGGAGTGATCCAGACGATCCTTCATCCCACCGACGACGAACAGAAGCAGCGCGGGCTCGATGCGGGCCTTAAATTCGACCACGTCTACGACACCGACGAACTCGTCCGAAGCGAGGACACCTACTTCGTCGCGACCGGTGTGACGGATGGCGGACTCGTCAAGGGCGTGCGAAAACTCGGTCCCGTGATTCGCACGGAAAGTATCGTTCTCCGGTCCAGATCCGGCACAATCCGTCGAGTTTTGGCCGATCACCGGGCGGAAAAGTGGCTCGAATAGGGGGTAGCCGTGTGTGCCCCCAGTTCGAGTCAAACGCATGAATCGGCTTGTTTTCGTGGATTATGCTCGGCCACGGCGAAACACCAGTGGGCCAACCCTAGAAGGTCCACACCGAGTCTTACCTAGAGACTCGATCCGGCAGATCGCCTTACCTTAACATCCGATAAAAGGGGGCACTGTCGTGCGCAAAATCAGCAAACGTAAGGTTGCGGCAACAATCGCAATCACAGCAATTCTTCTCGGTGGTGGCGGCGCGGTTGCGTACGGCTACTGGTCCGCAGGTGGAACGGGCACTGGCTCGGCTACCACGGGCACCAGCCAGAACATCAACGTGGCCCAGTCGACCACCGTTACCGGTCTCGCGCCGGGAAGCGCAGCTCAGACGCTGGGTGGAACGTTCACCACGTCGAACCCCGGCAAGGTCTGGGTGACCACTGTCGCGCCAAGCATCACCAAGGTGGCCACGTCCACGGGCGTCGTCATTCCCGGCTGCACCGCGGGCGACTACACGCTCACCCCGGCAAGCATTGGCGCCGAAGTTGGCGCCGGTGACACGTGGACGGGCGCGACCATCGCGTTCCTCGACAAGCCGACGACGAACCAGGACGCGTGCAAGAACGCCGTCCTGACCATCTCGTACGCGGTGAGCTAGTCCTACTCAAGTAAGGATGGGCGCGGCTTCGCGCCGCGCCCATCCAACCCCGCGCGTTCACGGTCGCGCAAACGGCATCCCGAGTGCCGTGCTCATATCCCGAAGGGCCCACCATGACAAAGCGTGTTGCTGCGTTCTGCGCTGCGCTTCTCAGTTTCGTCATCTTCCTGATCGTCGCCTTGTGGGGCGCGACCTTTGGAATCGATGGCAGCACCTCGCGTGCACTCCTTCCGGGTACCACCGCGCCCATCAGCGTCCGGATTTCGAATCCGCACTTCTATCCGATCCAGGTCAGCGAGCTGACCGTTCGGATCGCCAGCATCACGCCGGTACACAAGGGCGAAAAATGTTCGGCCAGTAACTTCACTCTTCGCCAGGGCGCCAAATTCGCGGTGCGCCTTGCGCCCTTCTCTTCCGTCACTCTCGCCTCGATCACGTCGAAGACGTCCGAGTGGCCGTCGCTCCACCTGACCGCCGTCGGTCCGAAGCTCGACGACGGCTGCCAGGGCGCCACCATCAACCTCGCGTACACGGCCCACGGAACGTGGTGGACGAAATGACGCGCAAGCTTCTCGGGACGATCGCGATGATCCTCGCGCTCGCCGTGGTGCTCGTCGGCGGCGCGGGCGTCGCGTACGCCTACTGGAGCGCGGGCGGGTCCGGTACCGGATTCGGTGCCAACGGCACCACGACACCGCTGACCATTAGTGCGGGGACTCCGACCGGCACGCTCCTTCCGGGCGGATCGACAAACGTTCTCCTCACGATGACGAACCCGAACGTTGCGCGCGTGAGGATCTCATCCCTCGCCCTGGACACAACGCAGGGCACGAACGGATTCGGCGTCGACGCCGCACACGCCGGCTGCACCCTGTCGACCCTCTCCTTCGCAACCCAGACCAACGGCGGTGCCGGCTGGACGGTCAACGGGAAAGTCGGAACGGTTAACGGAACGCTCGCCGTCACTCTCACGAACGCACTGACCATGTCCACGTCCGCCGTCAACGCCTGCCAGGGCGCGACCTTCACCGTCTACCTTCTGGGCGCCTGATGACGACGCGCGCAGGTACCCGCCGATTCCGCCCGTGGCGTGCAATCGGCTTCCTTGCTGCGCTCGTGGTCTTCTCGCTCGCAGGATCGGGCGTCTGGGCTTACTGGTCCGCAGGTACCGGCACGGCAGGCAACGGCGCGGCATCCGCGACGACCGTCGGTGCAGGGCAGACTCCGGTCGCGACCCCGGCAGGTACGACGGTCACTCTTAGCTGGGCGGCATCCGCTCTTGCCAGCGGCACGGCCGTGTCCGGTTACGTCGTCAAGCGGTACAACGCCACCACTCTGGCAGCCCAGACGATCGGCAGTAACTGCGCGGGTACGATCACCGCGCTCACCTGCACGGAGACCGCTGTGCCCACGGGCTCCTGGCGGTACACCGTCACTCCCGTGTTCTCCACCAACTGGACGGGTGCCGAGAGCGCGATGAGTCCGGTGACCTGCACGGACGCCACTCCGCCGGCCAACAACATCTCGCTGTCGAACATCGTCGGTGGCGCCGCGATCGTCGGGACGACGGCGTACTACCGCGGATCTGTTGCGGGAAGCTTCAGCATTACCAACACCGTCACGGATGCCGGATGCGGTCCCGCGTCCAGCAGCACGAGCGCGCTCGGTGGAACGACGGCCGGATTCGCGCACACGCCATCCGTCGTCCCGTCTCCGACCGGCGGTCCCTACGTCTCCAACGCGTTCACCTGGCTTGCCGGCACCACGAGCAGCCCGACGGAAACCGTCACCGGTACCGACCTCGCGAACAACGCCGCGATCACGAGCGGCACCCTGGTCAACGACTCCACGGCGCCAACCGGCTCGATCAGCTACACGAACTCCTACTCGCCGGGGCGCTACGTCGCCGTGACGTTCAGTGGCGCGGACAGCGGTTCAGGCCTGGCCGGCGCGCAGCTTCAGCGCCAGTCGGCGAACCTGCGCGGCGGCTCATGCGGCGCGTTCGGTTCCTTCGCAGACATCGGGCCAGCGAACCCGGTGTCGCCGTTCAACGACACGAGCGTCACGAACTCGAAGTGCTACCGCTACCAGTACGTTCTTACGGACGCGGTCGGCAACTCCTTCACCGCGACCACCAGCAGCACGGCGCTCGTCGACTACGCGGGTGCGGTCCGCTACGCGACCACTGGCCTCATCGACCAGCTGCGTCTCGGTGACTCGTCGATCGGCGGCAACACCACCGCGCTCGACACCATCGGAAGCCTCAACCCGACGTACACGAACGGCGCGACGCTCGGCGTCAACGGTGACCCGCAGAACGACGCGGACACCGCGGTCTCTCTCAACGGGTCAACGGGATGGCTGCAGGACAAGACGCCGACCGGCCTTCCGACGGGATCGGCCGCGCGCTCCGTCGAGGTCTGGTTCAAGACGACATCCACCCTGCACCAGACGCTATTCACCTACGGCTCCTACAGCAACGGCGAGGAGTTCGGACTGTGGATCGACCCGTCCGGTTCGAGCCTGACCACGTGGGGCTGGGGTGGCCCATACGACGCATCGTTCACGACCGCGACCACCGTCGACGACGGAAAGTGGCACCAGGCGGTCGTGACCTGGAACGGATCGGCGATGTCGCTGTACATCGACGGATCCCTGATCAGTACCCAGGCTCAGACCCGCAACACGGTTATCGACTCCGCGGGCCTGCAGATCGGTGACGTCAATGACGCCGCCGACCCGAACACCGGGTTCCCGTTCACCGGTTCGCTCGACGAGTTCTCCGTGTACAACACGGCGCTGACGGGCACCGACGTTCTCAACCACTTCCAGCTCGGCGCCAACCAGGGCACCGACTCGAGCGGACCGACCGGCGGGTCCGTCACCGCGACGGGGCTGACGGGCACGGGTGGCGTCTTCTCGACCTCGACCACTCTGAACCTGTCGCTAGCGAAGGGCTCCGACCCCAGCGGTGTTCCGACCGGCGCCGCATACCTCTACCGCGCGACCGCGACACTGAACTCGACGGCGAACGCCCTCGGCACCTGCGGTACCTTCGGAGCCTTCTCGCTCGTCGCCGCAGACCCGTCCGCCACGTACGCGGACTCCGTCGGCGATAACGCGTGCTACGCGTATAAGTACGCCGTGCCGGATGCGCTCGGAAACTACTCCACCTTCGTCAGTGGAATCGTGGAGGTTGACACCACACCGCCGAGCACGCCGTCGCTCGGCATCACGACCAGCGCGGGCTACTACGCGGGCGGCGTCCTCTATTACAGCCCCACAACTGCAACTACCTTCACGCTCACGGTCACGAGCAGTGACACCTCATCCGGTATCCCGACCACCGGCTACTCGTTCCCGACGCTCGGCGGCGGCTGGAACCTGCCGACTGGTAGCGGAAGCTCGCGCACCTACACCTCGACGACCACCGCCAGCGCGGCCGGTCCCGAGACGGTGACGGTGACGAACAACGCCACCGGGAGCGCCGCATCGACGTTTACGCTCACCATCGACTCGACAGCTCCTACCGCCACACTGGACAATTTCGACGGGTTGCAAACGTCCACCGCGATCTCGGTTCCGTTCACGGCGGCCGACTCGGGGTCGAGCATCAAATCCATCGTCCTGAAGCGCGGTTCGTCGACCTACAACCGCACGGCGGGCACGTGTGGCGCGATCACGACGTTCCCGACCACACACACCAACCCGGCTAACCCGTACTCGGACACCGGTGCGACCCGGACGTGTTATCAGTACCAGCTGGTCGTGACCGACAACGTCAACAACGTGACGACGATCACCGGACCGGTCACCAAGGTGAACTAGAGCAGGGCCAGCTCAGTTCGAGAGTTCGCTCAGTTCGACAGGACTGACAGGATGTTGCCGGACGGGTCGAGGAACCACGCGATATCGGGCCCGTAGCCCGCGGCCTTGCCGCGAGCGATTCCCTTGTCGTCCTGGTGGGTTCCGTCATAGACCTCTAGCTTCACACCGTTCGACCTCAGTTCGTCGACGGCCGCGTCGATGTCGGCGACCTCGAGGTTGAGGACGGTGTAGGTGGCCGGCTCGTGGTCGCCCTTCGGGTAGACGAAGATGGCGCCGCCCTGCGGGAGCGAGATATTCAGGGCGCCCATTTCGTTGTCTTCGACTGCAAGGCCGAGTGCGTTCCTATAGAAGGTGCGTGCTGCGTCGATGTCTTTGACGGCGATGCCACTGAACAGACCGGTGATGGCGACCATGATGAGCTCCTTTGTCGTGTGATTCGATCATCCTCGTTAGTACGACGATCACGGAAGCCGAATATCGACACCCGGCAGAATCGTTCTCGTGACGATGGTCCCAGCACCCGCCCGATCCCGGGCCAATTCGGCGAAAGCGGGCGTGCGCGCTGGCCCGCAATCGCCGCTCGCCCGGATTGGTGGCAGCGCGACCTACGCGCCGATTGCGTCGTCGTCCGCGTCCGGGAGCTCCAGCTCGATCGCGGTGAGCTGCTTGGGCTGCTGGTCAACGGTCAGGGGAGTGCCGATCACCTTCGACTCGTCGAGGGCGTCGAGTTTGCGCGCCGTGACGAGCACGCGGTTCTCCAGCGAACTCGCGAACTGGTTGTAGCTGGAC
>DASXCU010000037.1:0-17883 GCA_036491035.1 Galbitalea sp. | reverse complement strand
CCGCCGCATGGCAATTACTCCCGCCGCTGCGGCAGACCCCGCAGCCGGGCGGGGCGAACCAACTACGCCAGGCGCGCAGCCAGGTTCTTGTCGAGCGTGTCGAGGAACTCCTCGGTGGTCTCCCACTTCTGGTCCGGTCCGACGAGCAGCGCAAGGTCCTTCGTCATGTGACCGGCCTCGACCGACTTGATGACGACATCCTCGAGGGTCTCGGCGAAAGCAGCGAGCTCCGGGTTGTTGTCGAGGGTCGCGCGGTGCGACAGGCCGCGGGTCCACGCGTAGATCGACGCGATCGGGTTGGTCGAGGTCGGCTTGCCCGCCTGGTGCATGCGGTAGTGGCGGGTGACTGTTCCGTGAGCGGCCTCCGCCTCGACGACCGAGCCGTCCGGAACCGACAGCACCGAGGTCATGAGACCGAGCGAGCCGAAGCCCTGCGCGACCGTGTCGGACTGAACGTCGCCGTCGTAGTTCTTGCAGGCCCAGACGTAGCCGCCCTCCCACTTCATGGCCGAGGCGACCATGTCGTCGATGAGTCGGTGCTCGTAGGTGAGGCCGGCGGCGTCGAAACGCTCCTTGAACTCGGTGTCGAAGATCTCCTGGAAGATGTCCTTGAAGCGGCCGTCGTAGGCCTTCAGGATGGTGTTCTTGGTGCTGAGGTATACCGGGTAGTTGCGGGTCAGGCCGTAGTTGAGGCTCGCGCGCGCGAAGTCGCGAATGGAGGCGTCCTGGTTGTACTGCACCTGCGCGATGCCGTCATCCGGTGCGTCGTAGACGTCGAACTTGAGCGGCTCGCTGCCGTCATCCGGCGTGAACTGGACGGTGAGCTTGCCCTTGCCCTTGAATACGAAGTCGGTCGCGCGGTACTGGTCGCCGAACGCATGGCGGCCGATGATGATCGGCTTGTTCCAGCCGGGAACCAGGCGCGGGATGTTCGAGATGATGATCGGCTCGCGGAAGATCACGCCGCCGAGGATGTTGCGGATCGTGCCGTTCGGCGACTTCCACATCTTCTTGAGGCCGAACTCCTCGACCCGGGCCTCGTCGGGAGTGATGGTGGCGCACTTCACGCCGACGCCGTACTTCTGGATGGCGTGGGCCGCGTCGATCGTGACCTGGTCGTCGGTCGCGTCGCGGTTCTCGATGCCGAGGTCGTAGTAATCGAGGTTGATGTCGAGGTAGGGGTGGATCAGGGTTTCCTTGATCTTCTGCCAGATGATGCGGGTCATCTCGTCGCCATCGAGCTCGACGACGGTGCCTTCAACCTTGATCTTTGCCACGGTGGTAGTTCCTCTCAGGTGGCCTTCTAAGCGGGCCGAATCCAGCTTACTCGTTTTCTAAAGTATCTCGACATCAAGATACTTTGCGACCGAGAATCGCTAGGGTTGACCCATGTTGTCGACCCCGATCACGGTTCGGTGGGGCGACATGGACTCGTATGGGCACGTCAACAACGTGTTCTTCATCCGGTATCTCGAGGACACCCGGTTCGCGCTCTTCACCCCGCCACTCGGCGATAACGCACCAGGAGATGTGCCCGGCGAACTGTCGGTCTTCGACCTGTTCCCCGACGGTTCGAACGGACTGATGGCCGGACATCGGATCGAGTATCGGGCACCGCTCGGTTACGAGGATGGCCCGATCACCTCGAACCTGTGGATCACGCGCATCGGCAACTCCAGCTTCGACATCGGGTACCGGCTCCAGTCGGCCGACGCATCCGTCGTCTACGCCATCGCGAGCACGACGCTCGTACTCGTGAACATCAAGACGAGCCGACCGGTCGAGCTCCCGAAGCGCCTCCGCGACACTCTCGCCCAGTGGCTGGGTGATTCGGTGCCGTTCCGCGGCTAGGCGATCGCCTCGAGGAACACCTTCTGGTAGGCGGCGCTGCGGGTCGAGCCGAGCACCGCGCCATCCATCCGGTTCATGACGTACGCGAACGTGAAGCCACGATCGACGTCGTTCAGCACGATCGATCCGCCCCAACCGCCCCAATACGCGATGCGGCGATCGGGCAGCTGGGCCTCCTGCGGCGACGGCAGCCCGTATCCGATCCCGAACCGCAGGTGCTGGAAGAGCACCAGGTCCATCCCGTCCGACTGCACCTCGAAGATACGGTCGATGGTCGGCTGGCTGAGCAGGCGAACACCGTCCACCTCTCCACCGTTCGTGATGACCGACTGGATGCGAGCGACGGCACGGGCGTTGCTGAAACCGTTGGCCGCACCGATCTCGGCCTCCCGCCAGGCGTCCGTGTAAGTGACGGTCGCATCCATTGGGACAGGCGCAAACGTGCGGAGCGCGGGATGGCCGGGCGGCAGCTGCGAGAGGTCGAGGTTCGCGGGCGGCGGCGGAACGACGTTGCTGATGCGGTCGTACTCGCTGCGCGGAACGCCGATCGAGAAATCCGCACCGAGCGGCCCGGCGATCTCGTCCGCGACGAAAGCCTTCAGAGTCTTGCCCGAGACGCGTCGGACGATCTCCCCGACCACGTGGCCGTAGTTGAGCAGCGAATAACCGGATGCGGTTCCCGGCTCCCACCACGGTGCCTGCGCAGCGAGATGCGCGACCGCACCGTCGTAGTCGTAGAGCGCCTCGACGCTGAACGGCATGTCCCAGCCGCTCACGCCTGCCGTGTGGGACATGACCTGCTTGACCGTGATCGCGGCTTTGCCGTTCTGCGCGAACTCGGGCCAGTAGTCGGCGACCGGAGCGTCCAGGTCGAGGAGACCGCGGTCGGCGAGCATCAGCGCCGCAAGCGTCGTCACGGTCTTGGTGATCGACCAGACGTTGACGATGGTGTCGCGCACCCACGGCGTCTCGCGCGGGGCCTCGCGGAACCCGCCCCAGAGGTCGACGACCGGTTCGCCGTGATCGACGACCGCGAGAGATGCGCCGAGCTCCTCACCGGAGTCGAGCATCCGCTGGAATTCCGTGCGAAGAGCGGCAAATCTCTCGTCGGCCTCGCCCTCGACCGTGCCGTGCGCCGAGGGGGTCCGGGTGTCCGACATTTGTAGCTCCTTCGCGTACGGCAACGTCTAGGATCGAACATACCAACCGGTCGGAACCTGCACCATAGGCCGGCCGCCACCGTCAGTCAAAGCTCAGCGAGGAGCATCCGTGGGTCGATTCGATGGCAAGACCGCACTCGTCACCGGCGCCAGCCGCGGCATCGGCCTGGCCATCGCGCAGCGGCTCGTGGCTGACGGAGCGCGCGTCGTGATCACGGCTCGCGGGCAGGACAAACTCGATGAGGCGGTCGCCGCGCTCGGCGGTCCCTCCAAGGCGATCGGCATCGCAGGCAAGGCCGACAGCGCCGACCACCGCGCTGAGGTGTTCGCCCGAATCGGTTCGGAGTTCGGCTCTCTGGACTTCCTCGTCAACAATGCGGGAATCAACCCGGCGTACGGCAAGACGCTCGAGGTCGGCGACGACGCGATCCGCAAGATCTTCGAGGTCAACCTCATCGGCAGCCTGGCCTGGAGCCGCGAGGCAGTCGCCGCCGGACTCACGACCGCGATCGTCAATATCTCCTCGATCTCCGGCATCACCGCGGCACCCGGGATCGGCATCTACGGCGTCTCGAAGGCCGCCCTCATCAACCTGACCGTCCAGCTCGCCGTCGAGCTGGCGCCGGGCATCCGTGTCAACGCGGTCGCCCCGGCCGTGATCAAGACCGACTTCGCCAGGGCGCTCTACGAGGGTCGCGAAGAGAAGGTCGCGGCGGGCTATCCGCTGAAGCGGCTCGGCGTGCCGACGGATGTCGCCGGACCGGTCGCGTTCCTGCTCTCCGAGGACGCGGCGTGGATCACCGGCCAGACTCTCGTGATCGACGGCGGCGGCTCGCTGTCGTCGGTGATGTAGCCCCGAGGACACCATGACCCAGGTCGCGCCCACCTCCATTCCGGAGAAACTCATGCGGGTGTCCGTCGAGCTCTTCGCGGAGCACGGCTACGCCCAGACCAGCGTCCAGCAGATTGTGGACGCCGCCGGCGTCACAAAGGGCGCGCTTTACCACTACTTCACATCGAAGGACGACCTGCTCTTCGATATCTACGACCGGCTGCTGTCGATGCAGCGCGAGCACCTCGACGCCATCGTGGCTCGGGGCCTCGACCCCGAGCAGACCATCCGGCTCGTGTGCGAAGACGTCATCGTCACCTCCATCGAGGGGCTCGCGGATGGTGCGGTCTTCTTCCGCTCCCAGCACATGCTGAGCGAGAAGCGCCAGCGTGAGGTGAAGAAGCGGCGACGCGAATACAACGACGCCTTCGAGGCGATCCTGGGTCGCGGCCGCGAGACGGGTGTCTTCCGCACGGACATTCCGCCGGCCATCCTGATCGCGAACTTCTTCTCGGACGTGCACTACCTCGCCCAGTGGTACTCGCCGGGCGGATCGCTCACCAAGCAGCAGGTCGCGAGCGAACTCACCGACCTCTACCTGGCCGGCCTCCTGACCTCCCCCGCCCACGACTGAAGGAGAACGAATGAAACTCGACGGACAGGTTGCCCTGATCTCCGGGGGCGCGCGCGGGATGGGCGAGACGCATGCCCGAGCGCTGCTCGCGGAGGGGGCGAAGGTCGTGCTCGGCGACATCCTGGACGAGCCGGGCGAGGCACTCGCCAGGGAACTCGGCGCGAACGCGCTCTACGTGCATCTCGATGTGACGCAGGAGCAGAGCTGGGCGGATGCGGTGGCCGCCGCCGAGAAGGCGTTCGGCCCGGTTTCGATACTCGTCAACAACGCGGGGATCGCGCATGGCGCTCCGTTCGAGCAGTACACACTCGACATGTGGAACGCGATCATCGCGGTCAACCAGACGGGCGTATTCCTCGGCATGCGAGCGGTCGTTCCGGGAATGAAGAAACTGAAGCACGGGTCGATCATCAACATCTCCTCGGTCGAGGGCCTCCGCGGCGGCGCCTACCTGCACGGCTACGTCGCCTCCAAGTTCGCGGTGCGCGGACTGACCAAGTCGGCGTCGCAGGAACTCGGCGGCTTCGGCATCCGGGTGAATTCCGTGCACCCCGGCTACATCGCCACACCCATGACCACGGACATCGATTCGAAGCAGCTGCAGATCCCGCAACACCGTCCCGGCCAGCCGGAGGAGGTCTCGAAGATGATCGTCTTCCTGGCCAGCGACGACTCGTCCTATTCGACCGGCGCCGAGTTCGTCGTCGACGGCGGGATGACCGCCGGCATCCCACACCGCACGGGGGCGTGATGGCCGCCGCGGACGGTTCGATCTGGCCCCGCCGTTACTGGCACACCTGGGAGCCCATCGTCGGTCCGACGTATGCGACCGCCCTAACGAAGCTGCGCGGATGGTCGAACCTCGTGACGACCCTGCTCTACCTGGTTGCGATCGTGATCCTCGCGTACTACTTCCTGTTCTCACGCACAGGGTCACTTCTCATCACGACCGCGGTGCTCATCGTGCCCTGGGCGGTCGTTGTCGCGGTTATCGAATACCGGCGCCATCGGCTCGCGATAACGCTTCAGCGAAACCTGGCCGTCAACGGCAGGCCGGTTCCTGAGGTCCCGACGTTCGTCGACATCCAGTTCCTCCGCTGGAAGCGCAACTACTCGGTCACGACGGACGAGCTGCAGGCGAGCGCGCCGAAGTCCTAGTCCTCGCGAGTGCCCAGACGACCCACGCGACGGCGCCGGCGAATTCCAGAATCCAGACGACGGGGCCGGTCGTCGCCAGCACGACGGTCAGGCCGTAGACGCCCTCCGCGACCAGCACGAGTGCCGGCGCCAGAATGGCGAGCGCGGCGAGTGGGCGACGCGGGGAATCCAGCCAGGTCGCGGCGCATCCGACCACGATTCCGGCCGGAATGGCGACCACGGTCCAGATATTGACGAGCGGATAGGGGTAACCGCGTAGAACGGTTACGAGCCCATATGCACCGTTCAACAACGCGAAGCCGACGATTGCCAGCAGGATCGACAGAATCAGCGGCCGATGACCGATGCGCACCGCGATGAGGATCGCGAAGAACCAGGGGCCGGCGGCGTTCGCGAGCGACCGGATGGCATCCGGCAGATATTGCTGGCCGAGGGCCGTCGCGGCGCCGATCACCAGCGCAACGACGACGACGAGAACGATCGATCGAAGAATCGCGCGGCCGGAACCGAACGTCCGAGCGGGCCACGCGTCTTCCACTCTTCGAGCCTAGGACCCTCACAACGGCACCGGCATCGCTCTCGGGGATGACTCGGATGCGACGACGCCCGGGCTACCGTGAACTTAATGTTCCGAATCGCGCAATACCTAGTGTGAGCAGCGACAGCGAGATCGTCCGGAGGTCGTGGGATCAGCCCGCGATCTTTGCGGAGGTGTACGACCGCCACGCGTCGACCGTCTACCGGTAC
This sequence comes from Galbitalea sp., assembly GCA_036491035.1. Taxonomy (GTDB): domain Bacteria; phylum Actinomycetota; class Actinomycetes; order Actinomycetales; family Microbacteriaceae; genus Galbitalea. Next base: position 11,501 of record DASXCU010000037.1, on the reverse strand, counting down.
GCCGCGCGGCGGGTTGGCTCCGAAGCGGCGAACGACGTTCTGGGGGAGACGTTTCTCGTCGCATTCGAACGCCGAACGCGGTACGACCAAATCCATGAGAGTGCCCTGCCCTGGCTGCTCGGAATCGCGACGATTCTGATTCGCAAACATCGCGGAGCGGAGGCGCGTTTCCTGAGAGCCACGGCAGCGGCCGGGCCGGCCGAGACGGTGGTCGACGACCGCGACGAACGACTCGACGCGCATCGCGCGGTTGGCGAGCTGGCCGCGACGATTCGGCGGATGCCGGCTCGCGATCGTGACGCGCTGTTGCTGTACGCGTGGGCCGACCTCGACTACGAGGGTGTCGCGCACGCGCTGGGTGTTCCCGTCGGGACCATCCGCTCACGTCTTAATCGAGCGCGGCGAGTGCTGCGCCAATCGGCCGGCGACAAGCCGGCGGAGGAGGTGGATCGTGGACGAGCTGACGTTGCTCCGCACGGTGCATGACGATATTGCCGACCCCACCCCCGAGGTGCTGGATCAGGGGCGCCGCGCCCTGGTCGAACACATCGGCTCGCAACGGTCACGAGCGCGGAGCCATCGGGGTCTGAAGCGAACGGGGTTGATCGGGGGCGGCACCATCGCGGCGGCCGCGATCGTGGCAGCGCTGGTAGTCACCAACGTTGTCGGTCTGGCCGGCTGGCGCGGCGGCGCGGAACCGGCGGCGGCTGAGGCACTGGGCGATGCGGCGGCCGCGGCGATCAAGACGTCCGATCCCGCCGTTGGGGCGGGCCAATATCTGAAAGTCTCGACCCAGGCCGTCTACTCGGTCGAGGGTGACGACGGAACCGGTCACGGTGCTGCCTACCTCGCGACGCAGAACGGTCAGATGTATGTCCCGGCCGACCACAACGATGAGTGGGTGTGGGTGCGCGACCCATCAGCTGTCGTCCAGACGTTCGGCGCCGCGTCCGAGCGAGCGGCGGCTACAGCAGAGCAGGGAGCCTCAAACGCACCGGAGATCGTCCGGGCGGCAAAGGGCGCCTGGTACAACGGCAAACCCACCGAGTGGGATTTCGCCAGCCTTCCACGGGATCCGCAGCAACTCTTGAACTACATCTACCGGGTGACGGCGGGCAGTGGGGTGAGCGTCGACGGTGAAGCACTCGTATTCATTGCCGACACCCTCCGCACCGGCGTCGTTCCCGCTGATCTGCGAGCGGCGCTGTACCGGGCCGCGGCGGGCATCCCCGGGGTGACGATCACCGACAGGACGGCGACACTCGACGGTCACACCGGTATCGCTTTTGGCCGCGATGAGGGCAACGGGGTAAGACAGGAGATCATCATCGACCCCAGCACCGGTTTGCTGATCGGCGAGCGCCAGATCCTGTTGCGGAACGGAGTGCTGCCGGGTGTCGACGCCGGCGAGTCCATGGGATGGACGGCCGTCACGACGACCGTCGTGAACTCCGCGCCTACGGGTGGAAGCCTCTGCGGGACCGGCTCTCGTCCGGTCGGTGGGGCCGGCAGCGGCCAGTGCCAGGGATAACCGTGGTCTCGGATATTCGCCCAGAGGCGATCGAGCTCCCCCCGACCACCTCGGTCGAGATCAGCTGGCCCGACGCCACCACAACTCCCATCCCGCGGTGAGACAATCGAGGCATGGCCGACGAGACTCCGATCGCATACGAAGCACTAACCAAGGGCACGCCAGTCGTGTCTACCACGGGAACGCGGATCGGGATCGTCGAGCACGTTCAGGCCGACGCCTCGCTCGACCTCTTCGACGGCCTGGTCGTCAAGACGTCCGAGGGCCTGCGATTCGTGGATGCGAGCCAGGTCGGACTTATCACGACCGCCGCGGTGCACAGCAAGGTCCTGGATGCCGATATCCCGAACCTGCAGAAGCCGCACACCGGCGACGCGGTCTACGAAGCAGACCCCGAGCAGAACACGGGCGGAGAGCTCAACGAGTGGTTCGGCCGCCACTTCCTTCGCGAGCACTGGACCCGGGCGCGCAACGACAACGAGTGACTAGTCGCCCAACAGGATGAGCACCCGATCATCCAGGTAGCGGTCGACTGAGATCCATCCGAGCTCGCTCGGGGTCGTCCGCACCTGGACCACGCCCTCCCGAATGGACAGGGGTCCGGCACTCGAGGCCAGGCTGGCCTCATCGAGGACGATCGGCTCCCAGCCGTAGTTGATCACCTCGCCGCGCGGAAAGTTGCCGTGCGCGGCAATTGCGCGGATCGCGCGTCGCTGCTCCCCCGCGGCAGAGCGGTTCACCGCGGCACGACCGGGCTCCACCGCGCGAGTCACCTCGCCGGTCGAGAAGAGGCGGCCATCCCTGGTGAGCAGGAGCACGCCGAGCCGCCACGCGCGGCCGGCGGGAACCAGCGAATCGCTGGCGCCCACTCCGAACAATCCGCGCGACCGCTTCCAGGTGCCGAGCGCCTCGTCGCGAATACCCGCCGCCTCGAGCCGCTCGACCGTGCGAGCGAGCAGCGCGCCGAGGTCGGCGACGGTCACGGTACTACTTCTCGAGGACGAAGAGGGCGATCGATTCGGCGACCAGTGCGGGCTTGTCCGATCCCTCGAGTTCAATGGTCACGGTCGACTCAACCCGAACACCCTGTGCGACCAGAGTCGATCCCGTGAGCTCGACGCTCGCTCGAATGCGGCTGTCTACGGGAACGACACCCAGGAATCGCACCCTGTTCAGCCCGTAGTTGATCGTCATCGGGCTGTTCTCGATCGTGGTGATACCGAACAGCATCCGGGAAATCAGCGAGAGCGTCAGGAACCCGTGCGCGATCGTCGTTCCGAACGGGCCGGCCGCGGCGCGTTCGGGATCGACATGGATCCACTGGTGATCGTCCGTCGCATCCGCGAACCGGTTGATGCGGTCCTGGTCGATCAGCAGCCAGTCACTCTTCTCGGGTGGTGCGCCGATCGCCGCCTCGAGGTCGGCGACGGAAGCGTAGTGGGTCACGCCTTCGGCCCTCCCGCCACGTACAGGACCTGGCCCGAGACGAACGACGCCTCGTCGCTCACGAAGAAGGACGCCGCGGCCGCGATGTCGTCCGGCTTGCCCGCCCGCCCGACCGGGATCTCCTTCGCAGCGGCGGCCATGAAATCGGCAAACGGCACGTGCATCCGCTCCGCCGTCTGGCGCAGCATGTCCGTCTCGATGAACCCGGGAGCGATCGCGTTCGCGGTCACGTTGTAGCGGCCGAGCTCAATCGCGAGGGTCTTGGTGAGACCCTGGATGCCGGCCTTCGCGGCCGAGTAGTTCGCCTGGCCGCGGTTGCCGAGCGCCGACGTGCTGGACAGGCTCACGATGCGGCCCCAGTTCGCCTTCACCTGGTAGCCCTGCACGGCCTTCGTCATCAGGAACGCGCCGCGCAGGTGGACGCCCATGACCGCATCCCAGTCCTCTTCGGTCATCTTGAAGACCAGGTTGTCGCGCAGAATGCCCGCGTTGTTGATCAGGATTGTCGGCTCGCCGAGCTCGTCCGCGATGCGTGTGACGGCCGAGCTCACCGCGGCCGAGTTGGAGACGTCTGCGCCCACGCCGAGCGCCTCGCCGCCCGCCTCGCGGATCGCCGCGACGGTGTCCGCCGTGTCCGCCTCGCGGAGGTCGATCACGCCAACCTTGTTGCCGTCCTTCGCGAGCCGGAGTGCGACGGCCGCCCCGATCCCGCGGCCGGCACCCGTAACGATTGCTGTTCTCTTGTCTGCCATGGTCTCGATTCCTTGATTGGCGGCTATTTCTTCAGCTCGGCGCGACCGAGCGAATTCAGATGGACCTCGTCCGGCCCGTCGGCGAGACGCAGCGCTCGTGCACCCGCGGCAAACTCCGCCAGCAGGAAGTCCTGCGACATTCCTCCAGCGCCGAACAGCTGCATCATCCGATCCAGGATGCGCTCCGCCATCCGCGGCAGCGCAATCTTGATCGACTGGATCTCGGCGTGGGCGGCCCGGTTGCCGAGTGTATCCATGAGCCACGCCGTCTTCAGAACGAGCAGCCGATTCGCCTCGATCTCCGTGCGCGCCTCGGCGAACCACTCACGGATGACGCCCTGGTCGGCGAGCGGGCCCCCGAACGCGACGCGGGCGTTCGCGCGCTCGCGTCCGAGGTCGAGGGAACGCTCGGCCATCCCGAGCAGGCGCATGCAGTGGTGGATTCGACCGGGTCCGAGCCGCGCCTGCGCCATCGCGAAGCCTTCACCCTCGCCGCCGAGCACGTTGGTTCCGGGCACGCGCACGCCATCGAACCGCACCTCCGCGTGCCCACCGTGGTCGCGATCGTTATAGCCGAAGACGGTGAGCGGGCGCACGACGGTGAGCCCCGGGGTGTCCCGCGGCACGAGCACCATGGTCTGCTGGCGATGCCGTTCCGCCGTCGGATCGGTCTTGCCCATGACGATGAACAGGGCGGCCCCGGGATTCATCGCTCCCGTGGACCACCACTTGCGACCCGTGATCACGTAGTCGTCGCCGTCGCGCTCAATGCGGGTCTCGATGTTCGTCGCATCCGAGGACGCGACGTCCGGTTCGGTCATCGAAAACGACGAGCGGATGGTGCCGGCGAGCAGGGGCGCGAGCCACTCGTCCTTCTGTGCGTTGGTGCCAAACGCCGACAGTAGCTCCATGTTGCCGGTGTCGGGGGCGGCGCAGTTCGTCGCGGCGGGCCCGAGCTTCGGGCTGCGTCCGAGGAGTTCGCAGAGCGGCGCGTACTGGAGATTGGTCAGACCGGCTCCATCCTCGCCCGGCAGGAACAGGTTCCACAGCCCCCGCTTTCGGGCCTCTGCCTTCAACTCCTCGACGATCGGCTGTGGCGCCCAGCTGTCCGGGTTGGCGGCGAGCTGCTCCTCGAGCACCGGCTCGGCCGGATACACGCGCTCGTCCATGAACGCCTGCAGCTTTGCGAGCAGGTCGGTCGTGGTGTCATCGAATCCGAAGTCCATGCTCACGCCTCCGCTAGGTATGCGCGACCCGCGCGCGCGAGCGGGACGACGAGTCGTCCGATCTGGTCGAAGCCCGGGCCGACGGTTTGTCCGGCCTGGAAGCGATAGTGGATGCCCTCAAGAATGACCGCGAGCTTGAACGCCGCGAGGCCCAGGTACCAGGGCAACTCCGGCACCGTGACACCGGCGGTGTCGGCGTATTCGTCGACCAGCTCCTCGAACGTCGGGTAGCCGACCGCGAGATCAACCGCGCTCGGTACGGCGCCGCGCAGCTCGCTGTCCATCGAGTTGATGTTCCAGTAGAGGCCGAGCAGGCCGAGGTCGGTGAGCGAGTCGCCCAGCGTCGCCATCTCCCAGTCGAGGATCGCGCTTAGTTGCGGAGTACCAGCGATGTCCCGGACGAGCGCGTTGTCCAGCCGATAGTCGCCATGCAGGATCGACGATCGACGTGTCTCCGGGATGTTCGCGTGCAGCTCCTGCTGCAGTGCATCCAACTCGGGCAGTTCGCGGTTGCGCGAACCGTCGTACTGCTTTCCCCAGCGCTCGACCTGTCGAACGAGGAATCCCTCCGGCCGACCGAAATCGCCGAGGCCGACGCTGTCGGGCGGAATGGAGTGCAGGTGGGCCAGCGTGCGGGCGAGGTCAAGACTCAGCTCGCGCAACTGGGAGGGTGTGTATGGAGCGTTTAGATCACGGGTGACGAGCGGGCGTCCCTTGACGCGCTCCATCAGGTAGAACGGGGCATCGACGCCGGCGGTGGGATCGTCGACGTAGCGCACCGCCCGCGGCACCGGCACCCGGCTGCCACGAAGTGCGGAGATGACGCGGAACTCCCGGGCCATGTCGTGGGCGGTCGTCTGCACGTGGCCGAGCGGTGGGCGCCGCAGCACGAGCGGCTCAGCGGCGCCGCGCACGGCGTAGGTGAGGTTGCTCCGCCCGCCGGCGATCAGGCTCGCACTGAGCGGAACGGCGCCGACGAGCTCCGGTTGGTTGATGAGCAGCCAGTCCTGCAGGCGGCGAACGTCGAGCCCGGGAAGCGCCCGCGGCGCCGCGTCGGGCGATGACTGCGTCGACGTCATGGATGGCTCCGTTGCCGTTGGGATGAAGGCGCGAGTACCGCCCTCTCGATAATACCGACCAGCCGGTATGTTTGCGCGGTGGTTCAGAACTCGATGACCTGACGGATCGCGTGGCCACCGGCCAGCTCGTCCATCGCCTCGTTAATGCGATCCAGAGGGATGCGGGACGAGATCAGCTCCTCGACCGGAAGCCGGCCCGCACGCCACAGTTCGACGTAGCGCGGGATGTCGCGCTTCGGCACCGCCGAACCGAGATAGCTGCCGACGATCGACTTCGCCTGGGCGACCAGGCCGAGTGGCGAGATGCTCGCCATCGCGGTGGGCGAAGGCAGTCCGACCGATACCGTTGTGCCCCCTGCCGAGGTCCCGGCAACGGCGGTCTCGAACGCTCGCGGGTTACCGGCTGCCTCGACGACGACGGACGCGGTGACGCGGGACTCGAGGAGTTCGTCCGGCGTGAACACCTCGCTCGCGCCGAGAGCAAGCGCTCGCTCGAGTTTTTCGGGAACCGCGTCGACGCCGACCACCGGATGTCCGGCCGCGATCGCGGTCAGCAGCGCCGCCATCCCGACACCACCGAGCCCGACGACCATCACCGTCTCCCCGAGTGCGGGGCGTCCCGCGTTGAGCACCGCTCCCCCGCCAGTCAGGACGGCGCAACCGAGAACGGCCGCGACGTCGGCCGGCACATCGCTGTCGACCCGAACAACAGAGGTTCGATTGAGGACGGCGTGGGTGGCGAACGCGGAGACGCCGAGGTGGTGATGAACCGGCTCGCCGCCGCGCGAGAGGCGAATACCGCCGCCCACGAGAGTGCCCGCATTGTTGGCCGCGGTCCCGACCTCGCAGGGCAGTCGGCCGTGAGTGGCGCATGCCGCACAGTGCCCGCAGCGCGGAAGGAATGTCAGGACGACGCGGTCGCCGACCGAGAGCCGCGACTTCCCTGACCCCGCAGCGCCGTCGCCGAGCTGCTCCACGATCCCCGCGGCCTCGTGACCGAGCAGCATGGGGACGGGGCGCATCCGGCTGCCGTCGACCACGGAGAGATCGGAGTGGCACACGCCCGCGGCCTCGATCCGAACCAGCAGTTCGCCGGGACCGGGTGCATCGAGCTCCAGCTCAGAAACCGTGATCGGCCGGGAACCGGCGAACGGACGATCGCGACCGGTCTGCTCCAGAACGGCGCCCGTGATCATCACTCAGCTATCTTCTCTCGCATCCGGGCCGGTGAACCCAAGTGAATCGATTTCACGAAATACGGGCCGAAACAATCAACGGTTACCCTGAGTGCATGGGCACCCTGCGACTGGAAGAACTTTCGGCCAAGACGATCGTCGCGGCGAACGGACTCACGCTGCGACGCGGCCAGGAGCAGTTCGTCACACCGACCTCGTACGCGATCGCTGACGCGTACATCAACCCGGCCACCTCGTGGCCGCGCGTGGTCATCGACAACGGCAGCGGCGAGGACGAGGTCGTGGGATTCATCCGCGGAAACTTCGACCCGGATGCGCAGCAGGTCGAGTTCCGCAGCTGCATCTGGCGCGTCAATGTCGCCGCGTCCGCCCAGGGTCTCGGCGTCGGAAAGTTCGCCGCCCACGCCCTCGCCGACGAGGCACGCAGTCGCGGCTTCGACCGCCTCTACGTCATCTGGGAGCCGGGCGAGGACGGCCCCGAGAACTTCTTCCTGCACATCGGATTCGTCGTCATCGGCCAGACACAGTACGGCGAGAACATTGGAGCACTTGAACTGTGAGCGACACCGGTTCCCCCAGCAGCACCTGCACGATCGAGCTTCTCGGGCCCGACGAGGCGGAAGCGCTCGCGGGCGAGATCCTGACCAGCTATCGCACCGCCTTCTCAACGTCGCACTGGGAGACCAACGAGCGCGGCATCAAGGCGTTCGAGACCGACATCTTCCCGCGCCACCTCAAGCGTGACGGATTCGGGATGACGGTCGCCCGAAACGCCGCCGGCAAGCTGGTCGGGTTCTGCTACGGCTACATCGGCGAGCACGGCCAGTACTGGACGGATTACGTCGCGGCGCGCATCCATCCCTCCCTCGAAAAGTCGTGGCTCGGCGGCCACTTCGAGATCGCTGAACTCGCGGTCGAGGAAGAGGAGCGCGGCAAGGGTCTCGGCCGGGCGCTCCTGACCCGCCTGCTCGACTCACGCGGCGAAGACCGTGTCTCGCTGATGACGCTCGAGCGGGACTCGCCGGCGCTCCCGCTCTACGAGTCACTTGGATTCACCCAGTTCGGCGACTTCGAGAACTACGTCGTGCTGGGGCATCGGCGCGAGCAGCCCTCGGCGTGACCGAACCCGGCGAGGACTTCGTTTCTCGCGTACTCGCCGTCGTCGAGGAGATTCCCGAGGGACGAGCGATGAGCTACGGGGATGTCGCGGCCGCGATCGGTTCGCGCGCAGCACGCGGTGTCGGCCAGGTGATGGCATACTACGGCGGCGACCTGCCCTGGTGGCGCGTTGTTCGGGCCAGCGGACATCCCGCACTGAACCACGAGTCGCGCGCGCTCGAGTACTACCGTGCGGAGTCGACCCCGCTCAAATGGTCGGCGAGCGGAGTCTTCCGCGTCGACCTGGCGAGAGCGCGATGGTCGCCGTCCTAAACAAACCAACACTTGCGGAGGAGTTATCCCGGTGTGTCACGTACCGGGGTACGCGCCACGCGGGGGAACTCCTCCGCAACTGTTGGGGAAGGGGTGGGCGGCTACACCAGGGAGTCGCGCCAGGCGGCATGTAGCTGCGCGAAACGGCCGGTGCCGGCGATCAGCTCGTTCGGCGGTCCGTCCTCGACGATCACCCCGTGCTCCATCACCAGAACGCGGTCGGCGATCGCGACCGTCGAGAGACGGTGCGCGATGATGATCGCGGTCCGGTCCGCCAGGAGCGTCTGCAGACCCTCCTGAACCAGGCGCTCGCTCGGGATGTCGAGCGACGCGGTCGCCTCATCCAGGATCAGCACGACCGGGTCGGCGATGAATGCCCGCGCAAACGAGAGAAGCTGGCGCTGACCGGCTGAGACGCGTCCACCGCGCTTGTTCACGTCGGTGTCGTAGCCGTCCGGCAACGACTGGATGAACTCGTGCGCGCCCACGGCCCTCGCCGCTGCGACGATCTCGTCGCGTGACGCATCCGGTTTTCCGAGCGCGATGTTGTCGGCCACGCTTCCGGAGAACAGGTACGCCTCCTGCGTCACCATCACGATGGCCCGGCGAAGATCCTTCGGATGTAGCTTGCGCAGGTCGATCCCGTCGAGCTCCACCTCGCCCTTCGTCGGGTCGTAGAACCGGGAGATGAGCTTCGCCAGGGTCGACTTTCCGGCACCGGTCGATCCAACCAGAGCAATGGTCTGTCCCGCGGGAATGTCGAGCTCGAACTCGGGCAGCACGACGGACGCGCGGTTGTACGCGAACTCGACATGGTCGAACGTCACCCGACCCTGCGCCTTCCACAGGTCTACCGGGTTCACCGGATCGGGCACGCTCGGCTCCTCCTCGAGCACGCCCGAGATCTTCTCGAGCGCGGACGACGCCGACTGGTACGAGTTGTAGAACATCGCCATCTCCTCGGCCGGGCCGAAGAACTGGCGCGTGTACAGCAGCACCGCGAGCAGGGTTCCGATCTCGACACCACCGGTCGCCACCCGCAGGCCGCCGACGAGCAGGATGGCCGCGAGCGCCAGGTTACCGATCAGCACCAGCCCGGGGTCGAAGATTCCGAACAGCTGGATGGTCTTGCCGTTCGCAGCGCGGTAGTCCTCGACCAGCTGGCCGAACTCGTCCTCGTTGCGCTTCTCCTTGCGGAACGCCTTGACCGCGCGGATACCCGTCATGGTCTCAACGAAGTGCACGATGACCCGGGCCGACGTCACTCGCGTGAGCCGGAACAGGCTGTTCGACCGCTTCTGGAACCAGTAGCCCAGGAAGTACAGCGGCACCAGGGACGCCAGAAGCACGAGCCCGCTCAGCCAGTCAAGCCCGAACATCGCGATCGCGATGAACGCCATGTACAGGATGCCCTGGACGAGCTGGTTGATTCCGGAGTCGAGCAGCTCGCGAATGGTGTCGAGGTCGCTCGTCTGGCGCGCGATGATTCGACCGGAGGTGTAGGTCTCGTGGAACTCGAGGCTCAGCAACTGGGTGTGCCGGAAGACCCGCTTGCGCAGGTCGATCAGGATGGCCTGGCTGATCCGTGCGCTCAGCACCGTGTACGACGAAATCAACCATGCCCCCACCACCGCGGTGATGAGGTACCCGATGACGGTCAGCGTCAGCGGTGTCCAGTCGGAGTGCTTCAGGAGTGCTGGCAGGCCGTTGTTGATGCCGTACGCGATCAGCGCCGGGCCCGCTACCTGTGCCGCCGTCGAGATGACGACGATGACGAAGGTCCACGCGACCTTGCCCCGAAGCGGACGCAGCAGCGATCCGAGCAGGCGTACCGAACGCTGGCGAAGCTGGCGCGCCTCGGCCTTGTTGAGGTCCTGGCGCTCTTCGCCTTCGACTCCCGCGACGCTCATTTCTTCACCTCTTCCCTGTCGGTTCGATCGTTCTCATGTCGCTCTCGCTCGATGGCCTCGCGTGCCTCTTCGTCCTCGAGGCTCGAGATGACGAAGCGGTAATGATCGCTCGAGGCGAGCAGCTCGGAGTGCTTGCCGACCGCCGTGATCCGGCCGCCCTGGAGCAGCGCGACGCGATCGGCGAGCATGACGGTGGATGGCCGGTGTGCGACGATCAGCGCGGTCGTGGAGGCGAGCACCCGGCGAAGTGCGGCCTCGACGAGCGCCTCCGTGTCGACGTCGAGCGCCGACAGCGGGTCATCCAGAACCAGCACCTCGGGTTTCGCAGCCACCGCGCGAGCAAGCGCGAGCCGCTGGCGTTGACCGCCGGACAGGCTGAGCCCCTCCTCGCCGACCCGGGTGTCGAGCCCGTCGGGCAGGTCATAGACGAACGCTGACTGCGCGATCTCGAGAGCCTCCGCGAGGTCGGCCTCGCTCGCCTCCGGACGGCCGAGCAGCACGTTGTCGCGAACCGACGCCGAGAACAGTGTCGCATCCTCGAACGCCATGGCGATGTGCCGGCGCAGGTCGATGCGGGTCAGGTCCCGGATGTCCACGCCGTCGAGCGTGATCGATCCACCAGTCACGTCGTAGAGGCGCGTGGTCAGCGCGGTCACGGTCGATTTGCCCGAACCGGTCAGGCCGACGAGCGCCATCGTCTCGCCGGGCTCGAGGGTGAGGTCGAGTCCGTCGATGAGGTCCGGGTACTGCGCGGCCGAGTCCTCGTAGCGGAAGTGGACTCCGGTGAACCTCAGCCGTCCCTCTGGCTTGAGGATCGTCTTCGGATGCTCCGGATCCTGGATCGTGTTCGGCGCATCCAGAACCTCGAAGAAGCGGTCGACAGCGGTGCGCGTGTCGAAGGTCATCGAGAGCAGGAAGCCGATCGACTCC
>DASXCU010000036.1:0-1968 GCA_036491035.1 Galbitalea sp. | reverse complement strand
TCTGGGGCCAGGGCAGCGAGCTCGTCGGCGACCGAGCGGGCTGCGACCAATTGCGTACGCATCACCGGCATGCGGCTGACATCGCCCTGGCGGCCCCAGTCGACGAGTTGCTCGACGAACTCATGGAACTGCGACGCGCGCGGGATGTGAACCGGGACCGGACCGTCGAGGTGAGAGCGCTCGTGGGCGATCATCCCTGCTGCCGCAGCACGTCGACGGTGTGGCTGCCGACTCGTCCGGTTGCGCCGGCCACTGCGATTTTCTTGGTGTCTTGCATCTCTGTTCTCCTTCACGGGCCGGTGATCGTCACATCGGCCGGCGTTGTGTGTCGATCGGGAGACCCGCGGCGATCAGAAGATGTGACAGGCGCTGCTCAGGACGCGGCTCCGACTCCGGAGTTGTCGACGATCTCCGCGATGTCGACGAAATCGATCGTGGGGGCGACGCCGTACAGGCCGGTCACGCGCTCTCGCATCTGGTCGGAGAAGAAGTTCTCGGCCGCATCACGCGAGTCCCAGACGTAGAAGTTCATCGCGCGACGATTCTGCTCGTCGACGGTGAAGACCTTTGACCGCAGTCCGGGCATGCCCTCAAAGGTGCCGCGGGCGTTCGCAGCGACCGCGACGACGCGGGCACGGTCGAAGTCGTCGTCATATTGAAAGGTGACGCTCACGCCAATCATGGTGGTCCCCTCGTGTTGAGCGAGCTGGTCGATCGGGCGGAGCAGCCCGCACGCTTGCCGTTCACGAGACCCTATAGCCGCCAACGACCCCCGGTCCAGAGACGTTGCCGGAGGTGCGGACGAAGGGCGTGTCGTAGCGGTGAGGACACGCCGTCCAGCATGGTTAAGCCCTCTTGAGCAAAGGTCGATAACTGACGTGATTTGACGCCACTGGATGCACCGACGTGAGACGTGCTCGGGTGAAGACCTGGGCGAAGCGCACCGGCGCGTTGGTCGTCGTGCTGATCGTCGGGTCGTTCTTCGCGCAGAAGCTGGTTGGGATGCCCCGAACCGAGGCTCAGATCCTCCTCGCGGCGATCCTCAAGCCCTCGGATATCGGCGCGGGCTACCGGTCCGGCCGATACGCCCACTTTGATGACCTACACCGGCCCACCATCTGGTTCTGCGGCATCAGCTTCCCCAGCGAGGGCCTCCGGGACACGCGGTTGCAGCTCGAATACTGGCGGGGGAACTGGACTCGCACGCACGCTGCGGACTTGACCATCGAGAACGAACTGGTCCACTACCGGCCGGGCGGCGTCGCCGAAGCGATCGATGAGTTGCGTAGCGCGGTGAGCGCGTGTCCTGACTTCCTGCATTCCGCGGCACCACCGCAGACGAACATCGGCATCGGCGAGACGTTGAAGCCGCTCGTCATCTCCGGGGCGCTCCCAGACACAGTCGCGTTTACCGATCACGTGACCATCCCGGGCCACTCGGCGCGCACGACGTACATCGCCTATCAGCCCTGCGGCGACTATCTCTCTGGGCTGTACGTCACCGGGAGTCGGGCGGCAGCGATGCTCGAATCTCTTGTTCCGGTCACCGCAGCGAAACTGTGCTCGTCCGACGGCGCTCCGGGCGCCTCTGCGGGATCAGCCCCGTACTGGGGGTGATCCACGCCGTCGAGCATCTGGACCAGAAAGCCCAGTCAGTTAATGCTCGATAATCGGGCTTATGTCTAGTTGTGCATGAAATGGTGGCCGAGGAGCGGCTCTGACCGGGCATCTCGCGCCGATGAGCTACCGGCTCGCGGTCACCGCGAGCGAAGGCGGGCTCACCGGGGCCACGCGGACGGTGACGTTCACCGTGCAGGCCTGAACCGCTCGGGTGATCACCGGTGTAGCGTCTGCCTGTGCAGCCGCCCGCGACCCGCTACATCGACCGGCGTGGGAAGAGCTTGGCGTACCAGGCGTTCGGTCGCGTCGGGCCCCGAGCGGTCGTGCTGTGTCACGAGGCGATCTCGC
>DASXCU010000035.1:0-23968 GCA_036491035.1 Galbitalea sp. | reverse complement strand
CTGAGCGAGTACGCGGCCATGGGCTTCGAATACGGATACTCGGTCGAGCGAGCGGATGCCCTGGTGCTTTGGGAGGCCCAGTTCGGCGACTTCGCCAACGGCGCTCAGACCATCATCGACGAGTTCCTCTCGGCTGCCGAGCAGAAGTGGGGACAGCGCTCGAGCCTCGTCCTGCTGTTGCCGCACGGTTACGAGGGCCAGGGTCCGGATCACTCTTCCGCCCGCATCGAGCGCTTCCTGCAGCTGTGCGCCGAGAACAACATGACTGTCGCGCGTCCGTCGACGCCCGCGTCGTACTTCCACCTGCTGCGCCGTCAGGCATACGCGCGGCCGCGTCGACCGCTCATCGTCTTCACCCCGAAGGCCATGCTGCGACTCCGGGGCGCCAGCAGCGAGGTCGCAGACTTCACGTCGGGCAAGTTCGAGCCCGTGTTGGATGACACCCGCATCACCGACAAGTCGGCCGTGCGGCGCGTGGTCCTGACGGCGGGCAAGATCTACTACGACATCCTCAACGAGGTCGAGAAGCGCACCGAGTCCTCCAACGGTGTGAAAGACGTCGCGGTCGTTCGCATGGAGCAGTTCTATCCGCTTCCGGCGACCGAACTCGCCGAAGTTCTCGCGAGCTACCCGAACGCCGACGTGGTCTGGACCCAGGACGAACCCGAGAATCAGGGCGCATGGCCGTACCTGTCCTTCGAGTTCGGCCGCGGCGGCGGACACGCCATCTCGGTTTCTTCGCGACCGGCATCGGCATCTCCCGCGACCGGCTCGTCCAAGCGCAGCGCACACGAGCAGGAAGAACTCATTCGTCGGGCACTGTTCGTCGAATAGCCACGTCCAGACCGGATGGTCGCACGGACGAGACAGGCGGCCACGCGCAGAGTCGGCGGAGCCGACCTGCTAGTTCGTGAGCTGCTCGAGACGACCGAGTACGGCCGCGCGGAGGTCATCCGGCGCCTTCTCCTGGCACGCCGAGCGAACGCGCTGCGTGAGGATGAGCCCAACGAGGTGCTCATCGGAGCAGTCCGTGCAGCCGGCGAGGTGCTCGGTGATGTCGACGAAGTCGGCCTCGCTCACCTCGCGATGCAGGTACTCCTCGAGTTCGGCCTTCGCCTTGTCGCAGCCGCAGTCGGTCATTTTTGGACTCCAGACAGGTCGCTCGCGGGCACAACGATGCCGCGCTCACGCGCGTAGTCGGCCAGCAAGTCCCGTAGCATCCGCCGACCGCGATGAAGGCGGCTCATGACGGTGCCAACGGGGGTTTTCATGATGTCGGCTATCTCCTGGTAGGAGAAGCCTTCGACGTCGGCGAAGTACACGGCCATTCTGAAGTCTTCCGGGATTGCCTGAAGGGCATCCTTGACAGCACTGTCGGGAAGATGGTCGATCGCTTCGGCCTCTGCCGACCTCGTTGAGGTGGACTGTGTGACGGATTCCGCTCCGCCGAGCTGCCAGTCCTCGAGGTCGTCGATTGTCCCCTGATACGGGTTCCGCTGATTCTTGCGGTAGTTGTTGATGAACGTGTTGGTCTGGATGCGGTACAACCAGGCCTTGAGATTCGTGCCCTGCTGGAACTGTCCGAAAGCCTGATAGGCCTTCACGAACGTCTCCTGCACAAGGTCGGCCGCGTCTGCGGGGTTGCGCGTCAGGCGCATCGCCGCAGCGTAGAGCTGGTCCATGTACTGAAGCGCCTGGCTCTCAAAAAGGGCCCGCGGGTCGGTAGAAGGTGCCTCGTCCGACTTCGTTGTGTCACTCATCAGTGCCAATTCTAGATCGTGCAGAATGGCGCTCTCTGAAAGCGTTGCCAGCGCGGTCATCCGAACATCCTTTCCGCCGTTTTCCAGGACCCGATACGGGAGACAACCTTCCGGGTAGCCGAGCTATTCCGGCAGCCGGTAAATGGCGTTGTCGGTACGCTTGTTTCCCGATGGCGATTTCGAAGATTGCGCAGCCGCAGTTCAACCCCTACGGGGACGACGCGCCGGTGCCCGAGAGCGCCCCCGGGCCGTGGAAGGCGCCGCTCGCCACCGGTCCCTTCGCCGCCATTCTCGCGCTGCCGGGTTCGAAGAGCCTGACCAATCGCGAGCTCGTCCTCGCGGCGCTTGCCAACGGTCCGTCGCTGCTGCGCGCGCCGCTGCACTCCCGGGACTCCGCCCTCATGATCCAGGGGCTACGGGCGCTCGGCGTCGGAATCGACGAGGTACCAGGCACGGGCCCGTACGGTCCGGATCTCCGCGTCACGCCCGGCGAGCTAGCCGGCGGGATCTCGATCGACTGCGGCCTGGCCGGAACCGTCATGCGCTTTCTTCCGCCGCTGGCCGCTCTGGCTCTCGGCCCCGTCGCCTTTGACGGTGATCCGCACGCCCGCACGCGCCCCATGCGGGCAATGCTTACCGCACTTCGTGGCCTGGGGATCGACATCAGCGACGACGGTCGCGGCGCACTCCCGTTCAGCCTGTACGGCACCGGGTCGGTCGCGGGCGGCGAGTTGTCGATCGACGCTTCCGCCTCCAGTCAGTTCGTCTCCGGCCTGCTGCTCGTGGCGCCCCGATTCGACCAGGGACTCACCCTGCACCACACCGGCGAAACGCTCCCGAGCCTCCCGCACATCGAGATGACAATCGAGACGCTCGCGCAGCGCGGAGTCGTGGTCGAGACGCCCGAGCCCGGCACCTGGGTGGTTCCGGCGTCCGAGATCGCGGCGCGGGACATCGACATCGAGCCGGATCTGTCCAACGCCGGACCGTTCCTCGCCGCCGGACTCGTGGCCGGCGGCTCGGTGACGGTAACCGGATGGCCCCGCGAGACGACGCAGGTCGGCGCTCGGATGCGGCACATTCTCGCCGACATGGGCGCGACCGTCAGCTATGTGCCGACCGGCGAGAACGTGGGCGACCTGACTGTCACCGGTACCGGCGCAGTGCACGGCATCAGCCTCGACGAATCCAGTGAGCTCGCGCCGACCGTGGCCGCCATCGCAGCGCTCGCGGACTCCGAGACCGTGCTGACCGGCATCTCGCACCTGCGCGGGCACGAGACCGACCGGCTCGCGGCCCTCGCTACAGAAATCAACGCTATCGGCGGCGACGTCACCGAAACGGAGGACGGCCTGGTCATCCGACCAGCGGCACTTCACGGCGGCCTCTGGCACAGCTACGCCGACCACCGGATGGCGACCGCCGGCGCGATCATCGGCCTCGTCGTGCCGGGTGTTGAGATCGACGATATCGAGACCACCGCGAAGACGCTCCCCCAGTTCGCCAGCCTTTGGACGGGCGAGCCCATGCGTTCGATCGCGCCGCCGACCAGCATCGAGCTTCCCGCGCCATGAGCTGGCTGACCGAGGACGAGCCCGAACAGTACGACGAGTACGACGAGTCGGCGGCAAAGGTGCGGCCCAACCCCAAGGGCAACAAACCCCGCACCAAGACCAGGCCCGACCACAAGGACTCGGTGGTCGGACGGGTGTACGCCGTCGACCGCGGACGGTTCAGCGTCCTCGTCGGCGAAGGAACTCCCGACGAACACACGATCATCGCTACGAAAGCACGCGAACTCAGTCGCGGGTCGATCGTTACGAACGACTTTGTCGACATCGTCGGCGACACCACCGGCGACGAGGGCAGCCTCGCGCGAATTGTGAGCGTCCAGCCCCGTTCGACTCTGCTCCGACGGAGCGCGGATGACACGGACTCCGTCGAGCGCATCATCGTCGCGAACGCGGACCAGATGCTCATCGTGGTTGCCGCTGCGAACCCCGAGCCGCGACCCCGGCTCGTCGACCGCTACCTCGTGGCCGCGTTCGACGCGGGCATCACCCCGATCCTCGTGATCACAAAGGTCGACCTGCAGGACCCGCAAGGATTCCTCGCCAACTTCGCGGGGCTCGAACTGCGGGTCATCCGGAGTCGATCGGATGAGGTGCCGCTCGAGGAACTGACCGGGCTGCTGCAGGGACACACGACCGTCGCCGTCGGGCACTCCGGTGTCGGGAAGTCGACGCTCGTCAATGCGCTCGTCCCGGATGCGAATCGCGCCGTTGGCGTCGTGAATACCGTTACCGGTCGCGGGCGTCACACGTCTTCTTCCACGATCTCCTATCGGATCGGGACCGGCTGGATCGTCGATACCCCCGGCGTGCGTTCGTTCGGTCTCGGTCACATCAACCCCGACAACCTCCTCGGTTCATTCCCCGACCTCGCCGCGATCGCCGAGAACTGCCCGCGCGGATGTACTCATCTACCGGATGCGCCGGACTGCGCCATCCAGGAAGCCGCCGACCGCGGCGACCTCGGCGAGATCGGGCGCCTGCGCCTCGACTCGCTGCAGCGGCTCCTCGCCACCCTCGCGTGATTTCCGCATCGAATGCCCTCTATAGGACGCTATGCAGCGGACACAGCCGCATTTAGAGAGCACTCGATGATCAGTACGCTTGAGCCGTGACCGAATACTCACTGGCCGATGACCTGAGCCTCGCCCTGGCACTCGCAGCGGAAGCCGATCTCGTCTCCATGGCCCGCTACGAGGCCCTCGATCTGGTTGTCACCACCAAGCCCGATCGAACGCCCGTGACCGATGCCGACCAGGCCGTCGAGCGCCTGCTCCGCGAACGCATCGAGGCGGCGCGACCGAACGACACCATCCTCGGTGAGGAGTACGGCGGCAATCGCGAAGCCGGTCGCCAGTGGATCCTCGATCCGATCGACGGAACCGCCAACTTCCTGCGCGGTGTGCCGGTTTGGGGCACACTCATCGCCCTCGCGGTGGATGGCGTTCCCCAGGTGGGCGTGGTCAGTTCGCCCGCGCTCGGCCACCGCTGGTGGGCGGCAAAGGGTCACGGCGCTTTCACCGCACCGACACGGCACGAGGACGCGGGCGTTATGGCGAAGCCGATCCACGTCAGCGCCGTCGCCGACCTCGATGGCGCGTCCCTCAGCTACAACAGTCTGGGCGGGTGGGACGGCGAGGGCAGGATCGATCAGGTGATCGACCTTTCGCGTTCGGTCTGGCGCTCACGCGCGTACGGCGAGATGTGGTCGTACATGCTGCTCGCGGAGGGCGCGGTCGATATCGTCGGGGAGTTCGACCTGAAGCCGTACGACATGGCCGCCCTCATCCCGATCATCGAGGAGGCCGGCGGACGATTCACCTCGGCGGCGGGCGTCGACGGTCCGTGGGAGGGCAGCGCTCTCGCGACCAACGGCATCCTTCACGACACGGTTCTGGCCCGGCTGAACCCGTAGCCTTCCAAGCAACTAAAGTTGGCGGGTGACCTCAACTACAGCCGCCGCACCGTCGACGAAGACCGAATCGGCCAATCTCCCCCTTCGCCAGCGTCCCATCGACATCGTGTTCATTGTGATCTTCTCGATCATGATCGTCACCTGCATCATCAGCGACTCCGTGGAGGGTCTCGGCCTCGACCAGGTGGCGCACTCGAGCAACATTCTCGTTCAGCTCAACTACACCTACTCGAGCCAGAACGACCCGCTCTACCAGGGCCATCCGGTCTGGTTGCGCTTCATTTCGGGGACGTCAGCCTTCCTGTACTCGTGGTTCTACGTGATCCTGATCATCTCGCTCGTGAAGGGCTGGAACCGGATCCAGATCTTCGCGGTCATCTACGCGACCATGATCATCAGCTTGACGGCCATCCCGATCTTCGGCGATGAGTTTTTCGGTCGCGCTCGCGACGTCACGCCGCACCCGGTCGTGTTCCTGCTTTACAACGGACCGTACGTCCTCTTCCCGCTTCTCCTTCTGATCCGGATGCGGAAGCCACTGCCCTTCCGTCGTAAGTTCTAGCGGCCGTCATGCCGGAGCTGGCGCTGCCGATCGTCCTGGTGATCATGGGCGTCTCGGGTTCGGGCAAGTCCACGGTCGCGGGCATCCTGTCCGAGCGACTGGGCTGGACGTTCGAGGAGGGCGACTCGCTTCACCCTGCTGCCAACGTCGAGAAGATGGCGGCAGGCATTCCCCTGACGGATGAGGATCGCTGGCCGTGGCTCGCGAAAATTGCGGACTGGATCGACAACCGCCTCGACGCGGGAGAGAGCGGCATCATCACCTGCTCGGCGCTGAAGCGCACGTATCGGAACATGCTGAATCGTCGTGGTTCGGGTGTCGAGTTTGTCTACCTGTCCGTCGCCAAATCGGAGCTCGAGGAGCGGGTCGAGAACCGGCCAGCCCACTTCATGCCGGCCTCTCTGCTCGATAGCCAGCTCGAGACGCTCGAACCACCCACACCCGCAGAGCCGGCCATCGACGTGGACTCCAATACCGACCCGCAGCTCGTGGTCGATCGGATCATCCGTCAACTCGGCCTGCCCCAGAAACCACTGCCTGCCGCGCCGCCGGCCAGGAAACCGCCAGCCCGGAAAACCGCGGCGAGAAAGCCCGCAGCGAAGAAACCCACTCCCCGCTCCCGTCATACTTGATTCATGCCGCGCCCGGTTCTGATCCTGCAGCACGTTCCGTGGGAGCGTCCGGCAATCCTGGGTGAGACACTCTCCGGGCAGGACATCCCGTGGGTGTCTCGGTCGTTTCTGTACGGCCCTTCGCCCCAATCGCTCGCGGATCTCGCCGGTCTGGCCATCCTCGGCGGCCCCATGGGTGCGCTGGACTTCGATCGGTATCCCGGACTCCGCGCCGAAGCGGACCTGGTGCGCGGGGCGGTCGACGCGGGCATCCCGCTGCTGGGAATCTGTCTCGGTCACCAGGTCATCTCAACGGCGCTCGGTGCCGCTCTGCATTCGGGAGCCGCGCACGAGGTCGGTGTCGGCTCGGTCGACCTGATCGCTGACGATCGTGTCTTCGGAAGAGCGGGCGGAACCGCGCCAGTGCTGCACTGGCACTACGACGTCGTCGAGGCACCCTCGGGCGCGACGATCCTGGCGAGCACGGCACAGACTCCCAACCAGGCGATGCGACTCGGCGACGCGATCTTCTCGACCCAGTTCCACGTTGAGGTGGATCGCCACATGCTCGGTCGCTGGCTCGCCGTCGACGAGATGGCCGACGAATTGGAGCCGGACATGCGCCTGAGCATCCAGGACGAATTCGATGCGGCGGCGCCACGGATGCGCGAGATCGCGGGCCGCGCTTTCACCGAGTTCGCCGACGCGGTGCTGTTGCGCGACTGACCTTCCCATCCATCCAGCTCGAACACAAAGAGGACCAATGACGCGTCTCGGCATCACCATGGATTATTCGGATGACTTCGCCACCGTGGCGAGCGACGTCGTCGCCTTCGAAAAGGCGGGCGCGGACGTCGTCGAGGTCGCGGAGGCCTACTCCTTCGACGCGGTGAGCCGCCTCGGCTATCTCGCGGCCGTTACGTCGACGATCACGCTCGCCTCGGGCATCCTCCCGCTCTATTCGCGCACGCCCACCCTGATCGCGATGACGGCGGCGGGGCTCGACTCGGTGTCGGGCGGTCGCTTCGAACTGGGTCTAGGCACCTCCGGCCCCCAGGTGATCGAGGGATTCCACGGCGTCCCGTTCGCTACCCCGCTCGCCCATGTGCGCGAAACCGTCGAGATCTGCCGCTCGGTGTGGCGTCGTGAGCGCGTGGAACACACGGGCAAGGCGTACACCATTCCGCTTCCCGCCGACCAGGGCACCGGCCTGGGCAAACCGCTCAAGATCATCAACGCTCTCGTGCGCGAGTCCATCCCGATTTCGATCGCCTCGCTCGCACCGAAGGCGGTGGCGCAGACTGCGGAGATCGCGAACGGCTGGCTGCCGCTGTTCTACCACCCCGAGCGGGCGCACCTCGCATGGGGCGAGTCGCTCGCGGCCGGAGCCGCACTGCGCGACCCCGCCCTCGGCCGGCTCGACACGATCGTGTCCGTGCCGCTCTTCATCGGCGACTCTGTCGAGCCGTACCTGGAGGCCTATCGCCAGCGGATCGCACTGTACGTCGGCGGGATGGGTGCGCGGAATGCGAACTTCTACAACGACCTCGCGGTGCGCTACGGATACGTCGACGAAGCCGAGCGGGTCCAGGAACTCTACCTCGCGGGCGAGAAGGCCGCGGCCGCCGCAGTGCTCCCCGAGGAGCTGCTGACCTCGACGGCACTCATCGGCACCGAGGCCCACGTGCGTGAACGCCTTGCCGCCTTCAAGGAATCCGGCGCCACCACAATCATTGTCATGCCGCTGGCACAGACGAGCGCGGCCCGGATCGAATCGGTCGAGGCGGCTCGCGCGATGCTGAACGAGCTCGGATGAGCGGGCCGTTCGAACTCGAAGGGCAGGCGGCGGTCGTCACGGGCGCGGCCCGCGGGCTAGGCCGTGCTATCGCGCTCAGCCTGGCCGAGGCCGGAGCGGACGTCGCACTCGGGCTACGCGATCCGTCGTCCGCCGCCGAACTGGTCGAGCAGATCACCGCGCTCGGTCGGCGAGCCCTACCGCTCGCCATGGACGTCACCGATCTCGACCAGAGTCGCGCCGCGATCGACCGCGCAGCGGCCGAGTTCGGTCGTGTGGACATCCTCGTGAACAACGCCGGCGGCGGTATTGGGGGCCCAGCGCTCGAGGTCACCGAGGAGGATTTCGACGCGGTGTGGGCGCTCAATACCCGATCGACGTTCTTCCTCTCCCAGCACGTCGCGCGCGGGATGCGCGAGATCGGCGGTGGATCAATCGTGAATATCGCCTCCCAGGCCGGGCTCGTGGCGTTGCCAGGAGAGTCGTCGTATTGCGTGAGCAAGGCGGCCGTGATCCACATGACGCGCGTGCACGCCGTCGAGTGGGGCGAGTATGGAATCAGGGTCAATGCCGTCGCACCGACCTTCATCGAGACGGACGGAACGGCGGATGCGCTCTCCGACCCCGAGTTCCGCGCCGACACAGTGGAGCGCATCGCCGCGCTACACCGAATCGGCGTGCCGACGGAGGTTTCGGGAGCCGTGGTGTTCCTTGCTTCGCCCGCGGCATCCCTCGTGACAGGCCAGACGCTGGCGATCGATGGCGGCTGGACCGCGCGATAGAATTCTGTTGCACACGTCAGACTGCGAGGAGTTACCGATGACTGTTGAGCGCGTCAGCCCGAAGGTTCCTAAGCCGCTCGCGGTTTTCATCTTCCTGCTGTTCTGGGCGATCGCCATCGTCGCCTGGTGCCTCGCCAACGTGTCCAACATCCACCAGGACCAGGCGTTCATCGTCGACATCGGCCTGGTTTTCGCGTTCGCCGGATTCGCGGCCCTGTTTGTCGAGACCCGTCGCGGCTTCTGGGCGATCTTCTGGCTGAGCCTCGTCGGAGTCGTTCTGTTCGGTGTCGGCGACCTGCTGCAGGTCCAGCTGCTCGTGTACTCGCTCCGCATCCTCGGCAGCGCGGTCGGCTTCGTGATCGTGCCCACCAACGTTCTGATCTCGAAGCTGCGCATCCTCACTTAGCGCGCTAATCCCTCTTTCGCACTATACGTAGTACAGTGGTCGCCATGGCATCCACAACGAGTGCAACAAAAGAGCGACTGAGCCGCGAAACACTCGCGGCCGGTGCGCTCGCGCTTGCGGACCGCGAGGGGCTCGAGGCCGTCACCATTCGTCGCCTCGCCACTGATAATTCGGTGACGCCCATGGCGCTGTACTGGCACTTCAAAGACAAAGACGCCGTGCTCGACGGAATAGCCGAACGGGTCTACGACTCCGTGCGGGTGCCCGATCCCACCGACGAGCCGTGGGACGTGCAGCTGCGTGAAGTGCTGTTCGCGGTTCTCGCCGCCATTCGACCGCATCCGCTCGCCGCGGATCTGCTTGCTCCACGCATCATGAAATCCCAGGCCGGCCTCGTGCTGTCGGAGCGCGTGATCGGGCTACTGCGCGAAGCGGGCTTCTCGCCCCAGGAAGCGTCGCAGACCGCGGGCTTCCTGCTGTGCTCGATTATCACGCTCGTGACATCGGAGCCGGGAAAGCAGAGCCCGCTCGCAGGCGATGCGCTCGACGAGCAGCAGCGCGAGAAACGCGCGCGGCTCGCCACACTGTCACCGAAGGAGTTCCCAAACCTTCTCGAGTCGGCTCGGTTCTTCCTCGAGTGCGACGACGAGGATGGCTACTTCCGGCGTGGCATGGACTTTCTCGTCCAGGGCACCCGCGGCATTCGTCCGACCGCGTAGCGCGCGCTAGTCCCGCAGCGGGGAACCGACCACGTCGAACCGGAAGCCGCCGAACTCGCCCGACAGCAGCGGTCGGGCCTCCTCGATGGATGCTCGGACCTCCGGCAGCGACAGTGAGTTCCGATGCGCCTCGGCGCTCTCCCAGAGCTCGACCACGTACACAGTGTCCGGCTCGTCGGCGTTGACACCCACTTCGTAGGCGAGGCAGCCGATGTCGGCGAGTACGTCGCTGCGACGAGTCAGATGTGCGACGAGCTCGTCCCGCCTGCCCGCCGCCGCACCGAGGGATCCCGCGTTCGCAAATGTCATTCCGCCACGATACCGCCGGCATCCGACCGAGATTCCAGATCGGTGTTGCGCCCTATACATTGTAGATGTACCTTGTACATGTACGTTGCATAGGGCAGCGACAGAGCGAGGGAAACGCAATGAGAAAAAGCCCCTGGAGCACGCTGGTCGTGCTCGCGATTGCGCAGTTCATGGTGGTGCTCGACGTCACCATCGTGAACGTCGCGCTTCCCCACATCCAGTCGGATTTGAAATTCTCGACTAACGACCTGCAGTGGGTCATCAGCGCCTACACCTTGATCTTCGGTGGCTTCCTGCTGCTGGGCGGACGGATGGCGGACCTCATCGGCCGGCGCCGCGTCTTCGTGATCGGCCTGATCGTGTTCGGTGCCTCCTCGCTTGCCGCGGGTCTCGCCAGCACCCCGTTCGAACTCATCCTGTTCCGCGGCGTCCAGGGTCTCGGCGGCGCAATGCTCTCGGCCTCGGCGCTGACTCTGCTTACGGTGACCTTCGAGCACGGACGCCGGCGCAACATCGCCCTGGGCATCTGGGGTGGCCTGGCCGGCCTCGGTGGCACGATGGGCGCGGTCGTCGGCGGCGCCCTCGTGGACAGCCTCAGCTGGCGCTGGGTCTTCCTGGTGAACGTCCCGTTCGGGATCCTGGTGATCGTGGCGTCGTTCTTCATCCTGCGCGAGAGCCGGGCAGCACTGACGGGAGAGGCTCGCACTTTCGATGCAGCCGGCGCGTTCCTCAGCACCGCGGGGCTTCTCGCGATCATGCTCGGCTTCATTCGGGCGCAGCCTCTCGGCTGGGGCTCGTTCGAGGTGATCGGCCTGCTGGTCGGTGGCGTGGCGCTGCTGGTTGCGTTCGTCATCGTGGAGTCGCGTTCGGCCGCCCCGCTCATCCCGCTCAGACTGTTCCGCACCCGGAGCCTCTCCTACGCGGTCGTCACGCTCGGGCTCAACTCGGCGGGCTTCCTGTCGATGTTCTTCCTCACGGCGATCTACCTGCAGGATGTTCGCGGACTCTCTGCACTGAACGCCGGCCTCGAATTCCTGCCGATGGGGATCGCCGCTATCGTCGGTGCACTCCTCGCGTCTCGTCTGGTAACCACGCTCGGAACCCGTCCTGTGCAGATCGCATCCGCTGTACTCAGCGTCGGCGGCCTGTTGCTGCTCTCCCGGGTGGGAGCCACCGACGCCTACGCGACTGGCCTTCTGCCGGGCTTCATCCTGTTCGGCATCGGCATCACGGCGATCGGGGTTGCGGCGCAGGTCGGCGCGACATCGCGCGTCGCAAACGATGACGCGGGAGCCGCTTCCGGCGTGCTGAACTCCGGCTACCAGGTCGGCGGGGCGCTGGGGCTCGCCGTCATCACCACGCTGGCCACGACGCACATCACGGATGCCCTGAAGACGGGCACCGGTCAGGTCAGCGCGGCGGTCGGGGGATACGACTACGGACTGCTGATCGCGGCGATCTTCGCGGCGGCCAACATCGTGATCGCGCTCCTGTCGCCCTCGACGAAAGTCTCGCAGTCGGACACCGTCGAAGCTGCCGAGCTCGAGCCCGCCGCAATATAGGTTCGTCGACAAGGGGTGGGGCCGTCCGTGCGGACGGCCCCACCCCTTTGTGCGACCAGCCGTTTCGGTTTCCTATCAATGCGGAAGCGTGAAGTGCCAACCCTCGCGCAGCCGTTCGCGGACGACCGAGGTCACGGCGTCGACGGTTCCGCTCCGTGCACCGCCGCCATCGTGGGCGAGGACCAATTCGCCCGGGCGGATGGCCGCGCGCAGACGGGTGCGCAGCGTCGGCACGTCCTGAGTCAGCCAGTCCTCGATGGTGCTTCCGATCGCGAGCGACTCCATACCAAGCCGAGCGGCAACTCGCTCCGTGCTCCCCCACTTGCCGTGGGGAGCCCGAAAGTACGGGATGGGATACCGCTGGTCGTCCAGCGCGTCTCTGATCGCCGCCATGGCCTCCCGCAGGTCGGATTCGACCCGGGCTTCCGGCCACTCGCTCATGTCGGCGTGCACCATGGAGTGGTTCGCTAACAGATGGCCATCGGCAACCATGCGCCGCACGAGTCGGGCGGAGCCGGGCTTCCGCACCGCGGAGCCGACCAGACAAAACACCGCTCGAATGCCTTCGGTGGCCAGGAAATCCAGGAGTCGATCGGTGTCCGAGCCGTTCGGTCCGTCGTCGAACGTGAGCGCGCACACGCGGCCATCGCCCGACGCTCGACTAATCACTGCCGGACGCCACCAGGACCATCGTCCACGAGACAGCCGGGAGGCTGACGGTGATAGTCCCGCCGTGCAGCACGGCCGATTCGTTCCGTTTCGGTGCGACCTGGTTCGGTTCGTCGATCGTATTCCGCGCCTCGATGTCGTCGTCGCTGAGAGTGAGCGCGCTGCGCAGCTGCAGGTCGCTGAACCGTTGCACTGCCGACCCAATGTCGATCGTCACGTCGGCCTCCTCGGAGAGCGATCGATTCACCAGGAAGATCGAGAGCGCACCGCTGTCCGGGTCGCGGGTGGCGGCTATCTCCACGGCTTCGACGGGCCCGAACCGCGACGTGGAAACGGTGTCGCTCTCCACCCGCGCCCGCAGCGCCGACCGGTGGCTGTTGCCCGCCGTCAGCGCAAACGGGAAGAACGTCGTCTGTCGCCATGCCGGGCCACCCGGCTCGGTCATTATCGGAGCAATGACATTGACCAGCTGCGCGAGCGACGCCGACTTGACTCGATCGGCGTGGTTGAGAATGGCGATGAGCAGCGACCCGACGACGGTCGCGTCGGTAACGGAGTACGAGTTCTCCAGGAGGCGGGGGGCAATCGGCCAGTCATCGATGTCCGTGAGCTTTTCGACCTCGTTGTGGTGGGTCATGAACCACACGTTCCACTCGTCGAGGGATATGTCGATGCGCTTGTCGCTCGAGCGATCCGCCGCGACGGCGTCGGCGATCTCGATCACGGCCTCGAGATAGCCGGACAAGTCGTTCGACGAGGCGAGAAAACTCGCGACGTCACCGCCCAGAGGTTCGTAGTACGAGTGTGCCGAGATGTAGTCGACGTCATCGAAGGTGTGCTCCAGCACCGTGCGCTCCCAGCTGCCGAAGGTCGGCATCTGCGAACCCGAGCTCCCGCAGACGACGAGCTGAATTCGCGGATCGAGCTGGTGCATCTCCTTCGCCGTTCGGGCGGCGAGTGCGCCGTAGTCTTCGGCGGACCGGTAGCCCAGCTGCCACGGACCATCCATCTCGTTTCCGAGACACCACATGCGGATGTCATGGGGATTCTCTCGGCCGCTCGAACGACGAGCGTCGCTGCGCGTTGTCCCGCCGGGCAGGTTGGAATACTCCAGCACGTCGAGCGCCTCGGCCACCCCACGGGTTCCGAGGTTCACGGCATACATGACCTCGGTGCCGGCCCTGCGCGACCAGTCGACGAATTCGTCCAGCCCAAACTCGTTGGTTTCCGTGACGTGCCACGCCAGGTCGAGTCGTCGCGGACGCTCGTCCCGCGGTCCGACGCCGTCTTCCCAGCGATACCCCGACACGAAGTTGCCGCCGGGATAGCGGACGCACGTCACGCCGAGCTCGCGGACCAGCTCGAGGACGTCCCCGCGGTACCCGTTCTCGTCGGCGGTTGGATGTCCGGGTTCGTAGATCCCCGTATACACCGCGCGGCCGAGATGCTCGACGAAGGACCCGAAGAGGCGCCGATCCACGTCCCCGATGATCCACTCGGGATCCAGTCGCACGCTAGCTCGGATCACCGCGGATCGCCGAGTGGAACTGCGGTGGGGCGGGCGGGCGAGCTGGTGAGTTCGATCGTGCTCAGACTGGACGAGGACAGCAGGATGGCTTCCATGATCTCGAGCACGTGGAAACCGAGTTCCGCGGACGCACGGTGGGGCTCGTCGGTTCCGATGGCGTGAGCCAGGTCGGCGAGGCCGATGCCGCGCCCGCCTCCGACATAACCGGCCGTGACGTCGAGCTCGCGCCACGCCTGTTCGGATGCCGTCCAGGCCCTTACCGGCGCCGAGAACTGATTAGGGTCGGGCACGGCGAGGGTGCCGGCGGTGCCGTATACCTCGAACAGCGGCGCGGTCGTCGCCCACTCCTCGAAACTCATTGTCACCGTCGCGGTGACGCCGCTGCGATGCTCCAGTATGGCCGTGACATGCGTGTCGACGTCGACGGCAATCTCGGTGCCCGCGAGAGTGCCCTCGGCAACCGTGCGCCTCCGAGAGGATCTGCTCGCGCGACCGACGACGCGAGCGACAGGGCCGAACAGCGTTATCAGGCTGGTCAGGTAGTACGGGCCCATGTCGAGAAGCGGGCCGCCGCCCGGCTGATAGTAGAACGCCGGTGCGGGGTGCCAGCGTTCGTGGCCCGCCGAAGACCAGTGCACGGCGGCGCCCACGGCATCGCCGATGAGCCCATCATCGAGCGCATGCCTGGCGGTCTGGATCCCGGTGCCCAGCACGGTGTCCGGGGCCGAGCCGACGCGCAGCCCGCCCGTCCGAGCATCCAGAACGGAACGCGCGGATGCCGTGTCCAGTCCGAACGGCTTCTCGGTGTAGACGTGCTTGCCGGCCGCGAGCGCCGCGAGAGCGATGTCCACGTGCGCGGCGGGAATAGTCAGGTTGAGAACGGCATCGACATCCGGCGAGGCCAGAAGCTCAGGTACCGTGAGGGCGACCGTCCCATGCTCCGTGGCGACCTGCCGGGCGCGGGCAAGATCGAGGTCGGCGACAGCGCTCAGCCGGAGACTTTTCAGTCCCGCCATCGTTTCGAGATACTGCGCGCTGATTGTTCCTACGCCGACTATGCCGATTCTGAGCGGGCCGCCCACAGCAATCCCCTCTCGATAATGGTTCGCACGTTCGCATCCTGCACGATCTCCAGCTTGTGGCCGGGCGCGGACACAAAGACCCGTCCGCTGCCCCATTCGCGGACCCACACCGCCGGTGCGGTCACCGGGCGATGCCACGCGTCCCACGGGCGCGAGTCCTGCGTCGTGGTCGCCAGCACATCGTTGTACTCGTCGCCGAGAACCCAGTACTGCTCGGTCACGAGGTCGAAGTCGTCGATGCCCGCCGTAATTGGATGGGTCCTCCCGAGTTCGGTGATGTGCACCGTATACGGAATGTAGTTGTCGGATTGTTCACCCGTGCGTTCGCGGGGATCCTTGCCCGCGTGATGCGCAAATTGGCCACCAACCATGTGAAAGTAGTCGGCGTTGTTTCGGTACGCATCGGCGATCCCGCCGTGCCATCCCGCGAAACCGGCGCCCTCGAGCACCGCCTGTTCGAGACCCGCGAACTCGTCGTTCGCGATCGTCGCCATCGTGTTGATCTGCACGATGAGATCCACTCCGCGCAGGTATTCGCGGTCGCGGTAGATACCGGGTCCGGACTCCACGCGGACCGAAAACCCGTTGCGCTCCAGAAACGGTCGGAAGAAGTCCGTGGTCTGCTCCGGTTCGTGGCCCTCCCATCCCCCGCGGACCATCAGGGCAGATCGAGTGGGCACGGTCGAAATCGAATCGTCGTTCGTCGAATCAGTCACGGAACAGGCCTCCTTGGGCGCGAGACTAGCCGCGAACGGCGTTCGGCGCGAAGTCCGGCTCGAGGTCGGGCGACGCCGCCACGACCTGCCAGGTCACCTGGCGGGCGTCCCGGGTGCCGATCTCGTATTGCTCGCCGACCAGCCGCACGGTGGCGCGCGGTGTCGCCACTCCGGGAAGCTCCCGCCCCGTGGCCGCCCTGTCGCTGACGATCGCGCCGCCTGTACCACCGGCCCCGCGCTGCCGGGGAGCGCCCGCAGCTGCGTGCGAGGCAATCCAGACCTCGACGTCGCCGGGCTCGACCACCTTGCGCAGGTCTCGATTCGTAAAGGCAAAGCGAGCCGCCGGGATCGCGAATTCGATTCGCGTGCTGTCGCCGGCACTGAGCTCGACTCGGGCATATCCCAGGAGCTGGGCGACGGGACGGGCGATGGTCGCGAGCACGTCGTGCCCGTACACCTGGATCACCTCGGCTCCGTGGCGCGGCCCGATGTTGGTGACCGTGACGCGGGCGGAGAGGACACCTCCGGTCTGGGCTGTCGAGTCCACCTCGAAGTCCGAGTACTGGAACGACGTGTATGACAGCCCGAATCCGAACGGTCGCACCGGTGTCGAATCCGCGGCGCTCACATCCGACGGGCCGCCGAGAATGGGATGCAGATACGAGTATGGCTGTGCGCCGGCCGCCCGCGGCAGCGACACCGGCAGTCGGCCAGAAGGATTGACGTCCCCGAGGAGAACGTCCGCCAGCGCCAGGCCGCCTCCCTCACCCGGGAAGAACGCCTGCACAACCGCGGAAGGCCTCGGGCCGGGACCGTCCAGCGCCCAATCGAGTACGTACGGTCGACCCGTCACCAGGACCATGATGACAGGTGTCCCCGTGCCGACCACGGCCTCGACGAACTCGCGCTGGACTCCCGGAAGGGTCAGCGACTCCGTGTCGTTTCCTTCCCCCACAGTGCCACGCCCGAACAGCCCGGCCTGGTCGCCGACCACGACGATGGCGACATCCGACGTCGAAGCCAGGTCGACGGCGGCCGCGAAACCGGAAACGTCGGTCCCCTCGATCTCGCAACCCTCGGCGAACACCACGTCGCTGTCGCCGCGATCGGCTGACGCGCTCCGGAAGGCGTCCAGAACGGTCGGGATGTCCGCACCGTTCGGCACCTCTGGATGATGGGCGAGCACGTGGTTCGCGAACGAGTAGCAGCCCTGGAGGGCCTCCGCGCGGTGCGCATTCGGGCCGAGCACTGCAATCCTCAAGGCTCCCGTGCCGCTCGGGCGAACGGGCAGGACGCCGTCGTTCGACAACAGCACGATCGACTCCTGCGCAAGTCGGCGAGCGACGGCCTGGTGCGCGGGCGAATCCAGGTCGATCTGGGTGGGAGGCTCGTCTTCGTAGACGCCCTCCTCGAGGAGACCCAGTTCTTCTTTCTGCGCGAGCGCGCGAAGAACCGCTCGGTCCACAAAGGCCTCATCGAACTCTCCCGAGCGGATCCGGTCCGCGAGCGGTGACAGGTACGCGTCGCCCGTGGGCAGCTCGATGTCGATTCCCGCCTCCAGCGCGAGCGCCGCTGCGGCACCGCGGTCGGCGGCGACCGCGTGCATGACCTCGAGAAATGCGACCGCGAAGTAGTCGGCAACCACGACCCCGTCGAAACCGAGTTTCTCGCGAAGAACGCCAGTGAGCAAAGCCGAGCTCGACGCGACCGGCTCCCCGTCCACGTCGGTGTACGAGTTCATCACCGAGCGTGCATTGCCGTCGAGGATCGCCATCTCGAACGGCGGCTGATAAACATCCGCGATCTCGCGGGGGCCCGCGTGCACGGGCGCGTGGTTTCGCCCCGCGCGGGACGCGGAGTACCCGATGAAGTGCTTGAGCGTCGCGTGTATGCCAGCCCCCTGAAGGCCACGAACGTACGCCGTTCCGATGGTCCCGACCAGGTACGGGTCTTCGCTGATGCACTCCTCCACCCGCCCCCAGCGGGGGTCGCTCACCACATCCAGTACCGGAGCAAGACCCTGGTGCACCCCGAGCTCTCGCATCGACGCTCCGATCAGGCCCGCCATCTCCTCCACCAGGTCGGGGTCGAAGGACGCCCCCCAGGCCAGCGGAGTCGGGAACGTCGCAGCTTTCCAGGCTGCGAGCCCCGTGAGGCACTCCTCGTGGACGAGCGCGGGGATGCCGAGGCGCGTCTCTCGTTTAAGTCGACGCTGCTCGGTCCATAACCACTGCGCCCGTTCGACCGGTTCGACTGGGCGGGTGCCGTAGACCCGGCTGAAGTGGCCGAGGCCGTGGCGAGTCACGTCCGCCAGTTCGGACGCCGGCTTCTGGCCCGCCGCCATCTCGCTCTGCATGGGCGCGACGACGCCATCCTGATCCAGCCAGTACCCCACGATCTGGGCGAGTTTCTCCTCGAGGGTCATGCGCGAGTGAAGACTCTTCACACGCTCTGAGACGCCGGGCATCGCCGCGATCTGTGACATGGAACTCTTCCTCGTTAGAACCTGATTGCGCCGAAAGCGCGCTAACCCTTGACCGCTCCGGTGAGGCCACCCACGATGCGACGCTGGAAGACGGTGAAGAAGGCGAGCGCCGGCAGCATCGAAAGCGAAGTGAACGCCAGCACCCGGGCCGTATCGACCGAGTATTGCGACGAGAACGCCTGTACACCGAGTGGGAGTGTGTAGTTCCCCTGGTCGCTCAGAATGAAGAGGGGCAGGATGTAGCTGTTCCAACTGCCGATGAAGGCGAGGATTCCGACGGTCACCACACCCGGCACCGCGAGCGGCACCACCATCCGGAAGAAGAAGCCGATCCTGCTCGTGCCGTCGATCGCGGCAGCCTCCTCGATCTCGTCGGGAATTGCCTTGAGGAAGGGCACCAGGATGATCACGGTCGTGGGAAGCGCGAACGCGATCTGCGGGAGGATGACGCCCGCAAGAGAGTTCACCAGGCCGAGGTCCTTGACGAGGATGTAGAGCGGCGTGATGGCCACGGTGATGGGGAACATCAATCCCGCGGCGAACAGGGAATACATCGCTCCGCGCCCTCGGAAGGTGTAGCGAGCCAGCACGTAACTCACCATGAGACCGAGTACCACCACGCCGATTGTGGTCGAAACGCCCGCGATCGCGGAGTTGCCTACCTCCTGCCAGAAGGTCGGACTCTCGAGTACGTCGACGTAGTTGCCGACCTGCCACGGGGCCGGCAATCCGGCGGGGTCGACCGTGATCTGCGAGTTGGTGCGAAAACCACCAAGCACGATGTAGAGCACTGGGGCGAGGCTGACCGCGATGAATACCAGCGCGATGAAATACGTGACCGGATGACCCCAGTTGATCGTGCGGCGTCGCCGCAGCCCATCGTTGGCTGGCAATCGGACTGCTGAGACAGACATTACTTCCGCACTTCCTTCAGTGGTGCCGCCGTATCGCGACGCAGCACGAATCGCTGGTAGAGCAGCGCGATCGTGAGGGAGATGACGAAGATCACGACGGCGACCGCGTTGCCGTAACCGTAGTTGCCGGCGTTGCGCCCCTGCCCGACCATGTATGTCGCCATCGTGGACGTGCCCGCGGTCGACGCGACGTACTGGCCCCAGATGATGTAGACGAGATCAAACAGCTGCAGGGATCCGATGATCGAGAGGAATGCCCAGATTCGAATCGTCGGCCCCATGAGCGGAAGCGTGATGGTCCGCTGGATCTGCCAGTAGCTCGCTCCGTCGATGGCGGCCGCCTCGGACAGCTCCTCGGGTATGCCCTGGAGCCCCGCGAGGAACAGGATGACCGCGAAGCCGATGTACTTCCACGAGATGATCACCATGAGGGACCAGATGGCGATGTGGGGGTCAGAGAGCCAATTCGCCTTGAAGGCACCCAGCCCGAGGTCCTGGAGCAGGCCGTTCACAGCACCGCTCGTCTGGAGCATCAGGCTCCAGCCAGTCGCGACGATCACCTCGGAGATCACGTAGGGGACGAAAATGAGGACCCGGATGATCGTGCGTCCCCGGATCTTTTGGTTCAGCAGGAGCGCCAGCACGATGGCAAGCGGGCCCTGGAAGACCAGTGAGAGCACGAGAATGATCGCGTTGTGGGCGAGCACGTCGTGGAACGCGCCATCCGTCAGGATCAGAAAATAATTGTTAAGGCCGACGAAATCGGTCGGCGCCCCGTACCCCTGCCAGCGGTAGAAGCCGTAGTACGCGGCAAGACCGACTGGGAAAATAACGAACGCCAGGAAGACGATGATCGCCGGGCCCGTTAGAACCGTGATCTCGAACCGCTGACGCCACTTCTTCGAACGCTGCACGGGCCGCGCGCCAGCCGGGGGCGACACACGACGTGTGCCGCCCCCAGCCACCGAGAGGCCCTCGGGCGAGCGCTGCTCTTGCAGCGTCTTTTCGCCCAGGGAGCTACTCATTGCGCTGATTAACCCTTTGCCACTGCCGCTTTGACACCGGTGAGGATGTCGGCGGTCGTTCCCGTCCCGGCGAGCAGGTTCACCACGCCCGAGTTGAGAGCGTTACCCACGTTCTGCCCGTAGTTAGTGTCGAGGTACTGCGACACGTACGGCGCCTTCTTGTAGGCGGCGAGGACGGGCTTGAGGATGGGCTCGGTGACGATTCCCTGCGCGCTGAGGTTCACCGGCGGGGCATCGAACGCCTTGTAGTAGGCCTCCTGGACGGGAGTGGTGACGATGTAGTTGATGAAGTCGGCACACGCCTGCTTCGGCGCCTGGGCCGAGCACGAGTAGCCGTCAACACCACCCATCATTGCCCCGGCAGCACCCTTGCCGCCGGAGACCGACGGGAAGGGGAACCATCCGAGGTCGGGAAGCGGCTTCTGGTCGGGCGTGAGAGACGCGATGACTCCGGGATCCCACGCACCCATGAGTTCCATGGCCGCCTTGTGGTTGGCCACGAGACCGGCCGAGCTACCAGCGCCCTGCTGTGCGGAGGTGGTCAGGAAGCCGGTGTTGAACGGGTTGGTCTTGTTGAACGCATCCACGTCCTTTCCCGCCTTGACCCAGCACGAGTCGGTGAACGTCAGCGACTTGGCTGCCGTGTTCATCACGCTCTGGCTGCACTCGCGAAGCACGAAGTTGTAGTAGTAGTGCGCGGCGGGCCACGCGTCCTTCGCTCCGACCGCAATTGCCGCCACGCCGCTCGCTTTGAGCTTGGTGACGTCGCTGTTCAGCTGGTCCATCGTCGTGGGGGTGCTGGTGATTCCCGCAGCCTTGAACAGGTCCTTGCTGTAGTAGAAGCCCTCGGGCGTCACATCGACCGGCATTCCGTAGGTCTTCCCGGAGATCGCGTCCGCCGCGACCCCGGCACCGATCTCGGTCTTTGTCGCAGCGGTGATGAGAGGGGTGAGGTCCATGAGCTGCCCGGCCTTGACCATGGCCGCCATCTTGCCGCCACCACGCTGCAGGAAGATGTCGGGGGCGCTGCCGGAGTTCAGCGCCGTCTGAAGCTTGCCATCCAGGTCTTCGTTCTGGATCGACTGCATCTTGATGGTGACGTTCTTGTGGGCCTTCTCGAAGTCGGAAACGGTCTTCTTCCAGAATGCGACACCGGGGCCGGTAGTCGAGTTCTGCCAGAAGGTCAGGGTGACCTTCTTGTCGGCCGTGGATCCGCCGCCCGTGCTACACGCGGTGAGGGCACCGAACGCAAGAGCTGCTGCGGCACCGACCGCTGCGACTCTGAGGATGCTGCGTTTGTTCATCATCGAACACCTTTCGAAAGTTTCGACATTATTGTCGAAAGTGATTGGACTCTTCGAATACTAAGCCGCCGTGGATATGTGGTCAAGGAAAACAAATTAGCCGCGCCGACGATCGGACGCAAAAATGCCGGGAGCGTTGCGGCTCCCGGCATTCGATGGTGCGGTGTGGAATTCGGCTCGCTATCCGATCGGCGCGAGCGCGGCGAGCGCTGCGCCCAGTTCCCTGCGGTTATAGCTCGTCGTCGGAACGGTCGATACCTCCGTGTATCGAACAACACCCTTACTATCGAGCAGCACACTCCCCGACTGCTGGAGCGTGCCGAACACCTTGCGCAGCAGGCCGACCGACTCGTGCGGCGTGCCCTCGGCGCCGGCGACGACCGTGTACGGGATGTTCTTGCGGGCCTTCCAGGCCGCGGCATCCTTCAGATCTTCGGGTACGGCGACGATGATCTCGACCCGGGCGTTATCGAATTCGGACTGGTTCTTCGCGAAGCTCTGCACGTGCGCGTTGCACTGAGCGCAGGACAGCGCCCGCATGAAGTAGATAAGCACGTTCTGTTTGCCCGCGAAGTCCGTGAGGGAGACCCTGTTCCCGTCGGTGTCTTCAAAGCGGATGTCCGGGGTTGAACCGATCTCGAGCATGCATCCTCCAGGGTGCGAAATTAGTAAGGCTACCTGTTAGACAGGGTACCTTTCTTTTTATTGGTCGGCTACCCTTCGATGATGACCGAATCCGAGGAGCTGCCCATCGGCATGCTTGCGCTGCAGCTGCAGCGCGCCTTCGAAGCCGAGTGCTTCGACCGTCTCGCGGCGGCGAGCTTCACCGGACTGCGGATGCGGCACTCCGTGCTTCTCAACGCCCTCGGCCCTGACGGAAGCCGGGTCACGACGCTGGCAGCCGAGCTCGGCATGACCAAGCAGGCCATGGGTGAGCTCATCGACGATCTCGAATCCGGCGGCTACCTGGAACGGACCACCGATCCCGACGATCGGCGCGCTCGACTCATCCGTTTCACTGCAAAGGGCCAGAAGGCCCTCGAGACGGCATTCGAGATAATCCCGGCGATCGAACGCGAGTATGCCGAGCGGGTTGGCGCGAAGCGCTACGCCGCGCTCCGTGCAACCCTCGAGGAACTCGTCGGGTCGCGGGGCGCCTCGACCGACTAGCCGCGGCGGCGCGCGTGACCCGTCCGGTGTGGATCGCCGGGGAGCGGTGCCGGAGCCGGGATCTGCCGGTCGAGCTCCTGGACCTGGCTCGACTCGAACGCGCTCGGGTGATAGATCTCGTCGAACACGCCCAGTCCGCTCGGCGGAATATAGCGAGGGTCCCTCCGACGTCGACGCGCCGTGTCCCACCGCAACAGCGCCGGCCAGAAGAAGATCGACAGGACGAAGAGTCCGAACACGATGAACGCAATGGCAGCGCCCATTCTGACCTCCGCGAAACCAACAACGTGCGATAGCAACCAATGGTGGAGATGGGGGGAATTGAACCCCCGTCCACTGCTGTAATCCTGCGCCTTCTACGGGCGTAGCTTGTGAAGGCGTTCTACTCGGCTCTCACCTTTGCCACAAGCATCTAGGTGAACAAGCCCAGCCATAGTTGAAGTCCCCCGTAGCCCTAAGGCGTAACTACGGAGCAATCTCTCTTAGATGATGCCGAAACCCGGGTAGAGAGCATTCCCGGATCGACAGCCTATTTAGTGCTCTTGCTTAAGCAGCGAGAGCGTAGGCAGCGCGTGATTTATTCGCACTTATTGTTTGCAGGCTGCGTTAACGAGATAACCCTGCATCCTCGACCCGCTTCTCGCAGTTTTTCAGGCAATGTCGAAACCGATCATCCCCATGCTGCAGGTCACTATCGCACGCTGTTAAGTTGTCAATCGACTGCGCGACTTGCACGCAGCCCTAAAGAATACAACACAGAGCCGACCGCGGGCATTTCCTCATGGTCCGACGCTGACAGAGGATGACAGTGCCGTGACAGCGCGCGAGCGGAGAATGGACAAAACGGCAGCTTTCGGAGAACGGGGAGAGCGATGACAGCCAACGCGGGTATTGCCGCCATGATTCACGATCCCGCTGGTCGACCAAGCACCCGTGCGGTGCGCTTCTGGACTCTTGACGCGATCGTCGGCTGGGCGTTTCTCGCGGCGCTCCAGTTGCTCTGGATGCTGCTCGCAAATCTCTGGACCGACCCGCTCCATCTTGCGGGGCTTGCGGTGACCGTTGTCGCCGCCGTTCTTCACG
>DASXCU010000034.1:0-30452 GCA_036491035.1 Galbitalea sp. | reverse complement strand
CATTGTGATCGTGGGTGCGGGTGGCGCCGGGATGCGCGCGGCCATCGAAGCCGGACCCCACGCCAACACCGCCGTCATCTCGAAGCTCTACCCGACGCGCTCGCACACCGGCGCGGCACAGGGTGGCATGGCCGCGGCTCTGGCCAACGTCGAGGAAGACAACTGGGAGTGGCACACCTACGACACCGTCAAGGGTGGCGACTACCTGGTCGACCAGGATGCGGCAGAAATCCTCGCCAAGGAGGCGATCGACGCCGTCCTCGACCTCGAGAACATGGGCCTGCCGTTCAACCGCACGCCCGAGGGCAAAATCGACCAGCGTCGCTTCGGCGGTCATACACGTGAGCACGGCGCTGCGCCGGTTCGTCGGGCCTGCTACGCGGCGGACCGTACGGGCCACATGATCCTACAGACGCTGTTCCAGAACTGCGTGAAGCTCGGCATCAACTTCTTCAACGAGTACTACGTGCTCGACATGGTCATGTCGACCGTCAACGGCAAGCGAGTTCCGTCGGGCGTCGTCGCCTACGAACTCGCGACCGGCGACCTGCACGTGTTCCAGGGCAAGGCTGTGATCTTCGCAACCGGGGGCTTCGGCAAGATCTTCAAAACCACCTCCAATGCCCACACACTCACGGGCGACGGCGTCGGAATCATCTGGCGCAAGGGCCTGCCGCTCGAGGACATGGAGTTCTTCCAGTTCCACCCGACCGGGCTCGCCGGGCTGGGCATCCTGCTGTCCGAGGCGGCCCGAGGTGAGGGTGCGATTCTTCGTAACGCCACCGGCGAGCGGTTCATGGAGCGCTACACCCCGACGCTGAAAGACCTCGCCCCCAGAGACATCGTGGCTCGGTCGATGGCGCTCGAGATCCGCGAGGGTCGCGGCGCCGGGCCCAACAAGGACTATCTCTACCTCGACATCACCCACCTCGAGCCCGCTGTCATCGACGAGAAGCTTCCAGACATCACCGAGTTCGCCCGCACCTACCTCGGCGTCGAGCCGTACACGGAGCCGGTACCGGTGCTGCCGACCGCGCACTACGCGATGGGCGGCATCCCGACGAACAACAACGCCGAGGTGCTTCAAAACAACTCAGACGTGGTGCCCGGGCTCTACGCCGCCGGCGAGTGCGCGTGTGTCTCGGTGCACGGGTCCAACCGGCTGGGTACCAACTCCCTGCTCGACATCAACGTGTTCGGTAAGCGCGCGGGAAACAACGCCGTGGAATACGTCAGGACCGCGCCGTGGGTTCCGCTTCCGGCCGATCCCGCAAAGGGCATCCGCGACCTG
The DNA here is from genome assembly GCA_036491035.1 of Galbitalea sp. Taxonomy (GTDB): domain Bacteria; phylum Actinomycetota; class Actinomycetes; order Actinomycetales; family Microbacteriaceae; genus Galbitalea. The sequence goes on along the minus strand of DASXCU010000034.1, from coordinate 29,161 downwards.
CTCGACAGTGTGCGAGCGGGTGACGGATCTGAGCGAATTGCAGCAATCCGCAAGGAGCTGCAGGACTCGATGGACCGCAACGCACAGATCTTCCGCACGGAAGAGAGCCTCAAGGAGGTCACCGACCTCATCGAGTCGCTGCGTGCGCGATACAAGAACATCCGCATCCAGGACAAGGGCAAGCGGTACAACACCGACCTGCTCGAGGCTGTTGAGCTGGGGTTCCTTCTCGACCTCGCCGAGGTCCTCGTCTACTCCGCTCGCTCGCGACACGAGTCGCGCGGCGGCCACATGCGTGAGGATTACCCGACGCGTGACGACGAGAACTTCCTCGTGCACACCATGGCGTACCGCACCGGCGACCCCGAGTCCGCCGAGGCCGGAGACCACATCACCCTGGACTGGAAGCCCGTCGTGATTACGAACTACCCACCGATGGAAAGAAAGTACTGATCAATGAGCACAGCAACGGCCGAGGGTGCCGCATCCGCTCCCATCGCGGAGGTCCCCAGCTTCGGCGTCACGCTGATCGTGCGCCGGTACGACCCGGATGTCGACGCCGAACCGTACTGGCAGGACTTCGACCTCGAAATGCACGGCACGGACCGCGTGCTCGATGCGCTCCACAAGATCAAGTGGGAGATCGACGGGTCGCTGTCTTTCCGTCGCAGCTGCGCCCACGGCGTCTGCGGATCGGATGCGATGCGCATCAACGGCCGGAACCGACTCGCCTGCAAGACACTGCTGAAGGACCTCGACATCTCGAAGCCGATCTACGTCGAAGCGATCAAGGGCCTGCCGCTCGAGAAGGACCTCATCGTCGACATGGACCCGTTCTTCGAGTCGTTCAAGGCGGTGCAGCCGTTCCTGATGGCCTCGTCGAAGCCGGAGAAGGAGCGACTGCAGTCACCGGTTCAGCGCGAGCGGTTCGATGACACCACCAAGTGCATTCTCTGCGCCGCGTGCACCTCCAGCTGCCCGGTCTTCTGGACGGACGGCCAGTACTTCGGTCCGGCCGCCATCGTGAACGCCCACCGCTTCATCTTCGACTCACGTGATGAGGGCGCTCAGGTTCGCCTCGACATCCTGAACGACAAGGAGGGCGTGTGGCGCTGCCGCACGACCTTCAACTGCACGGATGCCTGCCCTCGCGGCATCGAGGTCACGAAGGCGATCTCCGAGGTGAAGGCCGCGATCATCAAGGGCAACCCCGAGAGGGTCGACATCACCCTGTAGGTTGTGCGATTCGCCTCGCGGCGCTCGTTGGGCCGTGGGTCAGCGCGTGTACCAGAGGCGCCAGGTGCCGTTTCCGATGGCCTGGCATCCCTTCCACAGGTCGGGGTGAACCCCCTTGGGCGGGCTGAAGAGGTAGTTGGTGCAGCCGAAGAAGCCGTCGGGGAATCCGCCAACGAAGTCCTTGGTGTAAACCTTCGATGCTGCCATTGCGGGCGCCGCGGTCACCAATACGGATCCGGCGACGATTCCCATCGTGATTGCAGCAACGGCGACTTTCTTTTTCACATTCACGCGAACTCCTTCAATGGCGGTGGTTACAAAAACCATATCGCCTCAGCGGAGTCTCGTTGACTTTCCCTCGCGTTCGGCGAACTCACCGCACGCGAAAAAGAAAGCCCCGCCGCGGGCCTGGGCGCCCGCGGCGGGGTCGACGCTCGTTCCGAGGCGCCTCGGAACGAGGAGCGGTTCTGGGAACGGCTCCTATTGAAGAGACGGCAACGCCCGCCTGCTATGACGCGGCTCGCGAAATTAGTCGAAAACTAATTAAGCAGGTGGACCGTGATGCCGAGCGGACCCGTGTTGAGGGTGAGCGGGAGATTAAGCGGAATGGACAGGCCCAGCAGGTTGAGGGATGCCTTCTGCACGACGCTGAGGACGCCGGTCGCGGTGGGCAACGCGTCGATCTGTACCGACCATTTGCCATCCGATCCAACCTTTGTGGTCGCATAAACCGTGCCGGCCGCCTGCACAGCGACTGTCGCGCCCGGCGTACCCGTACCGCCGAGGTTCACGGTGGTGGTCACCGGGGCGCCGCCCGGCGCGGCCTGGCCGGTCGGCGACGCACCGGGAGTCAGCACGCCATCGAGAGGGGCAACGGAGTTGACGCCGAGACCGTCGGCCACCCCGTTTACTGTGTTACCGACTCCCGTCGTTAGTCCATTCACCGTTCCCGAGAGGCCGTTCACGGTTCCCGCGAGTCCACCCGTGAGACCGGACAGCCCCGTGCCTCCCGCGGCGCTGCCGCCCGTGAGCAAGTCACCGACCAGCCCGGTTGTGGACCCGTTGTTGATGCGGAGCGCTGCCCCGGGGTCGGTCGAGGTGGCCGCGGACGGCGTGGAATAGCTTTCGGCGCTGGGCGTGTGAGACGTTCCTGCTCCGCCGAGGCCGAGCGCGACGCTTCCACCGATCGCGGCGACAACGGCCACCGTTCCGACGAGGGCGCTGACACCGGTGGATGCGCCGAGGGCGAGGCTCGTGGTGACCGCGGGCGCGAACGCCGTGGCTGGTGCAGCCGCAACGGCGAAGGATGTGGGGACGGCCGGCAGTGCGGCCGTCGCTGCCGCCGAGGAGGTTGCCGCTGCGCCGTGTGTGAGGCTAGCGAGCAGCATCCCGCCGACGCCCGCTCCGAGCATGATCGGGATGAGCACCATGGCCAGGTGCGAGCCGACCTCGTCCACCTCTTCGCTGACGATCGCGCACTTCGCGCAGGTCTTCAGGTGGTCGGTGAGCTTCTCCTGCTCGCGAGTCGTGAGGCTGTGGCGGGCGTTGTCGCCGAGGCGGGCGATCGTCCACTTGCAGGCCTCCGACGTTCCGGATTCGGAGACGTGCGCCTGCAGCCACGCCTTGCGGAGTCCTTCTCGTGCGCGATAGCTGAGCGCCGCGACGCCGTTTGCGCTCATCCCGAGGATCGGGGCGACCTCGTGGGGGTCCATCCCCTCGACCTCGGTGTACCAGAGCACTGATTGCCAGCGCTCCGGGAGTGATCGGAACGCCCGAGCCGTGAGCGTGCGGTCGAGGGCGACGGCTACCGGATCGTCGATCGTCGACGGGTCTTCGTAGTCCGCGATGTCATCCACCTGGACATCCCGCGACTTCGCGCCCCAGGTCGATGCGAGATTTCGGATGGTCGTGTACAGGTACGGTCGGAAAGCACCGGAAGGGCCGCCGCCCGCCAGTACTCGCTGGTAGATGCGTGTGTACGCCTCGGACACGAGATCGTCCGCATCGATCGACGAGGTGAACTGACGGGCAACGCGTGCCCCCGAGCGATAATGACGGCGCCACAACTCGGCAAACGCGCCCTGGTCCCCCGACCGCGCGTTCGCTATTAGTTCTTCGTCTGAGGTGGTTAACCCCGTGTCAGTTTCGCTCATCCCCCTGATCCGCCTTAGGACCTTTCAATTGTCCCTCTTGAGATGGGGAAATACCTATTGGTATTCCTTAATAGGGAGACCCCCGTCCACGAGGGTTATGACGCGCGAACCGGGAACGGAATATCACGGTTGCGTAACGAGTTCTCCTCGCGTTTTCGCGATGGTGTGCAGGATTTCGGGGCCGAACGCAACCCCGGGCGCTCCATCCCGAGCGCTGGATAGGGTGTGAGCGTGGCCAACGAGAAGTCGGACAAACCCGAAAAGCCGAAGAAGCCGAGCCGGTTCGCGCCGCTGATCGCCCGGGTCAGGAAGCTCTTCGTCGTGCGGGTCGTCACCTACTACTCGAGCGCGCAGGGACCGCTTCTCGCGAGCGGTCTCGCGTACCAGGCGATCTTCGCCGTCTTCGCGGCGGTGTGGGTCGGTTTCTCCGTTGTCGGGCTGATCGTGGCCGGGAATGCGAGCCTGCAAAAGCCGCTCATCGATTTCCTCGCAAACACTGTTCCCGGGCTGATCAAGTCCTCAACCGGATCGGGCGCAATCGATCCGAAGATGCTGTTGAGCGCCGGAACGTTCACGCTGTCCGGCATTATCGCGCTCGTTGGCGTGCTGGTGACAGCGCTCGGCTGGCTGGCATCGGCTCGCACCGCCATCCGCATCATCTGGGGACTACCGCAGTCGAAGACCAATTTCTTCCTGCTCAAACTCCGCGACCTCGCGGTCGCCCTCGGATTCGGGATCGCCCTCATCGTCTCGGCCGCGCTGTCGGTGGCAGGGTCGGCGGCGACCGGATTCGGGCTCGACCTGATCGGCGTCAGCCCGCACTCGGTGTTCGGCAACATCGCCGGCAAGGCCGTGACCATCGCCCTGTCGTTCGTTCTGGATGCGGTCATCCTCGGCGCCCTGTTCCGGGTACTGTCCGGAGTCTCCATCCCGTGGCACCGGCTCGTTGGTGGAGTGGTCGTCGGCGCGATCGCCTTGGGTGCCTTGAAAACGCTGGGTGGGAGCCTGCTCGGGGTCTCTAAGAACAACCCGCTCCTCGCGTCGTTCGCGGTCATCCTCGGGTTGCTGATTTTCTTCAACTTCGTCTGCCAGGTGATCCTGATCTCGGCATCGTGGATCGCCGTGGCGATGTCCGACCGAAAGCTTCCGATCGACGCGAGAGCGGAGGCCCTTCGACTCGCACAGGAGCGCAGGGATGCCGAAGCGGCTGAGGCGACCGGACCTCGCGGGCTCGAGCGTTGGCTGGCGAACCGGCGCCAGAAGCGTGTCGGGGCCGGTCGATAGTCTTGGGTAATGGCTGAACCGCTCCGTATCGCGACCATCAACACGAACGGGGTCCGGGCCGCATTCCGGCGCGGAATGGGCACGTGGCTGGATGGCCGGGGCGTCGACATCCTGGCGATCCAGGAGGTTCGCGCGTCCACGGAAGACCTGGAGCAACTCCTCGGCCCGGACTGGGACATCCTGCACGACGCGGCGACGGCAAAGGGCCGTGCGGGCGTCGCTCTGGCGTCGCGGGCCGCGTCCTCCAAGCACCGCAAGGCATCCATCCACCGGGTAACGCTCGGGGCCGACGAGTTCGACAGCGCCGGGCGCTGGCTGGAGGCCGACTACGAGGTGGGCGACAGCATCGTCACCGTTGTCTCGACCTACGTGCACTCCGGCGAGGTCGGCACGGCGAAGCAGGTCGAGAAGTACAAGTTCCTCGACGCGATGGAGGCACGGATGCCCGAGCTCGCTGCAGACGGCAAGTTCGCGGTGATTCTCGGCGACCTGAATGTCGGCCATCGGACGCTCGACATCCGCAACTGGAAGGGCAACCAGAAGTCTGCCGGGTTTCTGCCGGAGGAGCGCGCCTACTGGGACCGGTTCGTCGGCGCAGAGGACGACCCGAACTACAACGCGGGTGCTGGTCTCGGCTGGGTGGATGTCGGCCGCAAGTGGGCGGGCGAGGTCGACGGCCCGTACACCTGGTGGAGCTGGCGCGGCCAGGCGTTCCCCAATGACACGGGCTGGCGCATCGACTACCAGCTCGCCTCCCCCGCTCTCGCCGCGACGGTGAAGAACTACGCCGTCGACAAGGCGGCAACCTACGAGGAGCGCTTCAGCGACCACACCCCGGTCGTCGTCGACTACGCCCTCTGATCACCTTTTTCAGGAACGTCTGTGGCGAATGCGGTCAGAGTGACGGTCGAGGTCCCGCGACGTAACTTCGTCCACTCATGTCACATTAATTCCTGAATTAGGTATTACTGAAAGAATTGGGCCATGAGCACGAAGCCCCGCCTTTTCTCCGGCATACAACCGTCAGCCGACTCCCTCCAGATCGGCAACTACATCGGGGCGCTGCTTCAGTGGAAGGCGATGCAAAAGACCAACGATGCGATCTTCTGCGTTGTCGATCTGCACGCTCTCACCGTTCCGCAAGATCCCGCGCTGCTTCGCGCGCAAACCCGTCGGACGGCCGCGCAGTACATCGCCGCGGGCATCGATCCGACCGAGTCCATCCTGTTCGTGCAGTCCCATGTCCCCGCCCACGCCGAGCTGGCCTGGATTCTCAACACGATCACGGGCTTCGGCGAGGCCAGCCGAATGACACAGTTCAAGGACAAGGCTGCGAAGCAGGGTGCGGACGCCGCTTCGGTTGGCCTGTTCGCATATCCGACGCTCATGGCCGCCGACATCCTGCTCTACGACGCTGAGGTCGTTCCCGTCGGCGACGATCAGAAACAGCACGTCGAGCTCACCCGCGACCTGGCCAACCGATTCAACGCACGCTTCGGCGATACGTTCGTTATCCCGCTCCCGGTGATCCCGAAGGCGACAGCGCGCATCTACGACCTGCAGAACCCGACCGCGAAGATGAGCAAGTCGGCGGCGTCGGACTCCGGCGTGGTGTGGATGCTGGACGACCCGGCGAAGACCGCGAAGAAAATCCGCTCGGCGGTGACGGATGACGACCGCGAGATCCGGTTCGACCGTGGAGCCAAGCCCGGCGTCTCGAACCTTTTGACGATCCTGTCCGCGTTCACCGGCGAAGGTGTGCCCGCACTCGAGGAGTCCTTCGTCGGCAAAGGGTACGGCGACCTGAAATCGACGGTGGCGGACGCCGTCGTCGCGACGTTCGGGCCGATCCGGGATCGAACTCTCGAATTACTGGATGACCCGGCCGAGTTGGACCGCATCCTCGGGCGCAACGCCGAGCGCGCGATCGCGATCGCGCAGCCGAAGCTGGAGCAGGCGTACGACCGCGTCGGCCTGCTGCGCCGCCCATGAAACCCGTCGAGCTGCGAACGGCGCGGCTGGTTCTCGACCAGCCGACGATGGACGACGTCGACCTCGTGACCGGTTATTGTCAGGATCCGCTATTCGAGAAGTACATGGTGACGCCGTGGCCGTACCAGCGGTCGGATGCCGAACAGTACCTCGGCACGGTGATCCCGATTCACTGGGAGGATGACAGCGAGTACAGCTGGGCCCTGCGGCTCGAAGGCGAGCTGATCGGCCTGATCGGTTTCCGTACGAAGGTGCGTGACATCGGCTATTGGCTGGGTGCGCCCCACCGCGGTCGAGGCTACATGCCGGAGGCGGTCTCGGCAGTCGTCGACTGGGTCTTCGCTCGCGACTCGGCCGACATCCTCTGGGAGTGCGTACCGGGCAATATCTCATCGGCCAGCGTCGCCCGTAAAGCGGGATTCACCTTCCACGGGCTCGGGCCGGCGCTGTATGCGACTCGCGGCGGCGAGGAGACAACAGCCTGGCGAGGGTCGCTGGCGACGACGGACAGCCGCGAGCCGAAGGCCGGCTGGCCCACCGAATGACACCGATCTCGGTCGTACTGTTCGACCTCGATGACACCCTCTTTGCCCATCGTCGAGCGGTCGAGGACGGTGTCATCGCCCACCTGCGTGCGATCGGGTTGCTCGAGGCGAGCGTTGACACCGCGGCCGAGGCACGACGCTGGAGCGAACTGGAGGAGAAGCACTACACCCGCTACCTGCACGGCGAGCTCGACTACCTGGGGCAACGGCGAGCCCGCGCGACCGACTTCGTTGCACCGTACGGCGTGATATTCGAGACGGATGCGTCGGCCGAGGAATGGTTCGAGACGTACCTTCACGAGTACCGTGCGGCGTGGACCCTGCACGACGACGCGCTTACAGCGCTGGGAGCGCTCGGCGGCTACCGCCTCGGCATCATCACCAACGGAGTCACGCACTTCCAACAGCCCAAGCTGGACGCGCTCGGCATCACCGGGTTCTTCGAGCACGTCGTCACTTCCGGCGACTTCGGAGCGGTCAAACCGCATCCCAGCATCTTCCAGCACGCCTGCTCGGTGTTCGGGGTCGATCCGTCCGAGGCGGCGTACGTCGGCGATCGACTGCACACGGATGCGATCGGCGCGACGCAGGCCGGGCTGACCGGCATCTGGCTTAATCGCGGCCCGGCTCCGGACCTGGCAACTCGAGCGGAGGCGGACGCCGCCGATGTGCAGATCATCGCTTCCCTCGCCGAATTGCCACCGCGCCTCAGGGCCGCCAAGTAGGCGATGCCGTACGTTCTAACCATGCCGATCAGCTTCGCTGCGCCGCTGCTGATCGCCCTCTTTCTCGCGTCGGCGTTCCCCTGGCTCCTGATCCTGCGGGCGCGACTCGGGCACCTGCTGGCCGTGCCGACAACCGCGGGCGGAGCGCTGCTGCTCTTCCTCGCAACCCTGACGATCTCGCATCTGCTGGACGCGAATTACCTGGTCGCCCTGATCGTCGCGAGCGTCGCCGTCGGGATCGTCGGCGCAATCATCGCGTCACGCACGCCCGGCGTGCTCCGCCGTCCGGGTCGCTACGCGGTCGCGCTGTGGTGCGCTCCGCTCCTCGGCGCGGTTCTCTGGATCGGTACGGTACTCCTCGCACAGCTGGCGCCCGGGATGTCGCGGTTCGGCTGGATCATGAACGGCGACGCCCTCAACAACCTCTACTTCGCGCACCTGATCATCGGGTACAACGGGATCGCCCTCGGTGCACCACCGAGCCCGGTCACCCTCCCCGCTGCCCTTATCGCGACCGGGATCGGCACCGGCAGCCCGTCATCCGGTTCGGCCGCAGCGGCGCTGGCGCAGGACCTCGCCGGGTTCACCCTCGTCTGGACCATCCTCCTGGCGGTGCTGTGTGTGGCGATGGGAGCGGTCATCGCCTCGCTGGTTCCGAACAGTCGCCTCCGGCTCGTCGTCATCGTCGGAGCCCTCGGATCGCTCCTGCCACTGACCTGGTTCGTCGCCGGACTGACGATCCAGTGGGGTTACTTCAACGTCGACGTGGTGTTGCCGATAGCGCTGGGGGGCTGGCTGGTCTACCTCGGCAGTCGCGCTCATCCGTTCGCCGCGCTCCTCTGCCTGGTCGGGTTCACGGTGCTGTCGTTCACCGCCTGGACTCCGCTTGCCGCGCTCACGATCGCGCTCGGCGTAGCTCTTGTAATTCGCAATTTCGCGCGATTTCGTGCGATCCGCAGGGGCTACTGGATCGCCTTCGCGGTCTGCTGCGTCGCCGGCATCGCCTTCCTTGCGCGCACGGTCGACTTTCCGAGCCTGTTCGCGACCGACGGTGCGCTCAGTGCGAGCGGCTCCGGATTCGTCGGGTTCGTGAACCTGTGGTGGATCGTGCCGATCGTGGCGGTCGTCGTCGCGCTGACCGCCTTACTCGTCCGGGGCCGAACCGTACTGCCGACGACCTCTGCGGCGATCGCCATCCTGATCGCGGGGGTGGCCGTGTCGGGCGGCCTCGTCTATCTCGCCAGCGGTGGCCCGGCGGAGCTGTTCGACGCCTACTACCCGAAGAAGTTCGCCTGGATCCTACTGGTTATTCTCGGCACGATCGCGCTGTCATTCCTCGCCGGAGCGCTCGCCGGACGGGTGCGGACGTCACTCCTCGCCGCAATGCTGGTCCTCGCTGTGGTCGCGGCGGCGCTCCTGCCCCCGGGCACCTGGCCCGAGATGGTGCAGCGGCAGCCGGTCGCGCGGATCGCCGGCGACTTCGTTCGGCACAATGGCGAGTCGACGGTGGATACGATCCTGAAACTCACGACCGCCGCCCACCCGACCATCCTCTGGCAATCCGGCGACCCGGATGAGCCGATCATCAACCAGTGGCTCTTGCTTTCGCACGGCGGGCTGGCGCACGGAAACCCCAAGCTGTTGCTCGCGGTGGGGGCGCCATATTTCCTCTACCGGAGCTCTGGCCGCTACACCGATCCCGGGGTATTCACACTCTGCAAGATCGTTCCGCTCCTGCATGGCACGCCGCTCGTGATCACGGCGAACCCGAAGCTCCGCGGCGAGCTGAAGACCAGTTGCCCGGACGCGGCGGTGACGATCCACGTGTCGACATCCCTCGTCGGACCGCGGCCGTCGAAGACCGGCCAGAACTGGCAGACGGACGGCATCGAGGGCCCGTTCAGCTGATCGATCGGTTCGGGAATTCCCCGGATGGAGCACTGGTTGGTATTCTATGAACGTGCTCCGGGGTCGGTGAGAGTCCGAACCGGTGGTGATAGTCCACGAGCCAAGGGCTCGCGTGACCGGGGATTTTTCTCGGAAAGCGCGGGTTCGCGGTTGACTCGGTGAAATTCCGAGACCGACGGTTAAAGTCCGGATGGGAGGCAGCACACAATTCGGCGTTGCGATTTTCCTTGCAATCGCCGGATTGGCACTGACCCGGAGCCTCGAAATTACAGAGGACCGGATGATCAGCGACAGCCAGCTCGAGCAGGCGATGCGCCATGCGCTGGACCTTGCCTCGCGCGGACCCGCGTTCGGTGAAAACCCGCAGGTCGGATGCGTCCTCCTCGATTCGAATGGCGCCATCGTCGCCGAGGGCTGGCATCGTGGCGTGGGTACGCCCCACGCCGAGGTGGATGCTCTCAGCAAGCTGCCCGTCGTCGACGGGCATCCGGACGCGCGTGGCCTTACCGCGGTTGTGACTCTGGAGCCGTGCAACCACACCGGGCACACCGGCCCCTGCTCGGTCGCGCTGCTGAATGCCCACGTCGAGCGGGTCGCGTACGCGACCAGCGATCCCGGTCCGCTCGCCGGCGGCGGCGCAGAGCGCCTCGCGAACGGCGGCGTCACGGTCACCGGTGGCGTGCTGCGCGCCGAGGCGGAGGAGTTCCAGCACCAGTGGCTCACCGCGGCGCGGCTGCGGCGCCCGTACATCATCCTCAAGTGGGCCTCCACACTCGACGGTCGTGCAGCCGCGGCCGACGGAACCAGCCAGTGGATCACCGGAGCCGCCGCCCGCCAGCGCGTGCACGAACAGCGTGAGGCGAGCGACGCCATCCTCGTCGGCACGGGCACGGCGCTGGCCGATGATCCGTCCCTGACGGCTCGCGGCGACGCGGGTGAGCTGCTCGCTCACCAGCCGACGGCTGTGGTTCTCGGCCAACGCGAACTGCCGGCAGAAGCCAGACTGCGTTCCCACCCGGGCGGTTTCGTTCAACTCGACGGGACCGATTTGGGCGCGACGATGTCGACACTGTTCGAACGGGGTATTCGCCGACTGTACGTCGAGGGCGGTCCGACACTCGAGAGCGCACTGATCGCCGCGGGGCTGGCGGATGAGTACGCGATCTACCTCGCGCCCGCGCTGCTCGGCGGCGACAAGCTCGCCGTCGGGGATATCGGAGCGACCAGCATGACCGACATCCGTCGACTGGCGATCCGTTCGGTCGAGCAACTCGGCAACGACCTCTTCATCACCGCACGACCAGGGAAGGACAACTGATGTTCACCGGAATCATCGAAGAACTGGGCGAGGTGACGGCCTGGCTTCCGACGTCGGACGCCGCACGAGTCACTGTCCGCGCGCCGCTTGCCGTCTCGGATGCGAAGCACGGCGATTCGATCTCGGTCAGCGGTGTCTGCCTCACGGTCGTCGAACAGGGCGCCGACTGGTTCACGGCGGATGTCATGGCGGAGTCGATCGCGATGTCGACGCTCGGCGGCCTGACCCCCGGCACTCGCGTGAACCTGGAGCGCGCCGCGAAGGTCGGCGACCGGATCGGCGGCCACATCGTGCAGGGACACATCGACGGAACAGCCGAGTTGCGCAGTTCCTCCGACGGCAGCGCCTGGCGCGTTCTCCGCTTTGCGCTCGACCCGGAACTCGCCGCACTCGTCACGCGCAAGGGATCGATCGCGCTCGACGGCGTCTCCCTCACGGTCAGCGCGATCGGCGACGACTGGTTCGAGGTGTCGCTCATCCCGGAGACGCTCGAGGCGACGACACTGGGCGACCGGATCGTCGGCGACCGCGTCAACGTCGAAACCGACATCCTCGCCCGACAGGTTCAGCGCCTGCTCTTCCTCGGCTCTGAGGAGGATCGCCCGACGAGTTCGGTCAGTCCCCCACAGCGCCAGACCATCGGCTTTTCCGCAACAAACGAAAGGATTCAGTCATGAGCCTCGCCGAAATCCCCGCAGCAATCACTGCCCTCAGTGAGGGACGACCCGTCATCGTGGTCGACAACGAGAGCAGGGAGAACGAGGGCGACCTGATCATCGCCGCCCAGTTCGCGACCCAGGAGTGGCTCGCCTTTATGATCCGGAACACCTCCGGATTCATTTGCGCTCCGATGACCCACGAGATCGCGGACCGACTCGAACTCCCGCTCATGGTGCTCGACAACCAGGATCCCCTCCAGACCGCATACACGATCTCCGTGGATGCCGCGGATCGCAAGAGCACCGGCATCAGCGCGGCGGAGCGCTCGCACACGATTCGCGTGCTGGCCGATATCGACTCGACGCCGGCGAGCCTCAACCGGCCCGGCCACATCCTGCCCCTGCGTGCGCTGGACGGTGGCGTGCGCGCTCGCGCCGGGCACACCGAGGCGACGATCGACCTCCTGAAGCTCGCCGGTCTGATTCCGGTCGGTGCCATCGGCGAGATCGTCGCGGACAACGGCGAGATGATGCGACTGCCCGAACTCATCGAATTCGGCGAGGCCAACGACCTCGCCGTGGTTACCATCGAGGCCCTGATCGAGTACCTCCAGGAATGGCACTGCGACAGCGAGATCCCGGTGAGCGTTCCGATCCCGGAGAGCCCGCGGGCGATCTTTGAAGTGGAGACGAACGTACCCACCGAGCACGGGATGTTCCGCTTCCGCGCATACCGCGACCGACAGACGGGCGCCGACCACCTGGCCATCATCAAGGGCAACCCGACGAATGGCACCCTGCTGCGTGTCCACTCCGAGTGCCTGACCGGTGAGGTCTTCGGTTCGGAGAAGTGCGAGTGCGGACCGCAGCTGGATGCCGCGCTTGACGCGATCCAGGAGGATGGCGGCGTCGTCATCTACATGCGCGGCCACGAGGGTCGCGGCATCGGACTCATCAACAAGCTGAAGGCGTACCGGCTCCAGGAGGACGGCCTCGACACCCTCGACGCCAACCTCGCGCTCGGCTTCCCGGCCGACGGTCGTGACTACGGTGCGGCCGTGAGCATCCTCGAGGACCTCGGCATCTCCGAGGTTCGCGCGATCACCAACAACCCGGAGAAACTCCGCCAGCTGGGCGAGCGTGGCATCACGGTGATCGACCGTGTGCCCCTGGTCGTCGGTGTCGGCGAGTACAACGAGAAGTACCTCGAGGCGAAGCGCGATCGGATGGGCCACGTGCTCCCCGATGACGCTACCCTCGACGGACAGGTCCTCGCGGGCCAGAGCGGAGCGGGCAAGTGAGCGGCGCGGGCGCACCCGAGATCGTCTCGACGGATGGTTCCGGGCTGTCGGTCACTATCGTCGCCGGTCAGTGGCACGAGCAGATCGCGGACGGGCTGCTGCAGGGCGCGATTCGTGCACTGACCTCGTCGAATGTCTCAATCACCGTCGTCCGCGTACCCGGCAGCTTCGAGCTTCCGGTTGTTTCGAAGGCGGCGCTCGAGGCCGGCGCGGATGCGGTGGTCGCGCTCGGCGTCATCATCCGCGGCGGGACGCCGCACTTCGAGTACGTCTCGGATGCCGCCACGACCGGTCTCACGCAGGTCAGCCTGTCGACCGGAAAACCCGTGGGATTCGGACTGCTCACGCTGGACGACGAGCAGCAGGGGCTCGACCGGGCCGGACTTCCGGGTTCGAAAGAGGACAAAGGTGCGGAGGCGGCCGAGGCTGCGGTCGCCACCGCCGTGCTGCTGCGTTCGATTCGCGGCTGACCCGTGGCGCTCATCGTCCTCGGCTCCGCGAACCGCGACTACACGGTCGCGGTCGAGCGCCAGCCCCAACCCGGGCAGACGGTGCTCGGCGGCGCGCTGGCCGTGGCGACGGGCGGCAAGGGTGCCAACCAGGCGGTCGCAGCCGCACGCGCGGGCGCGAAGCCGATCTTCCTCGGCGCGGTCGGTAACGACTCGGTTGGGTCGGAGATCCTCGCGGAGCTGGAGAAACGCGGCGTCGACGTCTCCCGTGTGAATCGGGTCAACAGCTCCACCGGCGTAGCTCTCATCACCGTATCGGCGGACGGCGAGAACACGATTGTCGTGTCTCCCGGCGCCAACGGGGTGCTCGACGCCGCCGAGACCGCGAAGGCGGTTGCGGCCCTCGCCGACCCGAAGACGGTTCTGCTCTGCCAGCTGGAGATCGCGCTGGAGGTGGTCTCGGCGAGCGCCAGCGAGATCGAAAAGCTCGGAGGACGATTCCTGCTCAACCTGTCGCCGTCGCGTTACGTCTCCCCCAAGCTGCTTGGACTGGCCGACCCTCTGATCGTCAACGAGAACGAAGCCGCAGATCTGGCCAGCAGCGCCATCGACAGTTCGGCGGACGCGATCACGGTCGCAAAGAGACTGCTCTCGACGAGCCGATCGGTGGTTCTCACCCTTGGTGGCGACGGGGCGATCGTGGCGGACAAGAACGGCGTGAGCCACATTGATGCGGAGAGCGTGCCCGTCGTGGACACCACCGGAGCGGGGGATGCGTTCGCCGGTGCTCTCGCTGCTGCGCTCGCGGCCGGCGGCTCGCTGCGGGATGCGGTGGGCGCGGGGATCGCCGCGGGGGCCGCGGCCGTCCAGCACGCCGGAGCCCAGCCGCCCCTCTAGGAAACCGGTATCGCGCTCGGCGGGGAGACCACGGTGTGTGCAAGAAGACCGGCCACGACCTTCTCGGCACGGCTGAAATACTTCGTGTAGTAGTCGGGGTCCGCGTTGCGCTGCACGGTGTGCGCGACGACGGTCGGAGCTTTGTCTTCCCAGTCGACGATGCCCTGCATCCGGAGGAAGAACGCGCGCGCGGCGGTGTACGGATCCATCCGATCGGCGAGTGCACCGTAGTTGCTGCGCTGCTGGAAAATCCCGCGGCTGTCCGGACCCGCCGTGTCGCCGTAGTTGACGTTGCGCAGGCTCGACTCGCCAATGGCCGTCATCACACCGATGTCTTCACCTTGCTCGCTGAGCCCATACGACTGCGCGGCGCGGATGACCTGCGCGGCGTTGATCAGCTCCGCCTGGCAGTAGCCCGCGATGGGCCCGGCGGGAACGCTGATATTCCCGACGACGACCGGCGCGACCTCCGGGCAGGGCGGGACCGGAGGCGGTGCGACCGGGCTCGGCGCCGCCGGACGGATGAGAACGAACGCGAGCGCGGCAACGACGACGAGCAGCCCGACGGGAACGAGGATCTGCACGGGCAGCCCGACGGACCGCCGTCGGCGCCGCCGCTTTCGTGTCGCGGGTCGCCGCGCCATCAGGCCAGGAAGAGTGCGCGAAGACGCTTGGTCGTGAAGATGAGGCCCAGGGTGATCATCACGGCAAAGTAGAGGACGTGCCAGAGCAGCCCCCAGCTCAGCGCTCCCGTCGTCAGGCCGCGGATCAGTTCGACCCCGTGCCACAGCGGCAGGGTCTCGATGATGTACTGCATGACCGGCGGATAGACCGTGATCGGGTAGAACGTCGCCGAGAAGATGAACATCGGCAGTAGTACGAAGTTGATCCAGTCCATCTGCTGGAACGTCTTCATGTAGCTGGTGATCGCCATCCCCAGGCTCGCGAAGCCGAACGCGATGAGTACCACCGCCGGTAGTGCGAGCAGGGCCGTCCAGGCCAGGTTCAGGCCGAACAACTGCATCACGATCATGAAGCCGACCGCGTAGAGCAGCCCGCGCAGCAGCGCGAACGCGATCTCCCCGAGCGCGACGTCGAACGGCCCGATCGAGGTCGCGAGCATCCCCTCGTAGAGCTTGCCGTAGTTCATCTTGAAGAAGACGTTCCACGTCGAGTCGTAGATCGCCCCGTTCATTGCTGATACCGCGAGCAGGGCAGGAGCGATGTAGGCAGCATACGGTACGTGCTGGCCGGTCGAGGTCGTGACGGTCCCGATCAGCGAGCCGAGACCGATACCGAGCGAAAGCAGGTAGAGCACGGGCTCGAAGAAACCGCTCAGCACCACCCAGTAGTTGGACGTGCGCGTGGCGAGCAGGCCGCGCCCGAGCACTGCGCGTGAGTTGCCGGCGTAGATCGCTCCGAGGAATCGACTCCGCGACTGAGCGGTAATAACCGCCGGCGATGTGGGCAGAGTCGCCGTCACGAGTTCAGCCTCCTGGTGAACTGGCGGGCGGCGAGAGCCCAGCCCACCGCGGCGAGGAGAACCAGGTACGCGACGTGGACGGCCGTCAGCCACCCCGGTTCGACGAGTCCGTAACTGAGAACGCGTCCGAGTTGGGTGCCGTGCCAGAGGGGTGAGATCCAGCCGATCCACTGCAGGTAGATCGGAAGGTTGGTGATCGGGAAGAACGTGCCCGAGAAGAGGAACATCGGCATCAGGATGAATCGCTGGATGATCGCCATCTGCCCGTGGTCCTCGGTGATGGTCGACGTGTAGGCCATGATCATTATTCCCACGGACATCCCGACCAGCACGGCCACGAGGATGTCCAGAACTCCGATCGCTCGCGGCACAGCGCCGAACAGCAGCATGAAGGCGTAGTAGATGCCGACGGTCGGGAGCATCCGCACGAAGACGCTGATGACCATGCCGTTGACGATCTGCACGCCCGAGATCGGTGCCGCATTCATCCCGAAGAAGATCGGGTTCCACTTGAACCCCATGAGCACGGGGTAGCTGAACTCCTCGCCGGCAACCGTGACGGCGGCACTCGCGAGTAGCGCGGGCGCCACGAACTCGAGGTAGGTCGCACCGCCGACGGGCACGTTGACCAGTCGGGCGAGCCCCACTCCGAGACCGAACAGGTAGAGCAGCGGGTTGCCGAATCCGGTGACCACGAGCGTTTGCAGGTAGGCGCGCATCGCGTAGAGGCGGTGCTCCGCAACGTAGAACGATCCGAAGCGGCGGGGCTTCTCGCCCGGCAGGCGCCCCTCGACGAGCTTGGGGACAGTGTTCGTGGCGCTCATTCGATCAGGCTCCGTCCGGTGAGCCGAAGGAAGACATCCTCGAGGCTGGAGCGGCGCACGAGACTCGTGATCGGGTTGAGCCCGCGCTTGATGATCTCGGCCAATTCGGCCTCGCCGTTGTCGCTGTAGATCAGGATGCGGTCAGGCAACACCTCGATGCGGTCGCCGACTCCCTTGAGCTTCTTCGCCGCCACCGCGTTCTGCGCGCTGCCGAAGCGCACTTCGACCACTTCGCGCGTGGAGTACTGCTTGATGAGTGTCGCGGGCGAACCCTCTGCCATGATCGAGCCCTTGTCGACGACGACCAGTCGATCGCAGAGCTGCTCGGCCTCATCCATGTAGTGGGTGGTGAGCACCAGCGTCGTTCCCTGTTCCTTGAGCCGGAACAGCCGGTCCCAGAGGATGTGCCGGGCCTGCGGGTCGAGACCGGTAGTCGGTTCGTCCAGCAGCAGGATGCGCGGGTCGTTGACAAGGGCGCGCGCGATCGTGAGCCGACGCTTCATTCCGCCGGACAGGTCATCCACCCGCGACTTCGCCCGGTCGCTCAGTTGGGCGAACTCGAGCAGTTCGTCGGCGCGCTTTGCGACCTGGCGACGCGGGATACCGAAGTACCGGCCATAGACGATCAGGTTGTCGCGGACGCGCAGCTCCTGGTCCAGGTTGTCCGCCTGCGGAACCACGCCGAGCTGCGCCCGGATCTCGGGGCCGTGCTGGTCGGGGTCGAGCCCCAGGATGCTGAGAGTGCCGCTCGTGCGGGTTGAGACGGCACCCACCATCCGCATGGTGGTCGACTTCCCCGCTCCGTTCGGGCCGAGCAGACCAAACGACTCACCGGGCGCCACCTCGAACGAGATGCCGTCGACTGCGGCGAAATCCTTGTATTTCTTGGTCAGCAGAGAGGCTGTGATGACGGCTTTTGGCACGTTTTCGAGCCTAGCGGAGACCGCCGACCGGGCGACTTACTCCGGGATCGCCGGCGGTACGTGGTAGAAACCGGTGTACACGACGTTGGCCGACAGGGTATTTCCGCACCCGTCGCTGTAGGGAAACGCCGTCGTCAGCGTCAGCGTGAAGTCATTGTCGACCCCGATTGTCGACGCGAGAGCAAGCACGCCAGCCGGGTTCAGGAAGCCCTCACCGTCCGCGTTGGCATAGTTCGGCCCGACGGCCTGGGCTGTCGCCGAGGCGGGAGCCGGCGTGCTCACCGTGGTCTGGCTGTCCGCGGGAACCCACCCGGGCTGGCCACGGAGTTCAACGAGCTCCGGCAGCGACGACGCGGGCACCAGTGCTGGTGAAGCAACGCTGTTGGCCGAGATAGTCCAGTTCGCAAACGTGTAGTCGATGTCCGGCAGGACCGTCGGCGTGCAGGGGGGATTGCCGGGGTTCCCAGGATTGCCCGGGTTGCCCGGGTTGCCGGGATTCCCCGGGTCGGCCGGGGCCGCGGGCCCGCCCGGGGCCGCGATGCAGGTAGCGGTCACGGTCGCGGCCTGCGCGGCGGGCACGGGGGAGCCGCCGACGAACAGTGCGCCAAGAGCAAGCGGAAGGATCACCAGCGCGGCCGTGCCGCGACCGGTGAGTCTGCGTCCATGGCGATGACGCTGAAACATCAGGAAGCCCACACCGGCGACAGTGAGCACCGCTGCAACGAGAAGGAGCGGAAAAACATCCGCGACACCGGTCATAGGAAGGGCGCAGTTCACGAAGGGCCTCTCGAGATCTCCAGTCAGCGCACATCCACGCTGCAAATCACATGGTTGCGGAAGGGACGACGCTCTGCGATGAGTAGAAATTACTGCGCGAATTGGAGGCGTCAACCAAAGTTGACTTTTCGAATAGCCGTCAACTAAAGTTGACGATATGGACCGAGTGATGACCCAGCTCGCGGATGCCGCGAATTCCGACGACCCCATCGCCGCTCTCCGTGCGATCGAGAAACTTCGCAAGGAGGTGGACAAGGTCGAGGCCGTGGCCGTGCGCCGGGCTCGCAACGCAAATGCCTCCTGGCAACTCATCGCCCTCGCCCTCGGTGTTTCCAAACAGGCAGTTCACAAGAAGTACGGACGAAGCTAAGACCATGAGCACAGCAACCCCACAGCGCGAGCGACGAGGCGGCCGCTTCGGTAGACGTCGTTCGAAGACCGCGGATGACGGACCTCGCGCAAAATTCAGCCAGCTGCTGCCCTACCTGCTGCAGAACAGGCCCCTGATCGTGGTCGTGGTGGTGCTGAGCATCTTCGGTTCGCTCGCGACCGTCGCACAGCCGCTGCTCGTGCGCCAGGGAATCACGGACTTCCAGGACTCGAAGCCCTTCACGACAATCGGGATCCTCGTGATCGTCCTCCTCGTCGCGACCGCCCTCATCACAGCGTTCCAGCAGTACCTGCTGCAGCGGATGGGGACGAACATCGTCTACTCCGTTCGGCGCGTTCTCGTTCGACGACTCCTCGGCCTGCCGATCAGCGAATTCGATACCCGCCGCACCGGCGATCTCGTCTCCCGGGTCGGATCGGACACCACACTCCTCTACGCGGTCATGACCCAGGGGCTCGTCAGCTCGATCGGTGGAGCGCTCCAGTTCCTCGGATCGCTCATCGCCATGGCGTTCATCGATCCGTTGCTGCTGCTGTTCACCGTGATCGTGATCGGCGTATCCATCGTCGGAGTCGGCGGACTTTCCGGTCGCATTCGTACCGCCAGCCAGGCACAGCAGACCAGGGTAGGCGAGCTCGGCGCGAGCGTGGCACGCGCCGTCGGAGCCATCCGCACGGTTCGCGCGTCGAACGCGACCGAACGCGAGATCGACGCCATCCAGAACGACGCGCTCGGTGCTCGCGACCAGGGCTTCAAGGTGGCGCGCGCCTCCGCCCTCGTCGTCCCGATTGCGGGCATTGCACTGCAGCTGTCAGTGCTCGTGGTACTCGGGGTGGGTGGTTTCCAGGTGGCGAGCGGCACGATCACCATCGCGACCCTCATCGCGTTCGTCATCCTGCTGTTTACGCTGATCTCTCCGCTCGGCTCGGCCTTCGGCGCGGTGACCTCGGTGAGCCAGGCACTCGGCGCGCTCGGGCGCATCCAGGAAATCATCGACCTCCCGAGCGAGACCGAACAGGATGCCGGCGTGGCCCCCGCCGTATCCAGCGATCCTTCGACGGACTCGGGGGCCGCGGGAGACAGCGCGATCTCCTTCGAGGACGTAGTGTTCACCTACCCGGAGAAGTCGCACAAGACGGAGGTCGCCAAGGTCATCGCCGACGCCGGACTGCCGGTCCCGGAGCTGGTCGAGGGCCACGATCGCACCGTGTTGCACGGCATTTCGTTCAGTGCTCCGCGCGGTCAGCGCACCGCGCTCGTCGGGCCGTCGGGTGCGGGCAAGAGCACGATCCTCGCGCTGATCGAACGCTTCTATGACCCGACCTCCGGGGTGGTGCGCCTCGGCGGCGTCGATATCCGCGGACTCGAGCGCACGGAGCTCCGGTCACAGATCGGCTACGTGGAACAGGACGCGCCGGTGCTCGCGGGAACGATCCGCGAGAACCTCACGCTCGGTGCCCCGGATGCAACGGACCAGGAGTGCATCGACGTCCTGCACGCCGTGAACCTCACCGAGGTGCTCGAGCGTAACGAGCTCGGTCTCGAGGCTCCCGTCGGCGAGGACGGCGTCATGCTGTCCGGCGGCGAACGCCAACGGCTGGCCATCGCCAGAACCCTGCTGGTTGCGCCGCCCATCCTGCTGCTCGACGAGTCGACCTCGTCCCTCGACGGCCTCAACGAGCAGCTGCTGCGCGAGGCGATCGACGCGGTCGCGGAGAACCGCTCCCTGATCATCATCGCCCACCGCCTCTCGACGGTCGTCGACTCGGACCAGATCGTCGTCCTCGACCACGGACGGGTGGTGGGCACCGGTACCCACTCCGAACTGATCAAGTCGACGCCGCTCTATCGAGACCTCGCGAAGCACCAGCTCCTCGTCTAGGGCAGCCGAGTCATCCCCGCTCCTCGTTGGCGGGTGCTAGGTGAGACGCGTCAAGACGTCCCCGAGACGGTGCAGTCCGCGGTCGATGCCGTCCTCGTCGATGATCCCGTAGCCGAGTACGAAGCCGCGACGCGCCTGGTTGGCGTCGGGGTGGACTGCGAAGCTCGCCACCGACTGGATGCCCACGCCGGCAGCCGCAGCGGCGTCGCGAACATCCTGAACTCGAAGCGGCACGCCAGGACGCAGCTGGGCGAACAGGTGCAGGCCGGCGACGGATGGCACGACCTCGAGCCATCGGTCGAGCTCGCGGCCGATCCCGTCGATGATGCGCCAGCGCCGGGCCGAGTACACGCGGTTCGAGCGCCGCACGGAGGCCGCGAACGTGCCGCTGTCGATCAGCTCGGCGAGCGCACCCTGCCCCACGATTTCGGTATTCCAATCGCTGAGTCGCTTGGCGGCGGTGAGCGCCGGGATCAGGGATGCGGGCGCGACGAGGAATCCGATCCGCAGCGTCGGAAGAAGCGTCTTTGAGAACGTGCCGATGTAAATGACCCGCCCGGAGCGATCGAGTACCTGCAGCGGGTCGAGCGCTCCGGCGCCGTAGTGGAACTCGCTGTCGTAGTCATCTTCGATGATCACCGCATTCGCGGACTCCGCCCACGCCAGCAGTTCGAGTCGGCGGTCGAGTGACATCCGAACCCCCGTGGGGAACTGGTGTGACGGTGTCGTGTAAACGAGCTTCGCGCGCGCGGGCAGTTCACTCACCACCAGGCCGAGCTCATCAACTCGGACGCCGACGACGGTCGCTCCCAGACTGGTGAACAGCGCGCGCACCGGTGGGTAGCCCGGCTCCTCGACGGCAACGACGTCCCCCGGTACGACGAGGATGCGAGCGGTGAGGTCGAAGGCCTGCTGTGCACCCGCCGTGACGATCACGTCGTCGGACCCGGCTCGAACGGATCGGGCCAGTGCCACGTGGCGTGCGATTGCCGTTCGGAGGCGCGGCAGGCCGGCGGGATGCCCGTAGCCGTCGACGAGCGCCGACGCCGACCGGAGCTCGCGAGCGACGTTCCGTCGCCAGGCGACCAGCGGGAAGAGCTGCGGATCGGGGACGCCGATACCGAAATCGAATGGTGCACGGACGTGCTCGGTCGAGCTGAAACGCATCCCCGACCAGACGGCGCGGGCGGCGACGGTGCGCCCGCGAGGTGCGCGCCGCGGGGTCACCGTGGCACGGCCCGGCGCGACGAAGGTCCCTGCACCCGGCCGCGTCACGGTGAAGCCCTCCGCTACCAGCCGGTCGTAGACCGCGGCGACCGTAGTGCGCGAGACGCCCAGCTCAGCGGCGAGGACCCGGCTCGCGGGTAGCGGCTCGCCGCCGGCGAGTCGGCCCTCGACGATCGCAGCGGACAGCTGTCGGTAGATGCTCTCGGTGCGCTCACGAGTGGGGCCGAGGGAGACGTGAACATCCATTCCCCGACTCTATATTGGTCCAGTAAACCGGTGCTGAATTGGCCCTTCAACCGGTCCACCTGCAAACGTAGATTGGAGCCATCAGCAATCGAAGGGACATCACAATGAGTACTCGCACCTCCATCGGAAAGTCATCGCGTGAGGGCTATCGCAAGGTGGTCGACCTCGACGCCTACGTCACCGAGAACGTCGACTTCGAACTCGTGAACCTGGTCTACCTGCGCACCTCCTTTCTCAACGGGTGCAATTACTGCGTCGACGCGCACTCCACTGACCTGATCAAGGGCGGCGTTCCCGTGCGGAAGGTCACCGCCGTGACCACCTGGAAGGAGTCGACACTGTTCACGGACCGCGAGCGTCTCGCCTTCGAGCTGGCCGACGCCGTCACCGCGATCGCCGGCGGCGTCAGCGATGACCTCTGGGATCGAGGAACCGCCGAATTCGGTGAGAAGGGTCTCGGCGACCTGGTCCTTGCGATCGGAACCGTGAACCTCTGGAACCGCATCGCGATTCCGACCCACCTCCCGGTGCCGCCGCTGGCGTAGCGCGGCCGCTCAGACCACGAGGGCGTACATCGCAACGGCCGCCGTCGCGGCCACGTTGAGGCTATCGATGCCGTGGGCCATCGGAATGGTCACCACGGTGTCGGCAGCTTCGAGCGCGTCCGGGGTGAGGCCCTCGCCCTCCGTGCCGAGCACCAGAGCGACCCGCTCCGGAGCGGATGGCGCGAATTCGCGAAGGTCCACCGCGCCGTCGGCCAGGGCGAGAGCGGCGAGATGGAATCCGGAGGTTGTGAGCAGCTCGCGCACGGACGGCCACTCGCCCACCCTGGTCCACGGCACCTGAAGGACGGTTCCCATGCTGACCCGGATCGAACGCCGGTAGAACGGGTCGGAGCACCGGGGCGTCACGAAGACGGCATCCGCTCCGATTGCCGCCACGGACCGGAAGATCGCCCCGACATTGGTCGGGTCGACGACGTTCTCCAGGATGACGACACGGCGTGCATCCCGCAGCAGGTCCCGCGGATCGGGGAGCGCCGGGCGATGCATCGCGGCAATCAGCCCGCGGTGAAGCAGGTAACCGGTCAGTTGCTCAAGCAGTTCGGACGGCCCGGAAAAGATCGGGATGCCGAAGCCCGCCGTGGCTCGAACGGCGTCATCGACGGAACCGCCGAGGGCGAGAACCGACCGCGGACGGTGCCCAGCCGCGATCGCACGCTCGAGCACGAGCAGCGACTCCGCGACGTACAGGCCGCCGCCCGACTTCTTGAGCGCGACATCCGTGAGGTGCGAGAAGTCGGCCAGCCGGGCATCGTCGAGCGAGGTTATCTCGACGACGGTCGGCTCAGCCAAACGGGTTCGGTGTCAGGGTGTACTTGGTCGAGAGGTACTCGTTGATGCCCTCGAAACCGCCCTCGCGTCCGAGTCCGGACTGCTTCACGCCACCGAACGGGGCAGCCGCGTTGGAAACCACGCCGACGTTGAGACCCATCATTCCGGTGGCAAGCGACTCGATGAGCCGTTGGCCGCGCGCGAGGTCCTTCGTGTAGACGTAGCCCACGAGACCGTACTCGGTGTCGTTCGCCTTCGCGACGGCATCCGCCTCGTCGGTGAACGGGATGATCGAGAGCACGGGTCCGAAGATCTCCTCGCGCAGGATGTCGCTGCCGGCCTGCACTCCGGCGACGACGGTCGGCTCGAAGAACGTTCCGCTCCCGTCGATGGCCGACCCGCCGACGAGCACCGTCGCCCCCCGCTTTACGGCGTCATCGACGAGGGTGCGCGCCTTCTCGACCGCTGCCTCGTTGATCAGTGGGCCGATCGTCACGCCGTCCTCGGTGCCGCGGCCGACCTTCAGGGCCTTCACCCTCTCGGTGACCCGCTTCGCGAATTCGTCCGCGATCGACTCGTGCACGATAAACCGGTTCGCGGCGGTGCACGCCTCACCGATGTTGCGGAACTTGGCGAGCATCGCGCCATCCACCGCCTTGTCCAGATCGGCGTCGTCGAACACGACGAACGGGGCGTTACCGCCGAGCTCCATCGAGGTCCGCAGCACGCCTTCCGCCGCCTGCTTGAGGAGTGACACCCCGACGGGCGTCGATCCGGTGAAGCTCAGCTTGCGCAGCCGCGGGTCCGAGATGATCGGTGCAGAGACCGCCGACGACGTCGAGGTCGTCAGCACACCGAGTACGCCCGCGGGGAGCCCGGCATCCTGCAGCAGCCTGGCAAAGTAGAGCGTGGTCAGGGGCGTCAGTTCGGCCGGCTTGATGATCGCAGTACAGCCGGCGGCGAGCGCCGGGGCGATCTTGCGCGTTGCCATCGCGAGCGGGAAGTTCCACGGGGTGATGAGGTATGCCGGACCGACCGGATGCTGCGTGACTATCATGCGCCCGGTGCCCTCGGGATTCGGACCGTAGCGGCCCTGGATGCGTACCGCCTCCTCGCTGAACCAGCGCAGGAACTCACCACCGTAGGTGACCTCGCCGCGGGCCTCCGCGAGCGGCTTGCCCATCTCCAGCGTCATGATCAGCGCGAACTCGTCCGCGCGCTCCTGCAACAGGTCGAATGCCCCGCGCAGGATCTCGCCGCGGACGCGCGGTGCGGTGGCCGCCCACGAGCCTTGCGTGTCTGCCGCGAGATCCATGGCCCGCTTCGCGTCATCGACGGATGCGTCGGCGATGGTCTTCAGCACCAGTCCGGTCGCGGGGTCCTTGACGCTGATGCTGCGGCCGGAGGTCGAGTCGACCCACTCGCCACCGATGAAGAGCTGGCCCGGGATGCGTTCGAGCAGTTCGGACTCTGACGATGCTGACATTTCTATTCTCCGTTCGAGGCGACGACCGTGGCGCCCATGTCTTTCAGTTCGTCGAGCGCGGCCGCGCTCGAGTCGGCGGCGACTCCGGCCACCAGGTCCGTCAGCACCCGCACGCGGCGATGCGCTCCGAGTGCGTCGAGCGCGGATGCCCGCACACAGTAGTCGGTCGCGATGCCGACGACATCGACATCTGTCACGTCGAGTTCGTTCAGCTTCTGCAACACGGTCTCGCCGTCATCGGCCGTGCCCTCGAAGATCGAGTAGGCGGGCACGCCCTGCCCCTTGCGGATGTGAATGTCGACGAGCGAGGTGTCCAGCGCGGGGTGGTATTCGGCGCCCGCAGTGTCCTCGACGCAGTGCCTGGGCCACGTGGTGACGAAATCGGGTGGAGAGGTTGTCGCGAAGTGTCCGCCGTTGTCGCCGACCGCGCTGTGCCAGTCGCGTGAGGCCACGATCACGTCGTAGTCAGTGAGGTGAGCGCGCAGGTGATCGGTGATGCGCTCGGCGACTGCAGCGCCGCCATCCACCCCGAGCGCCCCGCCCTCGGTGAAGTCGTTCTGAACGTCGATGATGAAAAGCGCGCGCATCGGATGTCCCGCCGAATCCAATCAGTAGTTCGTGATGTTCTTACCGCAGGTGTAAACCGCGTTGGCCAGCGCGGCGAGCGCGGGCTGCGCCGCTGAAGTGATGCCGGTGCCTTCCGCGAAGAAGGTGAAGGACTCACCCGTGCCATCGGCCGCGGTCGTGTAGCCGCTGATCGTGTAGGCAGTCGCAATGACGCCGGATTTCGCGCTGTATTTGCCGACGACCGGGATCCCGGCGGCGACGTACTGCAGGCCGTTCGTTTTCTGGCTGACCAGCGACATGAATTTGCTCATGAACAGTGCCGGGATGAGAGAGCCGTCGCTCTCGCCCGATCCGTCTTCGATCGTCACCCCGGTCGTGTCGAGGCCGTACGTGGCGAGCCCCTTGAGCGTGGACGATCCGATCGAATCGCCCGTGCCACCGAGGCTCTGTTTGACCGACATGATTCGCGCGAGCATCTCGCCGAGCGTGTTGTCGCTGGTGGCGAGCATCTGCTTGACGAGGGTCGAGACCGGCTGGGACCTGACCGACGCGAGCGCCGTCGCTCCGGCGGGCGTCGCCTGCTTGACGGTCGTGACGCTTCCCGCATCCGGTCCATCGTGAGCCGCGACAAGCGCGGCGACGAAGGCGGTGCCCGCGTGGCCGACCGGGTCGGTGCTGCGGGGGCTGACCTGCGCTGCGGGGTTGGCGCGATCGCCGTCCACCTGAAGAGCGGTGCTCTCCGAGAGGTAGCCGCCGGTTTGTTCGCTCCTCGGTACGGTTTCGTCCCAGTTGTCGTTCGGGTCCCAATAGGTCGAGTCGAGGATGAGGTGGGCGATGGGCACGCCCGCGTTCGCCGGATTCGCCTCGTACGCGGTTATCGTGCTCGACGCGAGGCTCGAGAGCGTCGCGGCACCCGTGTACACCGTGTGCCCGGTCGAACTGAGCGTCGCGTCACCCTGACCGATCAGCGCGATCGTCCCGGGTTCGACCTCGACGACGCTCGTCGTGATCTGGTAGCTCGGTCCGAGTACGGCGATGGCGGCGGATGCTGTGAGGACTTTGAGCACGCTCGCCGGGCGCACGCCGGTGGTGTCATTGTTCGAGTAGAGCGAGTTCCCGGTGGCGGTTTCGACGACCGAACCGTACAACTTCATCACAGCGGGCACCGAGCTGAGGGTGTCCAGGGAACAGGTCGGGATGGCCGCTGGCTGCACCTGGCTCGCCGGCGTCGCGCGCGTGGCCGTGGTGGGCTCGGGCAACGGAATGTGGCTCGCCGTGGTGCGCCCCACGGAGATGCCGAAGAAGACCGATCCTGTGGCGAGCAGTACAAAAATCAGCGCGCTCGCGCCGATGATGAGGCCGCGCTGCAGCCGCGTGAGGCCGGGGCCCTGCGGCGGCTGTTCGATCGGAGCCTGGGGCGTCGGCGACATCATCGCCGGGAACGCCGCGGTTGGCTGTGACGCCTCTCTGGCAGCCCGTCGACTGTCCGGCGGTGGAAGCTCACTCACCCCGCAATACTACCGGCGGGGCCTGCGCGACGCCCGACCGGGCTACTGCTCGGTCGGGTAGCGGAGACCGATCTGGCGACGGATCTCGTCGAGCGTCTCCATGATTTCGATCGTCTCGCTCGGCGACAGCTCCGTGCCCTCGAGCTTCCCGGACGCGACGATGTCCTCGAGCGCGATGCCCTCGTACTGCATGCCGCGACGAACGACATCCTGGTCGAATCGCTCGATAACCTCGTTCTTCTCGTTGTAGACGGTAAAGCCGGTCGGCGTGTACCAGACCGACTCGACCTCGATGCGACCGTGCGTTCCAATCACGACGGCGGTGTTCGGGCCGAGGGTGTCGAGCGCCGTGTGAAGCACAGCCTGCTCTCCGCCACCGTACCCGAGCAGGATCGCGGTCTGTCGGTCGACGCCCGTGCTCTCGGCGGCGGTCGAGATGGCCGTCACCGAGGTGGGCTTGCCGAAGATGTCCCACGCGAACGAGACCGGGTAGATTCCGAGGTCGAGGAGCGCGCCGCCGCCGAGATCGGGGTTGAGGATGCGGTGCTTCGCGTCGTCCGGCAGGTCCTGGTTGTGGTCCGCGATGATCGTGCGGATCTCCCCGAGTGTGCCCGCAGCGACGATCTCACGAAGGCGAATCATGTGCGGCAGCCAGCGCGTCCACATCGCCTCGAGCACCACGAGGTTCTTTTCGCGCGCGACCGCGACAACCTCGCGAGCCTCTTTGGCGTTCATCGTGAAGGGTTTCTCGACGAGGGCGTGCTTGCCGCCGTTCAGCACCAGGAGCGCGTTCTCGTAGTGGAACGGGTGCGGTGTCGAGACATAGATCGCATCCACATTGGGATCGGCGACGAGCGCCTCATACGTGGGGTGCGCCGTCGGGATTCCGTACTTCGCCGCGTAGGCCTCCGCCGCTTCCTGGGTTCTCGACCCCACCGCGGTGATGGTCATCCCGTTCGCGAGAAGGTCCTGAGTGAACTCGGACGCGATCCAACCGGTACCGAGAATGCCCCAGCGAAGCGAATTTGACACGCAATCCATCCCTTCGGCGGCTCACCTCCCGAGCCGCCGAAGGTAATGGTAGCCCCTGCTAGCAGCCGTACCAGTACGCGGCAGCGCGGACGAACGAGGCAGGCTCGTTCGGGGCGGGGACGTTGATGCCACCGTGTGTCATCGCGAAGGCGATGCAGACGTTGGCGACGCTTCCGGAGAAAGACGGAGCATAAAGCGAGGCCCGGTGGTCGGGTGAATTCCACCACGCGGTGGCGACCGACGCGGCCGTGTATCCGCCGCCGCCAGCGAGGTCGCCGTCGCAGCCGACGATCGGAACGCCGTCACTGCGAACGGCGGTGCCGGTGTGGCCCCAGGCGCTCGCCGAGTCGGTGCTCGGGTCGTCCGCCATCCACCACATGCGCTGCTGGAGGCAGCTGCTGTAGCGGATGTTCGCGAACGGGATGGGCTGCAGGCAGTTGGCGACTCGGAGCGCGTTGTACTGTGCGGCGAAGGAGTTGAGGTCGGCCGTGCTGGTGCCGGGGACGCCCTCGGCGTCGTTCGCGCCGGGAGCTCCGGCCGTCGATCCACCGATCGCCGACGGGCAGGTGGGCGTGGGCGGTGGCGTCGGTGCCGACGTCGGCAGACTCGCCGGAGCCGGCGTCGTCGTGAAGGTGCGGCCCGTTGTCACGCTGCTCGAAGTCGACGCGGTAGCGGCCGTGGTCTGCACGGTCGTCTGTGCGCTCGGCGCGGGAGCGGCCGTCGAACTCGCGCTCGAATCACTGCTCGTGTCCGACTTCGTCGAAGCGACTGCGGCCGGAGCCGTCTTGGCTCCGAGCATGGCGGCCAGCGCGGTGTCGGTGCTGCGCGTCGTTGGCGATGAGGC
Source organism: Galbitalea sp. (assembly GCA_036491035.1). Classification (GTDB taxonomy): domain Bacteria; phylum Actinomycetota; class Actinomycetes; order Actinomycetales; family Microbacteriaceae; genus Galbitalea. The sequence continues at coordinate 170 of DASXCU010000034.1, read as the reverse complement.
CACGATGCTCGCAGCCGAATGCGTCGGCACGACGGTGGTCGAGTTATCGACCCCCTGGATCAGAATCACTGCGGCGACAACAGCGGTCGCCAGAACAACAGCATTTTTCAACGTTTGTACCCCCATACAACGTTTGCACTGTCCCCCCAATTGAAACCAGTGCTTAACGG
>DASXCU010000033.1:0-22755 GCA_036491035.1 Galbitalea sp. | reverse complement strand
TGCCGTCTTCACCGAACGGCCCATGCAGGATCGGGAACGCAATGTCGACATCGCCCAGCGAGTGAATCCCGCCAGCCGCATCCTCGTATCGAAACTCGCGCGTGGTGGCGGACCGCGGCCACAGGATGCGCGTGCCGTTGTCGTGCACCTCCGGCATGTTGGCGGGGTCCATCACCAATTTCTCGTACGCGTCCTCCTCGAGCGTGAACGCGCCGTCGTGCGTTACGCCGATCGGGATCACGTCGTACTTGTCGCGATCGATCGCCTCGAGGACTCCTCCCGCGGTCGCGCAGCTGATCGTGTGCTCAGAAGAACGCCCGCCGAACAGGATCGCAACGGTCAGTTTTGACACGGTTACTCTCCCTGGGGGGTCGGATCTGTGGTGAGGTGCGGGGCGATGTCTTTCGGATTCAGCGTACCGGCCAGCACCTCCGCAACCTGACTGACGATGGGCATTTCGACACCCTTGGCGAGCGCGAGCTCCAACACGGGAGCGACCGAGGTGAGCCCCTCGGCGGTCTGCTTCATCTGCTTGATGACCTCGCTGAAGCTGTAACCCTGGCCGAGGAGACGCCCCGCGGTGTTATTACGCGAGAGCGGCGACTCGCAGGTCGCGATGAGGTCGCCGAGGCCCGCCAGCCCGGACAGCGTCTCCGGCCGAGCGCCATACGCAACCGAAAAGTCGGTCATCTCGGCAAGACCCCGGGTAATGATCGACGCCTTCGTGTTCTCGCCGTAGCCGACGCCGTCCACGATCCCGATCGCGACCGCGATTAGGTTCTTGAGCACGCCACCGAATTCCGTGCCGATCACGTCCGTGTTCACGAACGACCGGAAGTAGTGGTTTGTCGCAACGGTCGCGACGGCCGTCGCAGTGTCGAGGCTCTCGGATGCGATCACTGCTGCGGTCGGCTGCTCGCGCGCGATCTCGAGCGCCAGGTTCGGACCGGATGAGACAGCTACCCTCGCCGGCTCCAGCTGCAGCTCCTGGTACAGCACCTCGCTCATCCGGAACCGCGTGCCCTTCTCCACGCCTTTCATCAGCGAGACGACGATGGCGTCCCTGCCGAGCAGTTCGCGCACGTCCGCGAGGTTCTCGCGCAGGGACTGGCTGGGGACGGAGATGTAGACCTGCTCGGCGCCATCCATCACCGCGGCGAGGTCCGAGCTCGCCTCGAGTGTGCGCGGCAGGTTGATGCGCGGCAGGTAGTCGCTGTTGCGCTTCGACTCCGAGATCTCACGCGCCAGCTCGGGACGCCGAGCCCACAGCACGACATCCGCTCCTCCGTCGGCGAGGATCTTCGCGAAGGTTGTGCCCCACGAACCCGCGCCGAGGACAGCGACCCTAGGCGCCATCGAAGTGCCCCGTCTCGGCCTGGTTCTTCGCGGCCGGGTCCCAGCGCTCGGCCGGTGCCTTCTCTCCGCGCAGGTCCTCGAGCAGCGCGGTGATGTCATCCATCACCACGGTGGTGGCTGCGGCGAGCAGCGTCTGGTTGATGGGTTTGCCGCGAAACGGCGACAGGTCGACGGCGTCCCCGTACTTGACCACGATCTTCTTGCGCGGAAAAAGACTGAGCTTGCCATAGCGCGGGAGTAGGAGCTGCGTGCCCCAGTGAGCGACCGGGATGATCGGGATGTCGGCGTCGAGTGCCATCCGCACCGCGCCGAATTTGCCCCGCATCGGCCAGTAGTTCGGCTCTCGGGTCAGAGTGCCCTCCGGGTAGATGATGACGGCCAGGCCGTGCTCCGTGATCTGTCGCGCCACGGCGAGCGGGTCGGCGTTGCGCGCCACGCCCGCGCGCTCGACCGGAACCTGCTTGCTCGCACGCATGATGGCGCCCAGCACGGGAATCCTGAACAGCGGCGCTTTGGCCAGGAACCGGGGCATGCGCCCCACCTTCCACATGGCGATACCGATCACCAGCGGATCGATCTCGCTGTAGTGGTTCGGCGCCAGGATGAAAGCCCCGGATGCCGGCGCCTTCTCGCCGTCGAGGATGGTGATCTTCGACAGCGTGCCCATCAGTGGGATTACCAGCGTCGCGAGAAACCGCCAGATCGGCGTCTTCTCACTCTTAGCTGTCGTTGAGGACCCCGTACTCAACGCGCCTGAGGGCGTCGCCGTCACGACGACGACTACCCCTCGTAGTCGAAGTCGGCTCCGAGCATTGCGAGCTTGTCGATGAAGTGCTCGTAGCCACGGCTGATGATGCCGACGTTGCTGATCGTCGACTTGCCCTCGGCGGTCAGCGCCGCGATCAGGTGGCTGAAGCCGCCGCGCAGGTCTGGCACGGTGATGTCGGCGCCGTGCAGGGGTGTCGGACCGGTGATCACGGCGGCCTGCTCGAATTCGCGGCGCGCCACCCGACGGTCGTACCCGGCGAGCCCCTTCTTGTGAACAACAATGTCCGCGCCCATTGCGATGAGCGCATCCGTGAAGCCGAATCGGTTCTCGTACACCGTCTCGTGCACGATCGACGTGCCCTGCGCCTTGGTCAGCGCGACGATCAGCGGCTGCTGCCAGTCGGTCATGAATCCGGGGTGAACATCCGTCTCGACGACGACGGGTTTAAGTTCGCCACCCGGGTGATAGAAACGGATGCCGTCCTCGTGGATATCGAACGCGCCGCCGACCTTGCGGAAAATGTTGAGGAACGTCATCAGTTCCTGCTGCTTCGCACCACCGACGAAGATGTCGCCCTCGGTGGCGAGCGCCGCGGATGCCCAGCTCGCCGCCTCGTTGCGGTCGAACAGTGCGCGGTGCGTGTACCCGCTGAGCTTCTCGACACCCTCGATGAAGATGACGCGGTTGGGCTCGACCGTGATGATCGCACCCATCTTCTGCAGGATTGCGATGAGATCCATGATCTCGGGCTCGATGGCCGCGTTCTTGAGTTCTGTGACGCCCTCGGCGAGGACCGCGGTCAGGAGAACCTGCTCGGTCGCTCCGACGCTCGGGTACGGCAGCTCGATCTTGGCGCCCTTGAGGCCGTTCGGGGCGGTCAGCCGGAAGCCCTCGTAGCTCTTATCGACGGTGGCACCGAACGCACGGAGCGCATCCATGTGGAAGTCGATGGGACGATCGCCGATACGGCATCCGCCGAGGTCTGGAATGAGTGCCTCGCCGAGGCGGTGCAGAAGCGGCCCGCAGAACAGGATCGGGATGCGGCTGGAGCCAGCGAGCGCATCGATCTCGGCGAAGTGCGCCTTCTCGACGTTGCTCGGATCGAGCAGCAGCTCGCCGGGTGCGACCTCGGTTACGGTGACGCCGTAGGCACCGAGCATCCCGGTGACGACTCCGACATCGCTGATGTCGGGAACGTCCTTCAGGTGACTGGGGGTGTCACCGAGGAGTGCCGCCACCATCGCCTTTGTGGCGAGATTCTTGGCACCGCGCACCTCGATGCGCCCACGAAGCGGCTTGCCACCGTGGATGGTGATCTTGTCGGACTTCAATCCAACCCGCTCCCCGGCCTTCTGGGCATCAGTCACAAGACTCAACTATTTCACCGGCAATGTCTTGGGCCGCCAGGATTCGCGGCGGGCTTCGAAATCTGTAATTCGCGCCTCATCACGCAGGGTCAGCCCGATGTCGTCCAGACCCTCGAGCAAACGCCATCTAGTGTAATCGTCGATCTCAAAGGGCACCGTGGTCTCACCGATCGTCGCTGTTCGGGAGTTCAGGTCGACCGAGATCTCGATTCCGGGAGTGCCGTCGATGATCGACCAGATCTTTTCAACATCCTGCTCGCCGATCGTGCCCGTGAGCAACCCCTGCTTACCGGAGTTTCCGCGGAAGATGTCGCCGAATTTCGGGGCGAGGACGGCGGTGAATCCGAAGTCGCGCAACGCCCAGACGGCGTGCTCACGGCTCGATCCGGTGCCGAAGTCGGGGCCGGCGATGAGGATTCCGCCGTTGGCGTACTCGGGCTTGTTCAACACGAAGTCGGCGTCCTGGCGCCACGCATAGAAGAGGGCGTCGTCGTACCCGGTCTTCGTCACGCGCTTGAGGAACACGGCGGGGATGATCTGGTCGGTGTCGACGTTGGCACGCTGAAGCGGAACCGCGGTGCCGGTGAGTACGGAGATCTTGTCCATTACCTCGTCACCTCGTGCGACTCGCTCTTGCCGGGTTCGGAGATGCCGTCGACGTAGTCGTGATCGACATCCAGCGTGCGCGCTCCCCGGTTGCTCACGTCGCCACTCGCCTGGGGCGATGCGAAATCGCCGGCGGCGTAACCGTCGCCCAGGTCCCACGGCGACGACAGAGTGCCGCGGATGGCCGTGGCCGCCGCGACGAGCGGCGAAACCAGGTGCGTGCGCCCGCCCTTACCCTGGCGTCCTTCGAAGTTTCGGTTCGAGGTGGATGCGCAGCGCTCACCCGGCGCGAGCTGGTCGGGGTTCATGCCAAGGCACATGGAGCATCCGGCGAATCGCCACTCCGCACCGAAGTCTTCGACGATCTTGTCGATGCCCTCGGCCTCGGCCTCGATACGCACCCGGGCACTGCCCGGAACGACCATGACCCGAACCCCGTCGGCCTTCTTCTTGCCCTTGATGATCGACGCGAAGGCGCGCAGGTCTTCGATGCGCGAGTTGGTGCACGAGCCCATGAACACCGCATCCACGTGGATGTCCTTCATTGGGGTGCCCGCGACCAGGTCCATGTACTCGAGCGCGCGCGTCGCCGACGCCTTGTCGTTGGGGTCTGTGTAGTCGTCGGGCGACGGCACGGTCTGACTCAGTGAGACACCCTGGCCCGGATTGGTTCCCCACGTGACGAACGGTTCGAGTTCGTCGGCGTCGATGAAAACTTCGGCATCGAACACTGCGTCGTCGTCGGTCCGTAGCGTCTCCCAGTAGGCGACCGCGGCATCCCAGTCGGCGCCCTCCGGCGCGTGCGGACGACCCTTCAGGTAGTCGTAGGTGACCTGGTCTGGCGCAACCATTCCGGCTCGCGCGCCCGCCTCTATCGACATGTTGCAGATGGTCATGCGGCCATCCATCGAGAGTGAGCGGATGGCACTGCCCCGGTACTCGAGCACGTAACCCTGGCCACCGCCGGTGCCGATCTTGGCGATGACCGCGAGGATGATGTCTTTCGCCGTGACGCCCGGTCGAAGCGTGCCCTCGACGGTGATCGCCATGGTCTTGAATTCCTGGAGCGGCAGAGTCTGCGTGGCGAGCACGTGCTCGACCTCGCTCGTACCGATGCCGAACGCCATCGCGCCGAAGGCTCCGTGGGTCGACGTGTGACTGTCGCCGCACACGACGGTGATGCCGGGCATGGTCAGCCCGAGCTGCGGACCGACGACATGCACGATCCCCTGCTCGATGTCGCCCAGCGAGTGAAGACGAACACCGAACTCCTCGGCGTTCGCGCGCAGGGTCAGAATCTGGGTGCGACTCGTGATATCGGCGATGGGCTTGTCGATCGCGAGCGTCGGGGTGTTGTGATCCTCGGTGGCGATCGTCAGGTCGGGACGGCGCACCGGGCGCCCGGCCTGGCGCAGGCCGTCGAAAGCCTGCGGGCTGGTGACCTCGTGAACGAGGTGGAGGTCGATATAGATCAGGTCGGGCGAGCCGTTCTCGCCTTTGACGACGAGGTGGTCATCCCAGACCTTTTCGGCCAGAGTCTTGGACATTGATCGAGGCTATCACCCGATCAGACGAGACGCTTTTGAGGCGATCGACCACGCCGGATCGATCGAGTTACGGCAGCGCTTAGTACGACTTCATGCCTTCGAGGCCGGCCGTCGGGAAGCACGACGACAGCGCCGAGATGCTGAGCTGCGGGCCCTGCACGACCGTGACCGTGTACTTCGCGCCAGCGCTCGATGTGATGACCAGGGAGAGGGCGCCGGAGGCATCCTTGTGGTCGACGATCAGCCAGCCCTGGTCGGTGGCGTACTTGGTCTCGATGGCGGTCATGAGCGCGTCGGTGTTCGTGGACGGCTTCAGGTTCACGACTGTCGTTCCGGGCCAGTAGGACTGCCCGGACTTGCTGAGGCACGGGAAAATGACCTTCGAGGTCAGCGTCTGGTGCGTGCTGAGGACGGAGCTGGCGGGAGCGAACGCTGCGATCTGCGATTCGATGGTCAGCGTGGTCTGTTTGGCCAGGTCGAGCTGGCTCGTTGCGGACTTTCCGGGGCTCGAGCAACCGGCAAGGGTCGCAATCAGCACGACGGATGTCGCGGCTGCCACGGTTGTGGCAGCAATTCGGGTGTACTGCACGGGGCTCCCCCTCGAGCGCTAGGTAATCTCGGGGCCACCATATGCCCGAAATTGCGCGCAGACGACTCCCTGTTTCGGGGGTCAGGCCCTGTACTTATCAGGACTTGGGGGCCTTCTTGCGGTCGAGGCGAAGTTTAATCAGGCTTGCACCGACCGCCAGCACGATCGCGGCAACGATCACGGCGAGCGAGGTCAGGGTGCCGATTTCGGGAGCCCACTCGATCGGCTTGCCACCATTGAGAAAGAACAGCTGGTTCTCGTGCAGCGCGTGGAGCACGAGTTTCACGCCGATGAACACCAGGACGACGGCGATGCCGTAGGTGAGGTAGGCAAGCCGATTCATGAGGTCGCCGAGCAGGAAGTAGAGCTGGCGCAGCCCCATGAGCGCGAACACGTTCGCCGTGAATACGAGAAACGCGTCCTGCGTTATTCCGAAGATCGCGGGGATGGAGTCGAGCGCGAAGAGGAGATCAGTCGTTCCGATCGCGAGAAAGACGACGAGGATCGGCGTCAGCATCCGCCGGCCATCCCGCTTGACCGTCAGGTGCGCGCCGTCGTATCGCTGGGTGATCGGGATGTGGCGGCGCAGGAAGCGAATCGCGCCACTCTCCTCGTCCGCGTTCTCGTTTGACGTGGTGACCAGCTGATGGACGGCCGTATAGAGAAGGAACGCGGCGAAGAGATAGAAGATCCAGCTGAAGTGTTCGATCAGTGTGACGCCGAGAAGAATGAATACGCCCCGAAGCAGCAGCGCGATGATGATCCCGAGCAGCAGGACGGTCTGCTGCAAGTTCCGCGGAACGGCGAACCGCCCCATGATGATGACGAACACGAACAGGTTGTCGACGCTGAGGCTGTACTCGGTCAGCCATCCGGCGACGAACTGACCGGACTGGTTCGCGTCCCCGAACACCAGGAGCAGAGCGGCGAAACCGAGCGCCAGTAGTACGTAGAACGCGATCCAGATCGCGGACTCCCGCAGGCTCGGGACCCGCGGGCGCGCGAACGCGAGCACGAGATCAGCAAGGATCACCACTCCCATGACGACGAGCGCGCCGATCTCGAGCCAGGGGGGGATCACAAATTTCGACCCTAGCGCGTGGCGAGGTGCGAACGAACCGGCGCCGGTTCATTTCGAAAACCCAGACCGGTCATAGGGTTCGCCAAGTCTCGGCTGGTTGGTTGGTCGACATGAAGCGCATCCTCCGATCTCGCACCGCCCTCGCGGCAGCCACTGGGCTTTCTCTGGCTGCCGCACTCGCTGGGTGCGCTTCGACCACTTCGGCAGGTTCGTCCTCCGGGTCGTCGGTCGATTCCTCGAGTTCCGGCTCTCGTCGACCGGTTCGAACGCCACCTCCACGTCGGACAACACGACCAGCTACAAGGACGGCACCTACTCCGCCGACGGGACCTACAACTCCCCCGGCGGCCAGGAGGAGATCGCCGTCACGGTGACGGTGAAGAGCAATCTGATCACCGCCGTGGCCGTGAAGTCGGTAAAGGCCGACTCCGAGGCCGCGCAGTACCAGGCGCAGTTCTCGAGCGGCATCTCCTCCGTTGCCGTCGGTAAGAGCCTCGCGACGCTGAGCGTCTCGAGCGTGGCCGGCTCGTCGCTCACCAGCCAGGGGTTCAACTCCGCACTGACCACGATCCGCAGCGAGGCCGCCGCGTAATTGCATAACCGCGCTATGCAATTTGCATAAGGGCGCTATATAATCGTGGGATGCAAACCCGCGATGCGCCGACCGACCAGCTCGCCGTCGCACAGGCACTCGAACGAGTGATCGCCTGGCTGCGCCAGTCCCGTGAATCGTCCGGGCTCTCGGCGAGCACGGTGAGCGCGCTCACGCGGCTCGACAGCAGAGGGAGCCTGCGCATCACCGAACTCTCCGAGCTCGAGCAACTGACGCAGCCCGGAATGACCACGCTGATCAATCGCCTCGAGGAGGCCGGCTTCGCCCGGCGCGAGGCCGACCCCGACGATCGTCGAGCAGTCAGGGTGACGATCACCCCCGCCGGGGTCGAGCAGGTCGTGCGGCATCGCGAGGGCCGCGCCGCACGCATCCTGACCCGGATCTCCGAACTCCCCCCGGACGACCAGGACGCCCTGGTCGCCGCCCTTCCCGCTCTCCGCGCGTTCGCCGCCGAACCGGGGAACATCCAGCCTTCGCACGACAACAACGATCGAGGTAGCAATTCATGAGTTCCCACGGCACGATCTCCGGTGAGCGCCGGCCGAGCCCCTTCAAGCAGCCGCGCGCGGTCTGGGCGGTCGCCTTCGCGTGCGTGGTCTCCTTCATGGGCATCGGTCTTGTCGACCCGATCCTGAAGACGCTGGCCGGCCAGCTCAAAGCAACGCCGGCCCAGGTCGAGCTGCTGTTCACGAGCTACCTAGTGATCACGGCAATCGCGATGCTGATCACCGGGTGGATCTCGAGCCGCATCGGTGCCAAGCGCACCCTGATCGCCGGGCTCATCCTCATCGTCATCTTCGCCGCGGCCGCGGGATCGGTGAACAGCATCGCCGGTATCGTCGGCTTCCGCGCCGGTTGGGGTCTCGGCAACGCGCTCTTCATTGCGACCTCGCTTGCCGTGATCGTCGCCTCGGCGTCCGGAGGCTTCGCGGGTGCGATCGTGCTCTACGAAAGTGCTCTCGGGATCGGCATCGCGCTCGGACCGCTCATCGGCGGACTGCTGGGAAACATCAGCTGGCGTGGCCCGTTCTTCGGGGTGTCGGTCCTCATGGCGATCGCGCTGATCGCGACCCTCATCTTCCTGCCGAAGACCCCGAAGCCGGCCCACAAGCAGCGGCTGTCCGAGCCCCTCGCGGCGCTCAAACACCGCTCGCTCCGGATGACCAGCATCGTCGGACTCCTTTACAACTGGGCGTTCTTCACCCTCCTCGGCTACTCGCCGTTCCTCATGGGTATCGACAGTCCCATCCAGCTCGGCCTCGTGTTCTGTGGATGGGGCATCCTGGTCGCCGTGTTTGCGGTGTGGGGCGCTCCGTGGCTGCAGCGGCGGTTTGGGACGCCGCGCACGCTGTACGTGAACTTCGTGCTGATGGCCATCGACCTCGCTGTGATCGCCATCTTCTATTCGAACCCGATCGTCGTCATCGTATGCGTCATCATCGCCGGCTCGTTCATCGGCATTAATAACACGCTCGTCACGACGGCCGTCATGTCGATCGCGCCGGTGGAACGACCGGTCGCCTCGGCGACCTACGGATTCGTCCGCTTCATCGGCGGTGGGCTCGCCCCCTTCGTCGCCGGACTGCTGGTCGCGGCTTTCAACCCGCGCATCCCATTCCTGTTGGGTGCAGCGACTCTCGTGGCCGCCGCGATCGTGCTCGGGCGTGTTCACACGGCACTCACGGCCGCCGACAGGGGCGAGATCGCGCAGCCCGAGATCACCGAACTCGACCGGGCCGAGAACGAGAATCCGTTTCCCGGCGCGACCGCGATCGGTAACGCCGACTAGTTCTAGACACTTGCGGAGGAGTTACCCCGGCGTGGCGCGTACGCAGACGGACGACGCGCCGGAGGTCTCCTCCGCAAGTGATCGCTAGCGCGCGTTGATGAGCGCGTCCAGCAGGCCAGGGAACCGTGCGTCGAGCTCGTCCTTGCGTAACTGGATGTCGTGGGTCCGGCCGTTCACGATCGTGAATGTGATGCCCGCCTCGCGCAGCGTCTTGAAGTGATAGGCCAACGCTGACTTCTGCATCCCGAAGTCCCACTCGGTCGTGGCCTTCGGATGTGCCAGGCCGTCGGCGAGGACTCGAACGATCTCGAGCCGGGTGGGGTCGGCCAGTGCGCTCAGGACGTCGACGAGCTTGACGTCGCTCATATCCGGCGCTGGATAGTCTGCGCTCATTGCGGAATACTTCTTCAATCGTTCAATGATCGTTGAACTATGCTATCTTCGATCGTATGACAAGTGTTGAACAATCCTACGCTCCCCGGCTGTACTCGCGCTTGGGCGTACTCGCCGTCGGACTGTTCATCACCGGCACCAACGGGTTCCTGATCGCCGGGTTGCTGCCCTCGATCGCCAAGACCCTGGGGGTAGACGCGAGCGATGTCAGCTACTCGATCACGTTCTACGCGGTCGTCGTCGCCGTCGCATCACCGGTCGTCTCGATCCTGCTGCCCCGCGTCTCCCGCACCGGCCTGATGGCCGTGGGGCTCGTGCTCATCATGGTCGGCACGGTGATTGCGGCCGCGGCACCGACACTGCTCGTCTTCACGCTCGGCCGGATTCTCGCCGCGTTTGGTGGTGCCGCGCTCGTTCCCCCCGCCACCGCAACGGCCGCCATCCTCGCGTCGCCGGAGTGGCGAGGGCGTGCGATCGCGTTCGTCGCCGTCGGATTTACCGCGGCCGTCGCATTCGGAGCGCCGCTCGGAACCGCGATCGCCAGTGTCGGCGGATGGCGGCTGCCGCTCTTCTTCCTGGCCGGTCTTGCCGGACTGACCGCGATCGCCGTCGCGGTGTTCGTACGACACATCCCGCTTGGCGAGCCGGCGTCTGCCCGCCGGCGCTTCGGGATCCTTCGGGATCCGCGCATCCTCCTGGTCCTGATAACGACGCTGCTCGCCGTCGACGGCTTCAACATCGTCTACATCTTCAGCTCGGCGGTGACTGCGCACGCGACGGGAGGTTCGACCTCCCTGCTCGCGCTGTTGCTGCTGATCTTCGGAGTATTTGGGATCGCCGGCAATTCCGCCGCCGGGCCGCTCACCGACCGGTTCGGCAATCGCGCGGTTGCGATCGTCGTCTTCCTGCTGCTCGTCGTGTCGCTGGTGATCATTGCTTTCGTCGCATCCAATCTGGTCGCCGTCGCGATCGTGTTCGCGATCTGGGGCGTCAGCTCCAACGCCGTCTCGCTGCCGGTCCAGCACCGCCTGGTCGAAATCGATCCCGCCACTGCGGGCGTCTCACTGTCGTGGTTCTCCACCGCGCTCTACGCCGGCATCGCGATCGCGCCACCGCTTGGAGCACTCGCGATCAGCGTTGGCGGGCCGGATCTCGTTCCGCTATTCGGTGCATCCGCCGCCGCTCTCGCACTCGTCGCGTTCCTGGTTGGCTCGTCCCTGCGGTCGTCTCCGGTACTCGTTCCCGCATCTTGACGGGCGGCGTTCGCGCGAGGACACTCGGTCCCGAGAGCGAGCGAAAGGACACCTGGGATCGTGGACCTGAGACTTGAAGTGGTCGTCCTGCCGGTATCGGATGTGGATCGGGCCAGGGACTTCTACGTCGGGCTGGGATGGCGACTCGACGCCGACTTTCCGGGGAACGCGGGCTTCCGGGTGGTGCAACTGACACCGCCGGGATCGCCGTGCTCCATCATCTTCGGCAGCGGGCTGACCACCGCGATTCCGGGATCGGCCGACGGCATGCAGCTCGTCGTCGAAGACATCGCGGCGGCACGCACGGAACTCGCCTCGAAGGGCGCACATGTCAGTGAGGTCTTCCACGACTCCGGTGGCGTTTTCCACCATGCCGGCCTGGAGTCGCGGGTGGCGGGCCCGGCGCCGGAGAACCAGAGTTATGGCTCGTTCGCGTCCTTCAGTGATCCGGATGGCAACACCTGGTTCCTGCAACAGGTGACAACCCGCCTGCCGGGCCGGGAGTAGGTGCATCCCGATGGCGACAAGCTACGACTCCGCGCTCGAACTGGCGGAGGCCCTGCGCCGTGCGGCCGCCGCGCACGGGCAGCACGAGAAGGAGATTGGCGAAGCCGACCCTAACTGGCCGGACTGGTACGCGCAGTTCCTGGTGGACGAACAGGCCAAATAACTCGTCCGGTGTGGGTGGTGCGTTCTAGCGTGGCCTCAAAGACCGGACAACGATTCGAGGAGTGCCCATGACTACACTGTCCAACCGCCCCAACACCGCGCTCGTCGTCGTCGACGTGCAAAACGATGTCGTCTCGGAAGCCTGGGATCGCGACGCGGTTGTCGCCAACATCGTCACCGCGGTCGATAAGGCTCGTGCAGCGGACATCCCGGTGGTGTGGGTGCAGCACTCGAGCGACGGACTCGAGATCGGCAGTCCCGGCTGGGAGTACGTGCCCGAACTCACCCGCGGCGAGTCCGAGGCGCTCGTTCCGAAGCTGTACCCCGATTCGTTCGAAGACACGAACCTCGAGACCGTGCTCGCGGACGCGGGCATCGGGAGCATCGTGCTGGTCGGTGCCCAGACGGACGAGTGCATCCGGTCGACCCTTCACGGCGCGCTCGCTCGCGGCTACGACGTGACCCTGGTTGGCGACGCGCACACGACCGAAAACCTGACGCCCTGGGGTGCGCCGCCGCCGGACAAGGTGATCGCGCACACCAACCTCTACTGGGGCAACCACAAGGCGCCCGGTCGCACGGCCGCCGTCGTGGACACGAAGGACCTGTCTTTCAGCAAGTGACCGAGGTGCGGAGGCGACGACTCAGTCGAGGGGCGTGAAGACGACGCGCTCCGTCGATCGATTGAGCTTCTCGTTCCACACCCGCTCGACGTCGGTGAGCGGCCGAGTAACTGCGTCGATGGCGAACGTACGCCGATCGATCTCCTCGACGAGGAATGGCAGGGTCTCGAGTATTCCGCGTGCGCTGACGGAGCCCTGACCGCTGCCGAGAAAGTGGATGTTCGCCTGCCGAAGCGCAGCGGACGAAAGTGCGATATCTGGCCCGGCGACGGCGCCGATCTGAATCCAGGAGAGAAGTCTCGAGCGATTCTCCCGTCCCATGAGGAGCGGCAGGATCGCGGCCTGGGCGGGCGGGCCCCAGAGGTAGTCGAGTACGACGTCCACGTTCCCGGCCTTCGCTCCGAGCTCGGCGGCCACCAGCGCAGGCTCGGCGGCAAGGTCAATCGTGTCATCGGCGCCGAGTGCGGCAATGGCCGACAGTTTCTCGGCGCCGCGACCCGCCGCGACCACGCGGCTGGCGCCCAGGTGTTTGGCGATTTGGACCGCGAGCTGCCCGGCGGACCCGGTGCCCCCGAGAACGAGGACGGACTGGCCCGCTGCGAACTCGACGCGCTTCTTTAACGCGACCCATGACGACATCCCGGGATTCATTGCTGCGGCCAGTCGAATCGGATCCGCGTCCGCGGGCAGCGGGATGCTGCGGCGGACATCGAGAACGGTGCGCTCCGCCATCGAGCCATAGACGGTGTCCGGAAGCAGGAAATAGACGAGCGACCCATTCGCTCGACGACCGACACCGTCGATTCCGGGGATGAGCGGGAGCTCGCCGGTGGACGTGTAGTGCGAGCCGCTGGCCTGGGAGCGAACTCGCGGATGAAGACCCGCTGCGAGAACGTCGACGATTTCTTCGTCGTTCCCCGCCGGAACGGGCTCGGCGAACTCCTCGTACGTCGGCGCTTCTCCGAACGTGCGCACGACAGCGGCGTGCATTGCGGGTCCCTTCCATCCATCGCCATTTAGTTGGTGATACCAATCAATGTAGTTGGTGTCACGAACTAAATCAAGTACGATGTGCATATGAGCGAGAAGCCGGCAACCGGGGAGACGACGCCGGTCACGGACGCCCTGGTGCAGGTCTCCTTCGCCGTCCTGGATGTGCTGAACCGCTCGGCCGCCGAGCTCGACCTGTCGCTCACCCAGCTTCGACTGATCGGAATCCTCCGCGACCGGTCACCCAATATGGCTGCGCTGGCGGAGTTCCTCGGCCTCGATCGTTCATCCGTCTCCGGCCTGATCGACCGCGCCGAGCGGCGGGACCTGGTCGTTCGGCGACCCTCCACCGACGACGCCCGCGTGACCCTGATCGACCTCAGCCCGGCGGGTCGCAAGGTAGGCGAGCGCATCGGCGAGCTCGTGAACGCGCGGATGGACGAGCTGCTGAACGGAATCCCAGTCGGCGATCGCGACCAGATTGTCCGGATTGCTCAGCGCGTCCTCGCGAGCGACACGTAATATTTCCGAATGCAGATCCGTGTTGACCTCGGTGGCTGGGAACACGAATGCTGTGGCGAGTCGTATGACCTGAACGACGTCGTGACGTGGGAGCTATTCTTGCCCGTCGTCGGCGAGCTCGCCGACGGAGCGGACTATATGGAAAGCCATCACGGACAGCTTTCCGGCGGAGTTGAGGTCACAGGGAGGGTGGTCGCCGTGGAGGTCGCGAGCCGCCCCGCGACTTTCGTCTCGGTATCTCGACTGCCAAGTGGGCGTGCGCTCCGCGGTTTCGACGAGCACGACGACGGCATCCCGATGGTGCTCGCTACCGGGGATCCGCTGGAAGGCCACCCCGACGAGTTCGTGGTCACTCTGGAGATCGCGCCGAAGTCCGAGCTGCCCGCCGAGGCCGCAGTCGCGATCTAGCGACCGAGTCAGGTAACACGGGCGAATGCGGCGAAACCGGGCCGGCGCGCTCGCCCGCATTGCCCGAACTCGCCCGCAAAAGAAAAAGGCCCGGGCCCCAGGAGAACTGGGAGCCGAGCCGTTACTGAAAACACTGTGTGACCCCAACCGGATTCGAACCGGTGTTACCGCCGTGAGAGGGCAGCGTACTAGGCCGCTATACGATGGGGCCGTCACGACAACTTTACGAGTATGCCATATGCCGTGAGAACCCGCCAAAAGCCGACCATCGATCGGCGGTTGGTCAACCGATCTTCTGCAGTGCGACGAACTCGGTCGTGTGACTGTTGTTGTTCCGGCACGTCTGGAAGAGCAGGTCGTATCCGCGCGGGAGTTGGCTCGTCTTCGCGGTATAGGCGTCGAGGACGGCGACGAGACGCCGAGAACTCGGTAGGTGCCGGCATCCAGTCCGGTGAACTGAACAACCGAGCCTGCTGCGGTCGGGAACGAGCTGCCACCGCATCCCCAGTGCTGGGCGACGGTTGGGACCGCGTAGTGCGAGGTGATGTCGACGCCCCCGCGGCAGGCGTTGATCTCGGCCTGCCAGCCGGCGGTCCAGACGTTCACGCCGCGCGACGTTGACGGCACCGCTCGTGCCGTTCTGGCTCGAGCCGCTGCCTGCGCGGCGGCAGCTTGGGCCGCTGCGGCCGCAGCGGCGGCGGCCTGGGCCTCTGCCGCGGCCTGCGCGTCCTGCTGCGCCCGAACGACGGCGCGCAACGGCCCGCTCTCCGCGAGCAACTGCCGGTCGGACAGCGCAGGTGCGCTAGCCGGAATCGGCCGGACGGATGCCGCGAGCGCGAACGACGTCGAGCCGGCCTGGCCGTATGCGACGACAGCGACGGATGCCGCGACGAGCAGCGCTCCCGTGAAGGCGATGCGCCGGAGGCGCGGGCGGCGTGCGGGTACGACGATAGAGCTGGACAACGGTTCCCCCCGGAATCGGACATAAAAGTCGTCATCGCTGACGCGATCCGCCCCGGAGGTCTTGTTCGTGTCGGATCGCGGCAGCGTTGACGCGGAACGCGAGCCCCCAGCTCGCATCGGGATTTCGCGTGACCACAGTCGTCGCACGGCTCGGGATATTCGCGTTCCGTGCTGACCCCTACTCGGTCACACAATAAGCATTCGGACCTGAAACGAATTCGGTTTCCGCAAACACGTCCCCAAAAAGGGGGACCAGCTCAATTCGCGCTATTTCGCGGGTTTGGCACCCGAGGTTCCCCCGGACTTCACGATCGAGAGGGGCTCCGTCACCGACTCGAGGCCCTTGCGTGCCGCATCGACTCCGAAGATCAGCGCGATCACCCCACCGAGGATCATGACTCCCGCGCCCACATAGTCGCCGATGACGAGCGGCCCACGCGACTTCCCGTCGCCGACCAGCGCACCGAAGATCACGGGACCGAGCGCACCGAAGATCTGGGCGACTGCGAAGAAGTACGAGATCGCCTGGCTCCGGATCTCCAGCGGAAAGATTTCGCTGACGGTCAGGTAGGCACTGGATGCACCGGCGGAGGCGAAGAAGAATGCCACACACCAGAACGTCACCTGCAGCGGAGCGGTCATCGCGCCGATGCTGAACAGGAACGCCGACACGGCGAGCACGACACCCGACAGCCCGTACGTTAGGAAGATCATCTGCCGTCGACCCCAGCTGTCGAACAGCCGGCCGAGCACCAGCGGCCCGATGAGGTTTCCGATCGCGAACGGGAAGAAATAGTAAGGCGTCTGCCCGACCGGGATCTTGAAGAAGTTCTCGAGCACGAGCACGTAGGTGAAGAAGATCGCGTTGTAGAGGAATGACTGCGTGATCATCATCGTCAGGCCGACCAGCGTGCGCTTCGGATAGTCGATGAACAGCACGTGCGCGATCCGACGGAAGGGGATGCTACCGGTCGCCGCCACCTCGATCGCGTCGGAGTCCTTGACCTCCTCGAGCTCGTGTCCACTGTCGCGGACGCGCTGCTCGATGTCGTCGACGGTCTTCTCCGCCTCCTCCTGACGGCCGTGAGTCATCAGCCAGCGCGGGGACTCGGGGATGTGCCGACGAAGGAAGATGATGATGATTCCGAGGATTGGGCCGATGAAGAACGAGAGCCGCCATCCGACGTTGGTGCTGAAGTTGTTCAGGAAGATCAGGTTGGCGAAGGCTCCTATTGCCGCACCGCCCCAGTACGTTCCGTTGATGGCGATGTCGACGTGTCCGCGGTATTTGCGCGGGATGAGCTCGTCGATTGCGGAGTTGATCGCCGCGTACTCCCCGCCGATGCCCATTCCCGCAACGAATCGGAAGATGAGCAGGAACCAGACCGCGGGCGAGAGACCGGCGATGGCGCTTCCAGCGAGGTAGATAAAGAGCGTCAGGATGAACAGCTTGCGCCGCCCGAGCTTGTCGGACAGTCGACCGAATACCAAAGCGCCGACGACCTCGCCGACGAGGTAGATCGTCCCGACCCAGCCGACCTGCGCCGAGGTCATGTGGAATTCGGCCTTGAACCCCGCGTTGCTGACGATCTGGATCTCGAGGCCGTCCAGGATCCAGGAGATACCAAGACCGACGACGACCATCCAATGGAATCGCGCCCACGGGAGGCGGTCCATCCGTGCCGGAACGAGGCTGCGATGTGTTGAAGAACCGCTGCTCTTAGCGGGCGCCGAAGTCGACATTGAATCCTCCTGAACAGCGGACGCGGCCAGAGTCGACCGACCATTTCACGCTAGTGAGGCGGTGGGAGGAATTCGTAGGCGTTGACTTTTGTCCGCGCGGAGGATAGCTACGTCGTCGCCTCGGTGACCTCGGCCTCGGCGACCGGCGGCGTGAAGACGCTGAGCGCTCCCGGCCTGACCTCGATGTCGATCGGGAGCGGGGCGAAGCGCTCGCCGTCCGTGTAGGCGACGACGCCCTCGGCCTCGATATGGATGTTGCGCGCCTTCACGATCCGCACTCGCGGATCCTGGATATGGGTGCCCGCAAACACCTTGGGGAAGATCCGAAGGAAGGCGGTGCGCGACAGCGGTCCGACGACGAGGATGTCCAGCAGTCCGTCGTCGAGGATCGCCGTCGGCGTCACCTTCATGCCGCCGCCGAGTGACTCGCCATTGCCGACCGACATCATCACTCCACCGGACTCGAACTCCTGGCCATCGTGGATGATCTTGTACTGGATGGGCTTCAGGGTGATGAGTTCGCGAAGCATCGCCAGGGTGTAACGGCTCGCGCCCTTCGGATGACGCCAGGTGTTCGCACGCTCGTTGACCAGCGAGTCGAACCCGGCGGAGAGCATGCAGCCGAACCAGCGCGTCTCGCCGGCCGCATCCGTCACCAGTCCGGCGTCGATGACGCGGGCGGGATAGTTCAGCGCCTCGATGAGCACGTCAAGCGCCGCGGCCTGGTTCTCGTGCGGGATGCCGAGCGAACGAGCCATGTCGTTGCCAGTGCCCGCCGGGATGAGGCCGAGCGGAACGCCGGTGCCCGCGACGAGGTTTACGCCGAGGTTGACCATGCCGTCACCGCCGACGACGATCAGCGCGTCCGGCTTCTTCGCGATCTCACGCTTCGCGGCCGCGATCAGCTCGACGTAGGTTGGTTCGAGGAGGTCGACGACGTCGTGGCCGAGGCCGCGCAGCTTGCCGACCATGGTGGCGCCGACGCCCTTGTTCGCCCCGAATCGGGCGGACGGGTTGATGGCCACTACAAGGCGTTTCGGGTTCGCGGCTTGCGTCATTCCCCGATTATGACGGGGAATCGGCGACTTTGACCCCGACCCGCTCCCCCAATCCGGGTGCTCGGGTCGCGAGTGGCTGACCGAGTCGGAGACGCCGCAGCAGCTGAGCGTTGAGCGCGACGACGATTGTCGAGACAGACATCAGGATCGCGCCGACCGCCGGGGCGAGCAGAATGCCCGCGCCGTACAGGACTCCGGCCGCGAGCGGAATACCGACCACGTTGTACCCGGCTCCCCAGACCAGGTTCTGCAGCATCTTGCGATAGGTCGCGCGACTGAGTTTCAGGATGTCCGCCACACCGCGCGGATCGCTGGATGCGAGGACGATGCCCGCGGACTCGATTGCAACATCCGTCCCGGCGCCGATCGCGATGCCGACGTCGGCGAGAGCCAGGGCCGGGGCATCGTTGACACCGTCGCCGACCATCGCCACCTTCGCACCGCCCTGCTGCAGCTGGCGCACGACGAGCGACTTGTCGGCCGGAAGAACCTCGGAGAAGACCTGGTCGATCCCGAGCTTCACCGCAACCCAGTTCGCGACCTCGTGCGAGTCACCGGTGAGCATCGCGACGCGCACTCCACGCGAGCGAAGGGCTGCCACGGCCTCGAGCGACTCCGGCCGGATCACGTCGGCGAGCGCGATCAGGCCCAGAACTTCATCCTCGCGAAGCACGTAGACGACCGTCTTGCCGTCGACCGCCGCGTCGCGAGTCGCGTGAACCAGCAGCGGGTCCATCTGGATGGCGCGTTCGGTGAGCACGCGCGGCGCCGCGATCGTGATCGCGGCGCCCTCGATCGTGGCTTCGACGCCACGTCCGGCGAGCGACGTGAACCCCCCGACCCGCAGCTTGCGGAGCCTGCGGCTCGCACTCTCCTCGACGATCGCGCGGGCGATGGGATGTTCGGAGCGACCCTCTACCGCGGCCGCGAGCTGGAGCAACTCGTCCTCGGTCGTTTCGCCGACGGTGACAATTGAGTAGACGCCCTGGCGACCCTCCGTGAGCGTTCCCGTCTTGTCGAAGAGAACGACCGAGACGAGGCGAGCGTCCTCGAGCGCCGCACGACTGCGAACCAGGATTCCGCGGCGGGCACCGAGGGAGGTCGAGATCTGCGCGACCAGCGGGATGGCGAGGCCAAGCGCGTGCGGGCACGCGATCACCAGCACCGTCACCACCCGCTCGAGAACGAAGCCCGGATCGGTCGGACGGATCAGGAACCAGACGACCGCCGTGATGGCCGCGGCAATGACGGCGACGTAGAAGAGCCAGCCCGCGGCGCGGTCGGCGAGGACCTGCGCGCCCGACTTGCTCGCCTGCGCCTCCGCAACCAGCCTCATCACGCCGGCGAGCGCGGTGTCGTCGCCGACCCTGGTCACTCGCACGGTCAGCGCACCGGACCCGTTGATGCTTCCCGCGACGACCCCCGAGCCGACCGTCTTCGAGACGGCCGCACTCTCGCCCGTCAGCAGCGACTCGTTGACATCCGAATCGCCCTCAATCACCTCGCCGTCCACGGGCACGCTCGCCCCCGGACGAACGAGAACCACGTCGTCGACGGCGAGCATCGACACGGGCATGCTCATGGTGTGGTCGCCGGAAACGACGTCCGCGACATCCGGGATCAGGTCGGCCAGCTCGCCGAGCGCGTTCCCCGCGCTCATCACGGCCGCCATCTCGATCCAGTGGCCGAGCAGCATGATCGTGATGAGAGTGGCGAGCTCCCACCAGAAATCCATGCCGTGCAGGCCGAGCGTCACCGCAGCGCTGTAACCGAACGCGACCACGATCGCGAGCGAAATCAGCAGCATCATCCCGGGCTTGCGCTGGCGGAGCTCTGCCCAGCCCTCGATGAGGAATGTGCGTCCGCCGTAGACGAAGATCGCGAGACCGAAAACGGCGGGGATCCAGATACTTCCCGGAAAGCGCGGGCCGCTCAGGTGCAGGATGTCCTGCAGCCCGGTGCTGAATATCAGGGTCGGGACGGTCAGGATCAGGCTGACCCAGAAGCGACGCCGGAACATCCCCACGTGGTCCATGTGGCCGCCGTGGTCATCGGTCCCTGAGCTTGTCGAGGGGCTGTCGTGGTGCTCGTGATCCATCACTGCCCTCGATTGTTGGTGAGCTCGAAGACGGTCAGCAATTCGGTCACGGCCGCCTCGCGCTCGTCTCCTCCTGCTTCGAACATATCGGTCACGTGCGTCCGAAGGTGATTCTCGACCAACAGCTTGTTGAGGCTTCGCAGCGACTTCTGGACCGCCAGGGACTGGGTGATGATGTCGACGCAGTAGTCCTCGTTGTCGATCATCTTCTCGAGCCCTCGCAGTTGGCCCTGCAGGATGCGACTGCGATGCAGCGCGCGCTTCTTGATGTCCTCGATCATGCTGACAGCATACCCCTAGGGGGTATCACCGCGCCGGCGCGGGCGTAGGCTCGAATCATGAGGATCACCAAGTACGAACACGCCTGTTTTGTCGCATCCATCGCGGACAAGAAGCTCATCGTCGACCCCGGTTCGTTCACCGTTCCGCTGCCCGACACCAACAACGTCGTCGCCGTCGTCATCACCCACGAGCACGGCGATCACTGGACTCCCGAGCACCTTCAGCGCATCCTCACCAACAGCCCGGAAGTGAAATTCTTCGGCCCTGCCGGCGTAGCAGCCGCGGCGAGCGACTTCGAATTCACCGTCGTGACCGACGGCCAGACAGTCGAACTCGATCCGTTCACTCTCCAGTTCTTCGGCGAGAAGCACGCCGTCATCCACTCGTCGTTCCCGATCGTCGACAACGTCGGCGTGCTCATCAACGACTCCGTGTTCTACCCGGGTGACTCGTTCACGCAGGGTCCGGAGGGCGTCGACCTGCTCGCTGTGCCTGCGAGTGCGCCGTGGCTGAAGATCGGGGAGGTCATGGACTACGTTCTGGCCGCGAAGCCGAAGCGCAGCTTCCCGACCCACGAGATGATTAACTCGGTCATCGGAAACGGGATGGCGAACGCGCGCATCCAGGCGACCACGGAGCAGAACGGCGGCGAGTTCTTCCCGCTCGCACCGGGTGAGTCGATCGAGGTCTAGTCGGCGGCCTTCGCATCGTCGGCCTTGTCATCGAGCGGCTTCAGCGCCTTCGCCACCTCGGTCGAGGCAAAGGATCCGATGACACCGGCGACGAGTGCGAACAGCGCGTTGCCGAGGCCCGCGCGTCGCTTGCCGGCGACGGCATCCGCCGAAAGGATTCCTGGACCATCGGCGACGACCGCAAGAACGGCGGTCGTCAGCACGGCGTTGAACTCGTAGCCGCCCTTCGAGTTCCAGGGCCCGTTCTTGAAGTGCACCTTGCGCACAGCGGTCACCATGGTCGCGATCAGTGCGGCCGCGGCGTACGGAGTCGCGAAGCCGATGGCGAGCGCAGCTCCCCCGGCGGTCTCGGCAATGGCAACGGCGCGCGCCTGCAGTGGAGCTGGATGCATCTCCATCTTTTCCATCATCTTCTCGGTGCCCTCAAGCCCCGGGCCACCCCAGTAGCCCTTCAGCTTCTGCAGGCCGTGACCGACAAACACCGCGCCAACGACAACGCGAAGAACCGTAGTTCCAGCACCCATTGCTCAACTCCCTAGGAAAACGAACGTCTCCTAAAAGGCTAGGTCTATTTCACCGTCTCCAACGCCACGATGCGCGCGCGCACCACACGCTCGACGCCATCGACCCCGTGGGCCGCGGTGAGTGTCGACAGGATGTCCGACAGCTCGCGCGCGGATTTCAGAACGTGCGGAGCGGCGAGGGTCCCGGGAAGAGTTCTCTCCATTCCCGTCGGGCCGGACAGCCCAGCGTTCTCCACACTTACCGCCCCGAATTGCGGATACGTGACCCTCTGGCTGGCCGCCCACAGCTGCCAGGCGAAGTCCCGTGCCTCGGTCAGCGAACGTAAGGCACGCCAGGGATGGCCACGCACCGCGTGACGCGTAGCGTCGCCGACGCAGATCCAGGCCTCGAACGACCACTCGCGAAGCTGCTCCGTGGTTGGCGCCCATCGGGACCCTGACAGCGCAGTTGCAAGCCGATCCGACCGGTCCAGGAGTGCCTTCGACTGCGGCGGCAGCCCGTCGCGGGTCGTCCCGGGAGTTACCACCAGCGATAGTTGGCGGCCATCCTCGAACACGACGATGAGGTGAGGGCGGCCGCCCAGGTCCTGGACGATCGAATCGGCGACCGGTGCGAACCCGCGAGCGGCGGCGCGAGCCGCAGCGACGCGATCGGCGATCGGGACTCCGTCCTCGACGACACCGATGCCCGCATCAATGTCCGACCATTCGTCACCGGCATCCCGGCCCAGTGATCCTCCGACCTCGAGCCAGTCCACCCACGCGCTGGACGACGCCCACGTCGTGAGCTGGCGAAGGAGGTGATCAACCGCCGTTGGAG
>DASXCU010000032.1:0-2106 GCA_036491035.1 Galbitalea sp. | reverse complement strand
AGACATTCCCCGGCATGCCGGTCAATTTCACCCGTGGCGACTCGACGAATCGCGCCGTGCTCGAGGCCCTCGACGTCAAGAAGTACGACCACATCATCGTGCTTGCGTACAAGGAGACCCTCGACACCCAGCGTGCCGACGCCAAGACACTGATCACCCTGCTGCACCTGCGCGACATTGGGGAGCGGGCCGGCGTCGACCTGAGCGTCGTCAGCGAGATGCTGGATGACCGCAACCGCGAACTGGCGGAGGTGACCAAGGCCGATGACTTCATCGTCAGCGACAAGCTCATCAGCCTCATGCTCTCGCAGGTGTCGGAGAACAAGGAACTGACGAAGGTCTTCGACACGCTGTTCTCGAGCCAGGGTAGCGAGATCTACCTGCGTCCGGCCGAGCTGTACATCAAGCCAGGCGTGACGGTCGACTTCTACACGGTCCTCGAGGCGGCCCGGCGTCGCGGCGAGACGGCCATCGGCTACCGCGTCGCAGCGGACGCGCACAACGCGGATGCCGCCTACGGTGTCGCGGTCAACCCGAGGAAATCGGACTCGATCACGTTCGCGCCCCGCGACAAGGTCATCGTCCTCGCGGAGGACTAACCGAGCGCCCGGGACCTACCGCATCGCGGCGTAGTGCGAGAGCATCGCGCCGTGCGGGTAGTCGACCACGTGGGGTGCGTGTTCGATGTTCGCGGGGTCCGTCGTCGCAGCCGCTCCGCCGACGCTCGGCTGCGGCGTCGGCTTGCGACCAGCAGCGCGCGCGCCGACCCGGTGCGCGAGATTCATGGAGGGAACCTCGACGAAGCGGTGGAACAGAGTCGCCGCACCGATGGAGAGCGGCAGTCCGATGATCCCGACGAGCCACCACTGCGCATCCCCGAGCGCGAAAGCCAGCGTCGCGATGATCGGCACGTGGATGAGGTAAAGGCTGAACGAAATCCGTCCGAGGAACTGGCTCGGTCGAGTGTTGAGGAACCACGCGAACGACGAGAATCCGATCGCGCTCAGGATGATGCCGCCGGCTCCGGCTCCAACCAGGGACCACAGCAGACCGCCGGCAACGCTTTTTGCCGGTGCCGCGAACGAGAAGATCTGGCTGGCCACCAGGAAGAACAGCGAGGTCGCGAAGACGCCGATCCAGAATCCCTTGCTGCGCTGCACCGACCACTGCTGGATCGAGTCGAGCCGGGATGCCATCAGCGTTCCGATGAGGAAGACGGGAAGGTAGAACCAGGCATCCGCGTGGTTGGGATCACCGATGGTGAGCGCGACGCACGCGCCCATGGTCAGGCCGAACGCGATCCACGAGCGCTTGATGAGCAGGGCCGCCAGCACGAAGACGGGGAGTAGCACGGAGAAGACGATCTCCCAGCGCAGCGACCACAGCACGTTGTCGGTCGCGTTGCCGACCTTCATCAGCGTCGCGTTCTGCAGGAACGTCCAGAACTGCACGTGCTTCGCGTTCGTGTTGTCCAGCCAGAAGTTGGAGGTCACGTTGCTCGAGGCGCGCGGGATGCAGAAGATCAGGATGCTGGCGAGCAGCAGGGCGCCCCAGGCCGGAATGTAGAGGCGAAGGAAACGCGACGCGTAGTACTTCTTCCAGGAGAAGTTCGTGAAGCCGGCCCGTAGTGCCGGCAGGGCCACGACGAGTCCGCTCAGTACGAAGAACAGGAGCACGGCCTGGGTGCCGTCCGTCGCCAGTCGCAGTGGCGTCTCGGACAACCACCACCAGGCGTCACCGGTGGAATTCGTGTCAAGGAACGGCTGCGCGATAAGGCTCAAGTGGAAGATCACAACGACTAGGGCAGCTATCCCGCGCAGTCCGTCCAGTTGTGTAAGTCTCTTCATCTCTTTCGACGTTAGGCAGGTTTTCTATGACGTACCTGAATTGGGCTGGGGGTTGACAATGACCGCGACGATTGGGAATGGTCGAGAGAATGGCCACCGTTTCCGCACCAAATCGCACGATCGTCGCCGTCCTGTTCCTGGTCGGCGGTGTGCTGCAGATCCTCGGCGGAGTCGTCGGCATCGCTAACGCCGGCAACGCCAGCGGCTTCTACCTGCTGTCGAATCTGGCGATCGGCGCGGGCTTCGCGCTGATGATCGC
>DASXCU010000031.1:0-20791 GCA_036491035.1 Galbitalea sp. | reverse complement strand
TCTCCGCAGGTCTGCCGCTGCCATAGTCAAGAGTCTGTCGAAAGACGCTGCAGCCCCATTTTTCCCATTGGGCTGCGCGCGCCGCCTCGATCTTCGCTCCGACTGGATCTCGACCGGGATCAGGTGCACCCCGAAAGACCTTCACAAAACTGAGTTCGTGCGTCGAGTCTCGAGCCACACAGCCGGGGCCATTTAGTGCGACGTGCTTTCCCAGGTACAACGGGTTTATGTTTCCCCGATACCCCGGCTGGTTCCACAAGATGAACGCATCGCGTGCACCGGAGTAAACATTGCTGTAGTCGATGTAGACACCGACTCGCCGCTTCTCCATCGACGCTCCCTTGGGCAAAAAGATGGCCCGGCACCCCGTGAGGGGAAAGACCGGGCCGCAACTAGGGATGACGCTATCAGATGAACCTGAACTACTCCCAATGCATTCCCTACCCCCATAACAGGGGGCACCCGGCGACGGGTGTCAGGAACAGATATTGCCTAGATATTGCCCAAACATCTTCGGACAAAGAAAAAGCCCCGGCGAACCGGGGCTATTTCAGTGGGCGGTACTGGGATCGAACCAGCGACCTCTTCCGTGTCAGGGAAGCGCGCTACCGCTGCGCCAACCGCCCATGGAGATATTCAATTGCAACTACTGATGAGTGAGGTGGCGACGGGATTCGAACCCGTGTGGACGGCTTTGCAGGCCGTTGCCTCGCCTCTCGGCCACGCCACCATGGTGGGTTCCCATGGAATCCATAGGACTTCACTCGAGCGGATGACGAGATTCGAACTCGCGACCCTCACCTTGGCAAGGTGATGCGCTACCACTGCGCCACATCCGCATTGCGCGCATTTCTGCGTGCCTGATGACACTACCGGATGCCGGGAACGATGGCCAACCGACGCGGCGAGTGTGACGTAACCCGTCGACGCCGGCTGGTGCGAACGGCAACACAATCGATTCGCGCTACGATTGCTGCTGTCCGATTTCGGGCGATTGGCGCAGTTGGTAGCGCGCTTCCTTCACACGGAAGAGGTCATCGGTTCGAGTCCGGTATCGCCCACCACATGACATGGAATTCGGCTCACGTCACCCAATTCATCGCGGCGAATGTCGCGACCGTCAGCTCATTCGCTAGTGATCCGCGAAACTTGCCGCTCTGGGCTGCGGGCCTCAGTTCCGGCATCCGACGGGACGGGACTCGCTGGGTCACCGACTCCCCCATGGGTGAGGTCGAGGTCACATTCGTCGGACCGGTCGAGCTGGGCATCCTCGACCATGATGTGACGCTGCCGGACGGAAGCGTCGTTCGAAATCCGATGCGGGTGCTCCAAAATGACGACGGTAGCGAGGTCGTGTTCACCGTGTTCCAGCTCGACGGCACAAGCGACGCCGACTTCGAGCACGACGTGGCGCTGGTCCGGGCGGATCTGGGTCGGCTGCGCGACACGCTCGCGCGCGACAAGGGCTAGTAAGGCGAACCCGAGCGGAACTACTTGAGCAGGTCGGCCATCTTCTGGGCGTATGACCGGCTGATGGCCAGGGCACTTCCGATGGTCGCATCGTTGTCGAACAGCGCCGACAGCACGAGCTCCTGCCCGGGGACGCGCAGTTGCACGACATATCCCTTGCCTGACGCGATGATGATGTACTCGCTGGTGCCGATCTTCAGCTCGTGTGCCACGGCATCACCGAGGGCCTGCATGGAGCTCGCCATTCCGGCAAACCGAGCACCATCGATCTGGCCGGGTAGTCGCGCGACATCGAAGCCGTCATCCGTCAGCAGCGCCGCATAGTTCAGGGAACTGGCGACCGATTTCATCTCATCGAGAAGACTCGTTGCTGCTTTTACCACCGCCGGCTTCGTGTGGAGCCCGGGACTCATACTGACCTCGCCATCATGGCGCCGAACGCGGCGCGCATTTCGATGTTAACGATCAGGGCTAGCAAAACGTCCTGCATTTGGTCGCCGTCGCGAGGATCGACGGTGAACACGGGGATGACCATGCCGGGGTTGGCGCGCTCGAGAGCCTCTGAATAGCTGGCCAGTGACGGTCCGGTGCCCACGTCGGAACGGGATACGCCAACCACTACGCCACCGCGATCGTAGAGTTCGCGGAAGTCGTCGATAAAGTTCAGCATTTCCTGGATCGGGTCCGGCGCGTCGTTGTTGACCAGCAGCACCATGCCCTCGGCGCGCTTCTTCAGGATCGCCCACATGAAGTCGAAGCGCTTCTGCCCGGGGATGCCGTACAGCCGAACCTTCTCTTCGCCGTCGATCGTGATCTCGCCGTAGTCGAGGGCGACGGTGGTCGTCGCCTTGTCGACGATGTGACGCTCGGAGTTATTCGCCTCGGTGCTCACGACCTCGATCTCGCTGAGGTTCTGGATGGCCGTCGTCTTGCCGGCTCCCATTGGACCGGTGAAGAGGATGACGTGTTCCGCCACGCGTCACCGCCCCAATCGTTTGAGTAGTCGCCCAAAGAGGCTCTTGCGCTTGGCTGCCGCGGTCGGCTTGACGATCGCCATCTCGGGCTCTGCCGTCGAACGGTAGAGGACACCCATCAGGCTGAGGGCATTGACGAGGCTCTGGGCCTCGGACTCCTCGACACCGACGACGGTCGCCAGTTCCTTTGTCGTGGCCGATGTGTTGCCGAGTACGGCGATCATCTGCATCTGTCGCATGGTGTGGTTGTGCCGCGTCAGGTTCGGCCAGCGGGTGAGCTGGTATCGCTCACCCTCAGGAAGCCAGTACGCGCGCGCTCCGCCGAAGGAGTTGATGCCCATCACCCAGAGGAGTCCATCGAGGTCCTCGCCCGGTAGCTCGAAGAATGGCGGACCATCCTCGACGGTGGGCGACGTCTCGAGTCCGGTGTGGACCGCGTCGACGGGAAAGAGCTCGAGCGGCGTCGACCACGAGAACGCGTGATTCTTGAAGTCGATGAGCAGCGGTCCGTGCATCTCGACGTGCATCGTCAGATTCACGGCCGTGCCGAGTCGCAGCGAGGAGTTGATCGCCATCGCGGCGTGCGTCCAGCCGACGGTGACGGGGAACCCCATCGAAACGGATGGCGATTCCCTTGGGAGGTCTTTCGCGTCAATTGTCATCGGATCTCCCCCGCTATCCCGATCGTCGCCCCCACGCGACTCACAGCTGAATCTGTAGATCTGCCTCGGTGGCCTTGTACCGCGCCATGGCGAGACTCGACTTGTTCTTGTCACCGATGAGGTACGTGAAGAACGTCGGGTTGCTGGGCAGCGGGTGGATGATCTGCACCTGGCTCGAGAGCGAGATCAGCAGGTCGTCGATCTTCTCGTCGGTGCCGAGAGCGCGCATACTGGCCAGTCGTGCGCGAAGCATCGTGGATGCGCCGGCGGCCGCGAGGTCGATGTCGACGCCGGATCCCGCCTTTCCGAGGATCATGCCGCTCTCGCTGTCAACGAGTGCGACGCTCAGGGCGCCATCGAAGGTCATCAGCTTTTCGAGCACGGCCTCGAGGCTCGGGCGGTCATCCGGTGCGGGGACGGCGGGAGCCGCGCTCCCCCCGGCAATGGCTATTTCGAGTGGGGTTGCAGTCTCGACCACAGTGAGTACCGCCAGGTCCTCGGGCTCCGTGACGACGACGCCGCCACGCCCGGCGGAGACAAAGCTGTCCAGCCGGGAAGAGGAATAGCCGTAGTCGGGCTCCGAGTAGTCGGGCCGTTCGGGCTCTTTTTTGGAGCGGCGGAGTCCCAGAATTGGGTTGCGGGTTTCAACACTCACGTGAGCACATCCTCGTCAATCGGTGAGGACTCCATCGTTGCGCGGGCGCCGAAAGGCAGAAACCCCCACTTGTGGGCATTTAGGAGGACAGCGCCTCCGCGGCTACAGCTCGAGCTGGCCTTCGCACTCGGTGACCTTGAACCGGGCGAGCGCAAGATTCGACTTGTTCTTGTCCATTGCGAGGTAGAGGAAGATCGACGGGTTCACCGCGAGTGGGCGGACAATGTCGTACTGCGTGCTCATCGTGATCAGGATGTCGTCGATGCTGTCGGTCGAGCCCAGGTTGCCGATGGACTTGAGTTGCGCGCGCACGACCTCGGTGTTCGCGGCCGCGGTGATCTCGAGGTCAGTGTCCGACCCGGCGTGGCCGAGGACCATCCCTGTGCTGCTGTCCACGAGTGCGGCGGAGCGCGCTCCGGCAAGCTCGACAAGGCGTTCGAGTGACTCGGTGACGTTTGACATTTTCGGATCCTCACCTGACGTGCGACGCGGCAACTCGATTCTGGCACGAGGTGGCGGGCCGGCAGTGTCCCCACATCGGGCGAGTCGCGGCGCACCCCGGTCCGGGGTCGCGGCCACCATCGCAGGGCAGCACAATCCGGGCCGGTTCGGCGGAACCGGGCGAGCGTGCGGGCCCGGTTCCGCCGAACTCGCCCGTGGTGGCGGTTCTCCCGGTGCGGGCCGCGGTCAGGGTCGCGGCCGCCGTCATACAGAATGAGAGGCAGTGAGCGACAACGCGGATGATCCCGGAGCCGATTCGGACTCCCCCGTTCGTCGCACCCACTTCGTCGATCTCGCCCCGCTGCGACAGAGCCCGGCCTTCGCCCGGCTCTGGGCGGGTAGCGCGATTTCGGGCATCGGCGGGCAGATGACCATCGTGGCGGTGGGCCTGCAGATCTACCACCTCACCGGTTCGACGTTCGCCGTCGCGCTGGTCGGCGGCATCGCCCTGGTTCCGATGATCCTGGCCGGACTCTACGGCGGGATGCTGGCGGACGCGTTCGATCGCCGGCTCATCCTGTTCGTCGCCGCCTGCATCGCCTGGGTGACCACGATCACGCTCGTCAGCCTCACCCTGACCGGTGTCCACACCGTCTGGCCGTACTACCTCGTCACGACCGTCAATGCGGTAGCGGTGACGGTCATCGGTGCCGTGCGATTCGCGGTCATTCCGCGCATCCTGCCGGTTCGACTGCTCCCGGCCGCCGCGGCTCTCACGGGGATATCGAGCGGTCTGATGGTCACGGTCGGGCCCGCGGTCGCCGGGGTACTGGTCGCGAGCGTCGGCTTCGCGTGGACGTACGCGGTCGACATCGTGCTGTTCCTGAGTGCGTTCCTCGGTATCCTCTCCCTGCCTCGCCTCCTACCGCAGGGCGAAGTTCAGCGCCCTGGACTCGAATCCCTGAAGTTCGGCGTGAACTTCCTTCGGAAGTCGCCGAACGTGCGGATGTCCTTCCTGGTCGACATCGTGGCGATGACGTTTGGCCAGCCTCGCGTGCTGTTTCCCGCCCTCGGCGCGATCGTTCTGGGCGGCGGAGCGGTGACAGTCGGAATCCTGACCGCTGCCGGAGCCATCGGCGCACTGATCAGCAGCATCTTCTCCGGCCAGAGCGGTCACGTGCGTTTCCAGGGCCGGGCGATCGGCTGGTCGATCGCGATCTACGGTCTCTTCATCGCGGCATTCGGCGTCGTCGCCCTGGTCGCCGACCGCGGGCTCGTGAGCCGGGCCGGTGCCGCCGCGGTGACACCGAACGTCGCGGCTATCGTTATCGCCTGTGTCGTCCTGGCCGGCGCGGGAGCCGCCGACAACATCAGCTCGATCTTCCGCCAGACCATCCTGCAGTCGGCCGTTCCGGACTCGATGCGAGGCCGGCTTCAGGGCATTTTCACCGTGGTCGTCACCGGTGGTCCGAGGATCGGCGACCTCTACGTCGGCGCGATCGCGGCGATCGGTGCACTCTGGCTACCGCCGCTCCTGGGCGGAATCGTGATTATCGTGCTGATCGGAACGCTGCTGCGCTTCCAGCGGACGTTCCGCAACTACGACGCCGCAAACCCGACGCCGTAGCTCCTATCCTGTGCCGCTTACCGCGAGCGGAACGCCCCGCGCCGATCGCCGCAGAGCGAGCCAGAGGAGCAGCGAAACGACACCGGACCACACGACGACTGCGACGATCGACACCAGCTGGATCTGGAACAGCGTGAGCTGGCCGGTGTAGACGAGTCCGAGCCCGAGGCCGAAGATCCCGACCATGAGGAGTCCGATCGACGCGGAGATCAGGTGGGCACCAACGAGAAACCACGCGTGCCTGCGCGTCGTCCGGATGCGCCGCATGACGAACAGTGACGCAGCGAAGCCCGCAGCGAGCCCGGTCAGCCCGGCCCACAGCGGGGTGAAATAGGCGGCGCCGGCCGAGATCGCCACAACTCCGCTGAACATCCCCGCCACGGCTCCGGTGGGCGTCGTGGATGCGCTGACGATGCGCTGGGCGATGAGCCAGCCCACCACCGCGCACAGGGGTGCGATAAGGGTATTCAGGATGATCCGGGGCGTGATGACGCTGTCGATCGTGAGTTCGAGGCCGATGAACCCGAACAGCCAGCCGGCCCAGGTTACGAGTCCCGATCCCAGCATCAGCCAGGACCGCGGTCGCACGTGCGATCGGTCCTCGACCGCCCATTTCCGCGCGACGGTGAGGACGACCAGCGCGCCGGCGCCGACGGCGACCTGCACCGGCAGCGCTCCCCCGAGATCGAGCGGCCCGGCCGTCAGCGGGATGCCGACACTCGTCGGGAACAGGACCACGATGGCGATGGGTGTGAAAACCAGCGCGGTCCAGGCCAGGGCGAAGAGGGCGGCAGGCAGTGCTCGCGACGTCGTATCGCGGACTGTCAGGCTCGCCAGGAAGCCCGCGACCGCGGCGAGGGCAGCGGTCGGGTACTCGAGCGGCGACATCCGCACCGACGGGATGAGGAGGCTGACCAGCAGCCAGATCAGGAGCGAGCCCGCGGAGATCACGATTGTGAGGAGCACCGAGGCGCGCATTCCCGTGCGGTCCAGGTATTCGCGGTACTGGATCGACATCCCCGGGATCACGGCGAGGATCGCCAGCGCACACACGATCGTCAGGGTCGGATGATTCACCGTCGCGCCTCCCTTCGCAGTCAAACTCTAGGACGCCGGAAGGATGGCAAAGCGCGCACGGCAAAGCGGGGCGCCACCCGAAGGTGGCACCCCGCCTCGTGGAGAACTGGTTACGCCGTGACGGGAATCTCGTACGCCTCTTCACCGTGAACCACGGTGTCGACGCCGGCGACCTCATCCTCGTTGGTGATGCGGAAGCCGATCGTCTTCTGGATGACCCAGCCGATGACAAACGCGAGAACGAAGGAGTAGATCATGACTCCGAAGGCATCGGCTGCCTGCGCTCCAAGCTGAACGAAGCTTCCGCCATACAGGACGCTCGTGAACTTGCCGTCGACCTTGGTGAAGCCGAAGAAGCCGATGTAGAGCGTTCCGAGCAGACCGCCGACGAGGTGGATGCCGACGACGTCGAGCGAGTCGTCGAAGCCCAGCTTGTACTTGAGGTCGATCGCGAAGGCGCAGACGACTCCGACGAGGATTCCGAGCACGATGGCCCAGAACGGCGTCAGGATGTTACAAGCCGGGGTGATCGCGACGAGTCCGGCGACGGCACCGGATGCGGCACCGATCGAGGTCGGCTTGCCGTCCTTGAACTTCTCGACGATCAGCCAGCCCAGGATTCCGGCGGCGGGTGCCGCGAGAGTGTTGATCCAGGCGACGGCGGCGACGCCGTCGACGGCGGCCTCAGATCCGGAGTTGAAGCCGAACCAGCCGAACCAGAGGAGTGCGGCACCGAGCAGGGTAAGCGGGACGTTGTGAGGAGCGTTCATGCCCTTCGCGAATCCGACCCGCTTGCCCAGGACCAGCGCGAGCGCGAGACCTGCGGCACCGGCGTTGATGTGCACCGCGGTTCCACCGGCGAAGTCGTTCGCGTGCAGCACGGCCGGAGCCCAGCCGTCACCGAGGTTGAACACCCAGTAGGCGACCGGGAAGTACACGACGGTTGCCCACACACCGGCGAAGATCATCCACGGGCCGAACTTCGCGCGGTCGGCGATGGCTCCCGAGATGAGTGCGACGGTGATGATCGCGAACGTGGCCTGGAACCCGGCGAAGGCGAGTGAGTTCAGGTCCGGCGTGATTCCGTCCTTACCCATCTCGTTGCTGAGGCCCCAGTCGGGGACTCCGAGGAAGTGCGGGATCAAGGGCTTCCCGAAGGAGAGCCCGTAACCGTACAGGACCCACAGCACGCCGACCAGACCCATGGCGCCGAAGCTCATCATCATCATGCTGATGACGCTCTTCGCCTTGACCATGCCGCCGTAGAAGAACGCAACGCCGGGAGTCATGATGAGAACCAGCGCCGCGCCGACAATCAGCCACAACGAGTTGATCGCTGTCGTGTTGTCCGCGGTGGCGTTGGCCAAGACCGATAGTTCAACCATAAGGATGGTCACCTCTCTCTTGGAAAAAAGAAAGCACCGTTGGCTTGCGTACAACGACAGTGGATCGTGTCGCCTCGGGTACGCCCCCAGTTTGGGATGCCCACGTTTCGGCAGAACCGTCGACGCGTTTCCGTTGTGTTACGCGGCGGCCCTAAATGTAAACATCGTGTTTCGAGCGACCCGGAGTCGGCTCGAAATCGTTGCTACGCCCCGGCCTTCGACGGTGAGAACAGCGTGGCGAGCCGGTCCGGCTCGTCGCCGAGCGCCAGCACGACGTCGTCTGCCCGAAGCTCGGTCGATCCGCGCACCTGGACAAGCGCCCCGTGGCGGCGAATGAGGCTCACCCAGCCGTCGTCACCGAGTTCGAGCGAATTCACGGTTGACCCCTCGGCGGGCGAGCCGGGCTCCACCACATATTCGGCCATGCCGTTGGGCCGCTCCCGGAACCGTAGACCGGATGTCCAGGGTTCCGGTTCGATTACCCTGGTGGGCACTCGGAAGAGTCGCGCGAACACGGGTACGAGGCCGCCCTGAAGGATGACGGAGACCAGAACGACCACGAAAATGATCGCGAAGATGCGTCGGGCGCCCGGCACTCCAGCGCCGAGGATGAACATCCCGAGCAGGATCGGTACGGCGCCCTTGAGGCCCGCCCAGAGCACGAACGCTCTCTCGCCGAGCCTCAGCCTGACGGGAATCAGCAGCAATCCGACGAAGACAGGTCGCACCACGAAGACGAGCAGTGCCGCGAGCGCGAGGCCCGGCCAGAGAACGTCCGACTGGAAAACGTCGCCCAGCGGCACGCTGAGTCCGAGGATCGAGAACGCGGCGATCTCGCCAATGGTCGCGAGACCCGATGCGAAGCGTCGGATCTCCCGCTTGAACGGCGCACGGGTGTCGCCGACGAGAACACCGGCCAGGAGTACGGCAAGGAACCCGGAACCGTGTAGCACGGCGGCGAGGCCATAGAGCAGGGTCGCACAGGCGACGGTGCACACCGAATAGAGCGCCTCGTTCGGTAGCGACACGTGACGCATAAGCCGCGAAAGAGCCCAGCCTCCTCCGATACCGATCGCAGCGCCCACGATGAGCTGCAGGCCGAACTCCCCGGCTCCGATCCAAACCGCAGACGATGCTCCCGTACCGGTCGCCGCGAGGATGCTGAGGAGAAGCGCGATGCCGACCGGGTCATTGGCACCGGATTCCCCCTCGAGGATTGTCGCCGTTCGCCCGCGGATCTCTCGCTTTCCGAGCACCGAGAACACGACCGCGGGATCCGTCGGGGCGATCGCCGCTCCGAGCAGCAGCGATAGTCGGAGATCGAGGCCGAGCAGGTAGAAGCTGATGACGGCGATGACCGCCGCGGTCACGAGTGTCCCCGCGATGCCGAGCCAGGTTATCGCCCCGAGCGACGCTCGAAATTTCTTCCAGCCGATGTGCATTCCGCCGTCGAAGAGGATGAATACGAGGGCGACGGTTACGAGCGCCTCGGCCAGCGCGCGAGGAAGAGAGCCGAGTACGGGAAACAACCACGCCAGGATTGCCGCGACGATCAGGAACAGGGCGGGCGCGGGTACGCGGATTATCGCGGCCAGGCGATTCGAGAACACCGCCGCCACCAGCGCGAGAGACACGAGAAGAATCCCCAGCGCGAGGTCGATGCCCATGGTGCCCTCCTGAAAACGTGAACGACAAAGCAAACGCCGACCAGTCTTCCCGGCACACCAGGGCAACACGCACCCGAACCCACGATATATCGAGCCGGATAAAGTTGGGAGCATGACGGATGCCTCAGTACCCCCGGGTCCCTCGCCGGAGCCGCAGCCGCCGAAAAGCCGATCCGGCGCCTTCGTGGCGATTGGGGCCGGCGGCGTCGTGGTACTCGCCGCACTCGTTACTCTCGTTCTGATCGTGGCGCTGGGTGTCGTGCACTCGGCCGGCTTCTCGACCGGCCTCGCCAGACAGTCTTTGCTCACGCAGAAGGACCTGGCGGGGCTCCGCGGCGTCGAGATCGCCACCGGCAGCGACGGCGCTGTTCGTTCCCACTCGCTCGAGCAGTACATCCACGGAAATCCGACAGACGATTCCCACACGGTCGCGCCGGCGAAGTGCGCGGACAACCTCGAGGGATGGATGGCGTGGAAGGCGCTCGACACTCCCGCGTACCGCGGATGGAAGATGGACACCATCTACGAGGCGTCCAATATCGTGGTGGACGCGACCACCAACTACGAGAACGGGCTCCAGGAGGCCCGTCACTTCGTGAATACGGCGGCCGCGACCGCGTTTGTGAGCGCACAGCGCGGGTGGTACCGGGACTGCGCGCACACCAGCTACTCGGATCCGGAAGACCCCGGCGACGACTCGTCGTTCACATTCGCTCCCATTCCGCTGGACCTCGGACTGGACTCAGTGGTCGAGGGATCGACAGATACCGGCCAGAGCCTGCCGCCTCACCTGATCGACGTGTACCTGCGCAACCAGAACATCGTCTACGTCACCGAGCTCGTGAGCACGAGTTCACCCAGGCAGGGCATGGATCCGGTAAGCCTGTCGATCGTGAAGGCCGCGGCGAAGAAACTGCGATCGCTGCCCTAACTCTCACTGCCTTACGTTCCGAGCTAGAGGCCGGATCCCGTCGTCAGCGCGATGAGACGGGAAATCGCGCGGAGGTATTTCTTGCGATAGCCCCCGCCGAGCATGTCGGCGGGGAAGACCTGGTCGAGTGCGGTGCCGGTAGCGAGCACCCGCACCTGGGCGTCGTACAGGCGGTCCACGAAAGCGACGAATCGCAGCGCGTCGGTCTGATTGAGGAAGGGATGCACGTCGGTGACTGCGACAGCGTCGATGCCTTCGACCAGCCGCACGTAGCGCGACGGGTGCACCTTCGACAGCGTCGCGAGGATCGACTCGAACGAGTCGACGGTGACCACGCCATCCTGTTTCTGCAGCCGTTCGGCGAGCTCGCTCGCGGAAAGCGTGATCGCGTGACCCTCGATGTCGCGACGTCGATAGTCGAGTCCGTCGATTCTCACAATCTCGAACTTCGCAGCCAGCGCATCGATCTCGCGCAGGAAGTCCTGTGCGGCGAACCGGCCCTCGCCCAGGGCGTTCGGTGGGGTGTTGGAGGTTGCCGCGAGGCGCGCGCCAGTCGCGACCAGGTCGCTGAGAAGACGGGACATCAGGCGGGTGTCGCCGGGGTCATCCAGTTCGAACTCGTCGATGCAGACCAGGCTCGCACCCTTCAGCAGAGCCACCGTGGGCTGATAGCCAAGCGCACCTACAAGTGCGGTGAATTCGATGAACGTCCCGAAGTATTTGCGCCCGGGAGCGGCGTGCCAGAGCGCCGCCAGGAGATGAGTCTTGCCGACACCGAAACCGCCGTCGAGATAGATGCCGGGCAGTGAATCCGGTGCCTTCCTGCGTCCGAACAGCCCGCCCCGGCCGGCGGTCCAGCCCGCGGAGAAGCGACGAATCGCGGCCAGTGCCGCGCCCTGCGATGGGTAGTCGCGGTCCGGCCGATAGGAGTCGAGCGTCGCATTGGCGAACTGGCGCGGCGGCACCAAGTGCGCCACGATCTCCTGCCCGGTGAGAGTCGGATTGCGGTCGGCGAGAGCGCCCGCGGAGCTGGGCGTAACGGCAGTCATGGTTGGCCTTGCAGTATGTGTCGTACTCTTACGGTCGCCCCGTGCGAGACGGCGCGCACTCTCGTAGATTCGAATGGACAGGTCGGGCAACAAGCCTAGACCGAGCACGTGTACGTAACTTCCGGAGGTTCCCATGCCCGTCGCAACAGATCCAGACTCCCGCTTCGCGAGCTATGCGCACCCCGAACGTCTCGTGTCGACGGAGTGGCTCGCAGCCAACCTCGGCACGCCCGGACTCGTCGTCGTCGAATCCGACGAGGACGTCCTGCTGTACGAGACCGGTCACGTCGAGGGTGCGGTCAAAATCGACTGGCACACCGACCTCAACGACCCGGTCGAGCGCGACTATGTCGACGGCGAGGGCTTCGCGAAGCTGCTCGGCAGCAAGGGGATCACGCGCGACACGACCGTCGTGATCTACGGCGACAAGAACAACTGGTGGGCGGCTTACGCGCTCTGGGTGTTCAGCCTGTTCGGCCACGAGGATGTCCGCCTGCTCGACGGCGGTCGCGCGAAGTGGGAGGCCGAGGGTCGCGCGTACACGACGGATCGCGAGTCCGCTCCCCAGGTCGACTACCCGGTGGTGGAGCGTAACGACGCCCCGATTCGCGCCTACAAGGATGACGTCCTCGCGCATCTCGGCAACCCCCTCATCGACGTGCGGAGCCCCGAGGAGTACACGGGCGAGCGCACGACCGCACCGGCGTATCCCGAAGAAGGAACGCTTCGCGCGGGCCACATCCCGACCGCGCAGAACGTGCCGTGGGCGCGCAACGTCGCCGAGGACTTCGGCTTCAAATCGCTCGACGAGCTGAACGCGATCTACCGCGACGAAGCCGGCCTCAAGGACGGTGATAGCGTCATTGCGTATTGCCGCATCGGCGAGCGTTCGAGCCACACGTGGTTCGCGCTCACGCACCTGCTGGGCTTTGAAGGGGTTCGCAACTATGACGGCTCATGGACCGAGTGGGGTTCCGCAGTGCGGGTTCCCATCGTCAAGGGCAACGCGCCCGGCGCGGTTCCGTCCCGCTAGTAGCGGCGTCGGGGTGCGCCGATGAACGACGTACTGCCGGAGGCCCTGGCCGAGATCAGGTCGGACTTCCACGACCTCGAGGTGCGTGAACGACTACAGCTGCTGCTGGAGTTCGCGAACGAGCTGCCGGAACTGCCTGCGCGCTATTCGGAGCATCCCGATCTGCTCGAGCGGGTCGAGGAATGCCAGTCGCCGGTGTTCATCTTCGTCGAGGTGGATGAACACGACGTCGTTCACCTGTTCGCCACCGCGCCAAAGGAGGCACCGACGACGCGCGGCTTCGCGTCGATCCTGGTACAGGGACTCGCCGGTCTGACGGTGCAGGAAGTCCTCGATATCCCGGACGATTTTCCGCAGGATCTCGGCCTCACCGAGGCGGTGAGCCCACTGCGCGTCCGCGGCATGACCGCACTTCTCGGGCGTGCGAAGCGCCAGATCCGCGAGAAGACCGCCGCGTGATCCTGCGCCCGGTCTATCCGTCGCCGGGAACTCCCGTCGATCTGGCGACCGCGGGCTGGCGTGAAGAGCTGCTCGAGCTGTACCGACCGCCCCGCGCAGACTGGATTCGGATCAACCTGGTGGGAAGCGTGAGTGGGAGTGCCGCCGGGGCGGATGGCACCAGCGAGACTCTCACGAATCCCGCCGACCGCAAACTGCTCGGCGTTATCCGCTCCCTGGCCGACGTCGTCGTCGTGGGTGCCGCCAGTGTGCGCTCCGAGGGGTACTACATTCCACGGCACGCCGAACTCGCGGTGGTGACCGGCACGGGCGATCTCGGCAACCATCTCGTCACGAGCACCGGAGCGCAGGCCTCGTTCTTCGTTCTCTGCCCGGAGTCGGCCGTGGCGCGAGCACGCGAGACGACTGCCGACGTGGATGCCCGGATTCTGGTGGTGCCCGACGAGGGCGGCAGCATGACCGTGCCGGCGATCGTGGATGCGCTGCACGGCGCGGGTTTCGAGTCCATCGTCTGCGAGGGTGGTCCGACGCTCGCGTCCCAGTTCGTGCGCGCGGAAGTCGTCGACGAGGTCTGCCTGACGACCAGCCCGATCCTCAATGGCGCGAGCGCCCCGCTATTTGGCGGCCACGAATTCCCCGACCAGAACCTCAGGCTCGTGTCCCTGCTGGTGGACGACGCGAACGGGATCTACGCGCGGTGGGGGCTCGATCGAACTAAGGCAGGCGGCTGAGCCAGCTCCCGATGTCTTCGTTGAACCGGTCCGCGTCGTAGTTCCAGAGCTTCGCGTGCCGGGCAATCGTGAACTCGTCGAACGTCACGATGTCGGGGCGCGCGAGCGCGAGCGCACGCGATGCGTACGGCGGCACGTAGCCGTCGTCGGCGCTGTGCATCAGCAGGATGGGCACGGTGAGTTCGTCCGCCCGCGCCACGAAATCGAGGCGCTGCAGGTCGATCGACTCATGCTGCCCGGTGAGCGGTCGCGCCCACGGCGAGCTAATCAGGTGTCGCGCAGCCGCGCTGACGACCCGCGGGGCGTGGCTGGCATCCGTCTGGTAGTTGATGGTGTCGGCCCAGTTGATGACGGGTGACTCGAGAATGATGCCGCGCAGCAGTCCCGCGTGCGCGGAGCGCGTCGCGACCTGCAGCGAGATCGCGCCGCCCATCGACCAGCCCATCAGCACCATCTCGGTCGCGCCGTTCGCCACCGCGTAGTCCAGGGCGACTTCGACGTCCGGCCACTCGGTGTCCCCGAGGCCGTATCGGCCATCAGAGCTGAGGGGCGCGTCACCATCGTTCCGATAGGAGACGAGCAGTGAGGTGTATCCGCAGCGCCGTGCGACCTCCACGGCGCGAAGGCACTCCTGCCGACGCACTCCCCTGCCGTGCACACCGATGAGCCAGCGGCCACTCTTCTGTGCGGCCGGAATCAGCCAGGCTGGCGCGGGACCGACGGGCGTCTGAAGCACGACGTCCGTGTGGGAGATCCCGAGCTGCTCGGGGTCGAGGTAGAACCAGCCG
The DNA here is from genome assembly GCA_036491035.1 of Galbitalea sp. Classification (GTDB taxonomy): domain Bacteria; phylum Actinomycetota; class Actinomycetes; order Actinomycetales; family Microbacteriaceae; genus Galbitalea. Next base: position 5,842 of record DASXCU010000031.1, on the reverse strand, counting down.
GCGATGGAGCCGCGGGTGGCCGTACCGAGGTCGCCGTGATCGACTCCGATCAGTTCGCGGCTCACCCAGTTCGGTCCGATCTCAAGGATCGCGCCGACCTTTGCATGCCCGGTACCCTCCGAGAACCACAGGCCGTACTGGCCGGGAAGAAGCGTATCGAGGGTCTTCGAGAGCAGCACGGTCGTGTCGGTGTGCCCCAGAATCCGCAGGTCCTCGCGACGCGTCTTGCTCGGGATGATCACTTTGCGGGCGACGTAGACGGACAGGCTTCCGAGCGCGGCGATTCCGGCGAACGCGGCCGCTCCGAGCGTGATGGCGGTCGCCGCAAGCGCGGTCGAACCGGATGTCCGTTCCCTGGCCATTCGCTCACATCCCGCCGTACGGCGTTCGCTCTCTCCGGGGGCGGCGAGTCACCCCGCGGCCACAACCAAAAAAGCCTAACCTTCACTCGTGTCCGATTCTGTCGCCGCAGGCACCATTCCCCCGGCATTTACGCGCGCGGTTGCCGCGCTGCAGGCGGCTCGAACACGTCCAGAGCTCGCCATCACCGAGATTCCGGCCCCCGGCTCGCTCGCGCCGAACGCCATCGCCCTGGCAGCAGACGTCACCCCCGCCCGACACGGCGTGGACTCGCCGCTCGGCACCGGCAGGTTCATCCTGCTGCACGATCCCGCCGCTCCGGAGGCCTGGGGTGGCGAATTCCGCATCGTCTGTTTCGCCCAGTCGCCCCTCGACACCGACATGGGTCTCGACCCGTTCATGGCCGAAGTCGCGTGGTCATGGCTGGTGGATGCACTCGCTACCAGCGGCGCGCAATATCACTCCGCGTCGGGCACCGCCACGAAAATACTGTCGACCGGATTCGGCGAGCTGGATGTCCAGGGTGATGGCGCTGTCATCGAACTTCGAGCCTCGTGGACACCCCTCAACGCCGAAATCGGCCCACATGTGGAAGGGTGGAGCGAGTTGCTGTGCATGTTGGCCGGGCTTCCCCCGGCTGTCGAGGGAGTCAGCCTGTTGTCGCTGCATAAGGGATCCGCCCGCGGGGCGGAGCGTACGTCCCCCACGCCGAGCAGGTCGTGAGTAGTCCGGACGAAGCGCCGGCCCCGGCTCCGCAGCAGGCAGAGCACGTGGTCGTGAGCGTGATCGACACTCGCGAGGCGTACCTGCGCGCGGTCACCGCGATCGCCGCTGGCAACGGTCCGATCGCGATCGACGCCGAGCGCGCGTCCGGATTCCGTTACTCCCAGCGTGCCTACCTCATCCAGATTTACCGACGCGGCGCGGGTACCTTCCTCTTCGATCCGCCCGCCGTCGGCGAATTCACCGAGCTCAACGATGTGCTCGCGAACGAGGAGTGGATTCTGCACGCGGCCAGCCAGGACCTCACCTGCCTGCGCGAGGTCGGCATCGACCCGAAGAAGCTTTTCGACACGGAGTTGGGTGCACGACTCGCGGGCCTGCCGCGGGTTGGTCTCGGCACCGTTGTCGAGGACCTGCTCGGCATCCACCTGGCCAAGGAGTTCTCCGCCGCGGACTGGTCGACCAGACCGCTCCCCCAGGCCTGGCTCGTCTATGCGGCGCTCGATGTCGAGCTGCTGGTCGATCTTCGCGAGAAGCTCGGAGAGATTCTCGACGAGGCCGGCAAGGGCGAAATCGCGAGACAGGAATTCGAAGCCGTCCTTGCGCGCGACTTCCGGATCGTGCGCGAACAGCCGTGGCGCCGACTCAGTGGTCTCCACTCCGTTCGCGGTGCCCGCGGTCTCGCCGTCGCCCGCGAACTGTGGCAGGCACGGGATGAATACGCTCGCGAGACGGATATCGCTCCGGGTCGCCTCGTCCCGGACTCCGCCCTGGTCGCTGCCGCTCGCGTCCTCCCTGAGTCGAAGCGCGACCTCGTGGGCATGCGGGAGTTTACGGGTCGTGCCAGTCGCTCCCAGATCGACCGGTGGTGGGATGCCATCCAGGTCGGCATAACGACGACCGATCTTCCGGCGCTGCGTATCCCATCCGACTCCGTGCCGCCGCCCCGCGCCTGGGCGGACAAGAATCCGGCCGCCGATCGTCGTCTCAAGTCCGCACGCGCGGCCGTCATCGAAAAATCGGGCGAGCTGAACATTCCGGTCGAAAACGTGCTCACTCCGGAACTGCTGCGTCGGCTCGCGTGGGCACCGCCCGAGCCGATCGAACTCGATTCGGTGCGGTCTGAACTTTCCGAAATGGGCGCCCGATCCTGGCAGGTAGACGCGGTCGCTGAACCGATCACACAGGCATTCCTCGCCCCGGCCGAGCCCGATGTGGTGGAACCCTCCGAACCGATTGTGGATGAGCGCCAAACGGCGCCGAGCGCGATCTCCGACGAGTCGTAGGAACAGTCAAAGGATTATGGCCCGCAAGCACGGTGCCTAGGATCGATTTGTGCCGCATTTCTGTGCGGCCGTTTGATTGTGGAGGGCACCGTGGCCGAGAGAGCTGAAGTGGTATTCGTCGATGGAGTGAGGACTCCGTTCGGGCGTGCGGGCGAGAAGGGGATGTACTGGAACACCCGCGCCGACGACCTGGTCGTGAAGGCCATGATCGGCCTCATGGAGCGCAACCCGAAGGTGCCGGCCGAGCGGATCGACGATGTCGCGATTGCCGCCTCCACGCAGACGGGTGACCAGGGACTGACCATCGGACGCACGGCGGCACTGCTGTCCGGACTCCCCCAGTCGGTGCCGGGTTATGCCATCGATCGCATGTGCGCCGGAGCAATGACCTCCGTGACCACGATTGCCGGCGCCATCGGGTACGGCGCGTACGACTTCGGAATCGCCGGCGGCGTCGAGCACATGGGCCACCACCCGATGGGGTCCGGCGCGGACCCGAACCCGCGGTTCCTCAGCGAGAAGCTCGTGAGCGTCGAGGCGCTCAATATGGGCAACACGGCAGAGAAGATCCACGACCGCTTCCCCGCCCTTACGAAGGAGCGGGCGGACCGCTTCGCTCTCGGCAGCCAGCAGAAGGCGGCCGCGGCATACGAGAACAACAAGATCCAGCCCGACCTGATCCCCGTCGCCATCAAGAGCGAGACCGGCTGGGGTCTGGCAACCCGTGACGAGGCCCTTCGCCCGGAGACCACCCTCGAGGGACTCGCGGGACTGAAGACACCGTTCCGCCCGCACGGACGCGTGACGGCCGGTAACTCATCCGGCCTCAACGACGGTGCGACCGCGAGCCTGCTGGCCAGCGCCGATGCCGCCAAGGAGTTCGGCCTCACGCCCAAGATGCGCATGGTCAGCTTCGCGTTCGCCGGTGTCGAGCCCGAGATCATGGGGATCGGCCCCATCCCGTCGACCGAGAAGGCCCTGCGCAAGGCGGGCCTGACGATCAACGACATCGGACTGTTCGAACTCAACGAGGCCTTCGCCATCCAGGTGCTCTCGCTGCTGGATCACTTCGGCATCGACGACGACGACCCCCGCGTGAACAAGTGGGGCGGAGCCATCGCGATGGGACACCCGCTCGCCTCGTCCGGCGTGCGCCTGATGATCCAGCTCGCGGCGCAGTTCGCCGAGCACCCCGAGGTGCAGTACGGCCTCACCGCGATGTGCATCGGTCTCGGCCAGGGCGGAAGCGTCATCTGGGAGAACCCCAACTTCAAGGGCTCTGCAGCAAAAGGCGGCAAGTAGATGACGACGGCAGCCGATTTCGCGGAGCTCAAGGCCGCCGTGGGCGATGACGAGGTCGTCACTCACTCGCGAGTGCGCGACATAGCGCTCCCCAGCGGCAAGATCCTCGCGCTGGTCACACTCGACAATGACCGCGATCACACCCGCCCGTCGACCCTCGGGCCGATCACTCTGCTCAAGTTGTCGAACGTCCTCGACGGCCTCAAAGCGCGAGCCGCGAACAAGGAGATCCATGCTGTCGGCGTAACTGGCAAGCAGTTCATCTTCGCGGCCGGCGCGGACCTGTCCAAGGTGAGCGAGATCCCGAGCCGCGCCGTCGCTCTGCAGATGGCCCAGCTCGGCCACTGGGTGCTCGGCAAACTCAGCGAGCTGGGGGTGCCGTCGTTCACGTTCTGGAATGGCCTCGCACTCGGCGGTGGCGTCGAAATCGGACTGAACTCGACCTACCGAACCGTCGACTCATCCGTCGCCGCGATCGCGCTGCCCGAGGTATCGCTCGGCATCATCCCGGGCTGGGGCGGCGCGTGGCTCCTCCCGAACCTGATCGGAATCGAGAACGCGCTCGACGTGATTCTCACCAAGCCGCTCACCCAGAAGACGCTCAAGGGGCAGCAGGTGTTCGACCTGGGAATGGCCGACGCCATCTTCGGACCGGCGAACTTCCTCGAACACTCGCTGCTCTGGGCGGATGACGTCCTCACCGGGAAGATCAAGGTAAAGCGTCCCAACGAGCCCGGCAAGATCGAGCGTGCCGTGAAGTGGGATGTCGCCGTCGGCATCGCGCAGAAGACCCTGGCGGGCCGGATGGGCACGGTACCGAAGTCCCCGTACCGCGCGCTCGACCTGATCAAGGCCGCGAAGAACACCGACAGGAAGACCGGCTTCGCGGCCGAGGATGAGGCGCTTGCCGACCTGATCTCCGGCGACCAGGGCCAGGCCAGCATGTACGCCTTCGACCTGGTGAACCGCCGTGCAAAGCGCCCGGCCGGCGCGCCGGACAAGGCGCTCGCCAAGAAGATCACCAAGGTCGGCATCGTCGGCGCCGGTCTGATGGCCTCCCAGTTCGCGTTCCTCTTCGTGCGTCGCCTCAAGGTGCCGGTCGTCATCACGGACCTCGACCAGGAGCGCGTCGACAAAGGCGTCGCATCCATCCACGCGGAGATCCAGAAGTCGTTCGACAGCGGTCGCATCAACCACGACGAGCTCAATCGCTGGCAAGCGCTCGTGACGGGAACCACGAACCGCGCGGACTTCGCCGACTGCGACTGGGTCATCGAGGCCGTCTTCGAGGAGCTCACGGTCAAGCAGGATGTGTTCGCGGACGTCGAGAAGCACCTGTCCGACGACGCTGTGCTCGCGACCAACACGTCCTCGCTGTCGGTCGAGCAGATCGGCGCGAAGCTGAAGCACCCGGAACGACTCGTCGGCTTCCACTTCTTCAACCCGGTGGCGGTGATGCCGCTCGTCGAGGTCGTCAAGACGCCGCACACGGACGACGCAACACTATCCACCGCGATGGTCACGGTACAGGCGCTCGGGAAGTTCGCCGTTATCTCGACGGACACCCCCGGTTTTGTCGTCAACCGTATTCTCGCGAAGGTTCTCGGCGAGGCCATGCACGCGGTCGACACCGGCACGCCGTTCGAGGTGGTGGAGCAGGCGACACAGCCGTTCGGACTGCCAATGACGCCGTTCCAGCTACTCGAATTCGTGGGTCTCCCAATTGGCGCTCACGTGCTCGAGACGCATCACGCGGCTTTCCCGGACCGGTTCTTCGACAGCGACAACCTACGCAAGCTGGCGGAGTACGGGCACATCCTTGAGCGGGACTCGAAGGGCAAGGTCAAGGGCTACGACCCGAAGGCGATCGCGATCGTGAAGGGTGGCACCACCCCGATGACGGCCGACGAACTTCGCGTTCGCATCGAAGACGGCCTCGCGGACGAGATTCACCGAATGCTCGACGAGCACGTGGTCGCTGCGGCCGAGGACATCGACCTCTGCCTGATCCTCGGGGCGAACTACCCATTCGGCGCCGGCGGAATCACCCCGTACCTCGACCGCGTGGGCGCCTCAGAGCGGGTCTTCCACGACACGTTCCACCACCCCGAGATCAAAGGAATCGGCTAGGCCCTCACTGGTTGGCGGGAGAAACTGACCGGTGGGACGAG
>DASXCU010000030.1:0-7368 GCA_036491035.1 Galbitalea sp. | reverse complement strand
ATCGTTTCGAGCTCGTCCCTGCCCGTGCGGGAGGCACCCGGAGCGGTGTTCAACAGCGTCGCGGCGAACTCGAGCGTCTCCTCGACGTCAGGGGCAAAATGCAATTTGACTCCTTACTCACGACAAGACTAGCGTCTGAATCGTGGTTCAGGTAAGACGCCAATCGACAACAATCGGCCTCGTCATCGCGCTCGTCGCGGCGGCGTCGTTTGGTACGTCGGGCGCGTTCCTGAAGCCCGTTCTGGAGAGCGGATGGAGCCCCGCCGCTGCGGTCACCTTCCGCGCCCTGATCGGTGCGATCGTGCTGCTGCCGTTCACGCTGGTTGCGCTTCGCGGCCGCTGGTCGGCGCTCTGGCACGCGCGCTGGCGGGTGCTCCTGATGGCCCTGATCGGCGTCGCAGCGACCCAGCTCGTCTACATCACCGCCATCAGTCTCGTTCCGATCAGTACCGCTATCCTGATCGAGTACATGGCGCCGCTCCTGCTCGTCGGGTTCGCCTGGATCCGCAGCCGGAAGGTTCCGAAGGTCGTGGTGCTGGTCGGCTCCGGAGTCGCGCTCGTCGGGCTCGTGCTCGTGGTCGGGCCGAACGGCCACGGAGGCGTCAACGTCGTCGGCCTGATCTTTGCGGCACTCGGTGCGGTCGGCTGCGCGGTCTACTACGTGATCGCTGCCGAACCGAGCGAGGGACTGCCGCCGGTGGCACTCGCGGGTTCGGGACTCGTTCTTGGCGGGCTGGCGCTCGGGGCCGTCGGCCTCACCGGGCTGGTGCCGTTCCGCATGCACTTCGGAACCGTCGGCCTGTTTGGCGGCCACGCACCGTGGTGGGTGCCGCTCGTGCTGGTTGGCCTGATCGGAACCGGCATTGCCTACGCGGCCAGTATCACCGCGAGCGAGATCCTCGGCAGCCGTCTCTCGTCGTTCATGGGACTGCTCGAGGTCGTGTTCGCGGCGCTCTACGCGTGGCTGCTGCTCGGCCAGGACCTGACGGTCCCGCAGCTGCTCGGCGGCATCCTGATCCTCGGCGGCATCGCCCTGGTTCGCGCCGAGAAGGCGGATCCGCCGCTCGAAGCCGTGCCGGTGACGGAGAGCGTTCCGACGCAGACGACGTCTGGCACTCAGACGATCTCTGCGAGTGGCTCCATAAAGTAGTCGAAGTTGTCCTGCGGGCCGGCCATCATCCGCTGGCTGAAGACGACGCCGACCAGGTCGTGCGAGGGGTCGACGAAGGCGCTGGTTCCGGTGCCGCCGGTCCAGCCGTAGCTTCCGACGGATGCGCCCGGCTTCTTCCCCTCGGTCACGACGCCGACGCTCCAGCCCCACGAGGTCCCTGGGGCGAGGATCAGCTCAGCGCCCTCGTGCTGCGACGGGATGAGCTGGTCGGAGGTCATGGCGGCGCGCAGATTCTCCGGGATCAGGCGGCCATCCGCGAGCGCGGTCAGGAAGCGCAGGTAGTCGGGCACCGTTGAGACGAGACCGCCGGCGAGTGTTTCGAACGGTGGCTCCCTCTCGAACACGTCCTTGATGTCCTCGTACTCGATGATGCCGTTCGGCGTACCCATGTACTCGGTCGGCAAATGCTGGCCGCTGAACCCCGTCGCGGTCATCCCGGCGGGTCCGAAGATGCGTTCCTGCAGCAGTTCGTGCATGGGCTGGCCGGTGATACGGGGGAGAAGGGCGGAGAGGATGTCGCAGCCCATGTTGTACATCCACCGCTCGCCCGGCTGGTGTGCGAGCGGCAATCGACCGAGCGCGGCGAGGTACTCGTCGGCGCTGATCTGTGGTGGTATCGCGCTTGCCGCGACGCCGGCCTCAAGCATGGCGGTGGAGAGCGGGGTCTCCTCGAAGATCACGCCGAGGCCGTGCGTCAGCGTCAGCAGGTGGTGGACGGTGATCGCGCGCTCGGCGGGAACGGTTTCGTCGAGGGGACCGTCCGGTCGGGCGAGCACGCGTGGGCTGGCGAGCTCCGGAATCCAGGTATCGACCGGGTCCTCGAGGCCGAAGACGCCATCCGCGAGGAGGGATGCCGAGAGGGCGCCGAGCAGGATTTTGCTGAGTGACGCGATCCGGAACGGAGTGTCCGCGTTCATCGGCTCGGATGACCCGAAGGCCAGCACGCCGGTGGCGAAGACCTCGACCCCGGATCCCTGCCGGAGTCCCGCGACGATCCCGGGCGCGCGCCCCGCTGCGACCGTAGCTTCGATCGAACCCCAGACCGGAGCGAACCTCGTTGTCATGACTCCACTGTTCCGGATGCTCCGGGCGGGGTCAACCGGCGACGCCGATCCGCGCAGCCGTGGCCCGTAGAATTGCTCCGTGGCTACCGCAGAACTCATGGACTACGACAAGGCCCTCGAACTGTTCGAGCCGGTGCTCGGCTTCGAGGTGCACGTCGAACTCGGAACGCAGACGAAGATGTTCTCGGATGCGCCGAACCCGGCCGCTTTCGGTGCGGTCGCCGCGGAGCCGAACACCCAGATCACGCCCGTCGACCTCGGTCTTCCGGGGTCGCTTCCGGTGGTCAACGAGCAGGCGGTCAAGTACTCGATCAGCCTCGGTCTGGCGCTCGGTTGTTCGATCGCCGAGACGAGCCGGTTCGCGCGCAAGAACTACTTCTACCCGGACCTCGCAAAGAACTACCAGATCAGCCAGTTCGATGAGCCGATCGCCTACGAGGGTTCCGTTGATGTCGAGCTCGCCGATGGCCGCGTCTTCACCGTCGAGATCGAGCGCGCGCACATGGAGGAGGACGCCGGCAAGCTGACCCACGTGGGCGGCGCGACCGGTCGCATCCAGGGTGCCGAGTATTCGCTGGTGGACTACAACCGTGCCGGTGTTCCCCTCGTCGAGATCGTCACGAAGATGATCACGGGTGCCGAGAAGGATGCGCCGGAGCTGGCGAAGGCGTACGTCTCGACGATTCGCGACATCGTGCTCAGCCTTGGTATTTCGGAAGCGCGGATGGAGCGGGGCAACCTGCGCTGCGACGCGAACATCTCGCTGTCGCCTCGGGGGAGCGGCAAGCTCGGGACGCGCACCGAGACGAAGAACGTGAACTCGCTGCGGTCGGTGGAGCGGGCGATCCGCTACGAGATCCAGCGCCAGGCGGCGATCCTCGCTGCTGGCGGGACGATCATCCAGGAGACGCGTCACTGGCACGAGGACACCGGCGTCACATCCGCCGGTCGTCCGAAGAGCGATGCGGATGACTACAGGTACTTCCCGGAGCCGGACCTGCTGCCGGTCGTTCCGGGTGCTGCTCTCGTGGAGGAGCTGCGGGCGGCGCTGCCGGAGAAGCCGACGATCCGTCGCAAGCGGCTGCAGGAAGCGTGGGGCTTCACGGACCTCGAGTTTCAGGATGTCCGCAACGCCGGTCTCCTTGTCGAGATCGAGCAGACGGTGGCCGAGGGTGCTGCGCCTGCCCAGGCCCGCAAGTGGTGGTCGGGGGAGATCTCCCGTATCGCGAACGAGCGTGGTGTGGACGCGTCGTCCCTGGTCAGTCCGTTCGATGTTTCTGAGCTCGTTGCTCTCGTGGAGTCCGGCGAGTTGACGGATCGTCTAGCGCGACAGGTTCTGCTCGGGGTAATCGACGGTGAGGGTTCGCCCATCCAGGTAGTCGCGGCGCGCGGCCTGAAGGTCGTGTCGGATGATGGTGCCCTTATCGCCGCAATCGACGAGGCTCTCGCTTCCCAGCCGGATGTTCTCGAGAAGATCCGCGAGGGCAAAGTCCAGGCCGCTGGTGCCGTCATCGGTGCGGTCATGAAGGCGATGAAGGGCACCGCGGATGCGGCACGCGTGCGTGAGCTGGTGTTGGAGCGGGCGGGGGAGTAGTGCCCTTCGGCCCGGGGCGGTTTTGAACTGCGTGTTCCAGCGACGCGCCCTCGGTCCACTGCAATAAAATGCGCGATTGCTTAACCTCTTAGATCTCTACCTTTGAACTATTCGATCATTGCTTGATCAGGCGCAACGTGACCGTTTCGCTGCGGCCGCCACGCAAGGGGTCGGCGTTTCAAGCCCGTTCGAAAGATTTCTTTACCGCTGACTGAGTACGGTCGCAACCTCCTCGCTAAGCGGGCTGACGCAGTCACAAACGCGGCGCGAATTCATGGCTAACGGCCCGCGCGTCCTCATGCACTCGAACAGCAAGGGTCGAGCAGGCGAGGAGCTTACTGAGGTCGATTCGCCGAGGGTGCTCGCCGCAGACCTCGAAACGATAGGGGGCGCGACGTTCGGCGACACCCTAGTCGAGACGATCCCGCCGTTCCTGGGGCCACTGTTGTCAGCGTCCGGCCTGACCCGAATCCTCGACAGTTCAGCTTTTGACAACAACGTCATGTTGATCACCCGTTTTCGAAGTGCGAAGAGAACCCGAATACCGAGCTGATCAAGAAGATTCGGCTAGCCGTCGCTCAGCTCGGACTGACTCTCCAGGTCGCTAGCGACGCGACGACAGAACCGACAGTGTGGTCAAACGTGGTCGCCATGTGGGCCAGCAAGTACGCAATCGTGCTTATGGACAAGGCTGATGGAGCGCTCAACTCCAACGTGTTAATCGAGATCGGTGGAATGCTAATGACCGGGCGAAAGTGCGCGATTCTCCGGGACCAGAGCGTCCCGGCGATGCCTTCCGAGCTTGTCGGGCACATCTAAGAAGACCAAGCTTTCCGATCACGCTATGACAGTGCGCCAGATCCACAAGTGGATTTGCGCCGAACATCGAGAAATTGCGTGTTGGCCAGTGTTCACCGATATTGCATTTCCGGCTGGTCAAGACGGTCGAAACTTTTGCCGCGTGCGGGTGCGACCAGGGTGCGTCAGTCCCTCGCGTAGGTATGTCAGTGCGATAGAGGAATAATGATGCCCGTGGGTCGGCGGCAGTTCGACTGTTCAGGTCGGCGTGCTCTGCACCCAACGGCTAAGCACTGAGCCGCGACCTCAACCGCTGCACGACCGAGCCCATCATCGCCTTCGCGGCGTCTCGCTGCTGCCCTGGCAGCTGCTCGATCGCGTTGAGGGCGGCCGCACGGACAAACCGTGAGCGATCACTCGCCATCTTCGCGAGCGCCTCGACCGGCGTCGCCGGGTTAGCGGCAACCGCCAGCTGCACCTCGGGCGTCGGCACATCCGCCATCGCCTCGAGCGACTCGCGCGAGACCGAGAAGTGGCCAGCGAGACGGATACGGTCCTCGTCGTTGCCGTACATCGAAATCGCCTGCTGCACCGGGCCGGCGATCGGCTCGTCCCAGCCGAACGCATACTGCAGCGAAAATTCCTGCCCAAGTTCCATCGTCATGATGAGTACCCCCAAGTACGGTCAGGACGGCGCTACCGCTGGTCCCCAGACGCATCGGTCGCACACACATCCCTACCCCACGAACCTAACCCGGGACGGATGCGCGGAAATACCCCCAGAGCGGGGCGGAACAAGGATTCGAAACCGGCCGGTTTTCGGCGCTACTCAAGCACCAAAGTGGCGACCGGAGGTTCGATACGCGTGCCTTCGGCTCGGTACTCAACTGACTAGAATTGCTACTTGTCGAGGTTGTCGTTCACCTTGTTGGCGTCGGCGACGTCCTGATCGACCTGGTCCTGGTCGTCGTTCGTCTCGCCCTCGTCGAGCTCGGGGTCGTTCGTGGGGAGGTCGTTCTCATCGCCCGCCGGAGTGCCGTCGATCGGTGCTCCGCCGTTCGGGACGATCGGGAGGATGGGGTTGTTCGACATGTCTTGTCCTTCTCATTGGTGGGTGGTGGATGGATGTCCGATTTACTCGGGGTTCGTCGCGTTCTCTTTATTCAGGGCGTCGCCGTCCGCCTCATCGCCGCTCTCGGCGGTGAAGTCGGCATCCGTGCCGAGGTTGCCATCGGTCAGGACCTCATCATTCGGCGCGCCCTCGGTGTTCGAATCCTTTGGATCGCTCGCTGTCACTTGTCCATCTCCTCTCGATACTCCGTCTTCGCGTCCTCGTCATTTGTCTCGTCGCTCTACGGAACCGCATCCTCGATGCGCGCCGAGTGACCGAGAGGGCCGGCTGTACGGGCGTCGCCAGCGGCCGTGTCCGCGCCGGACGTTCCATCGTTTCCGGTCGGCGCGTCATCCGAACTCAGCGACGAACCGCCTGCGGGCGTGCCCTGAGGTTCGTTGCCGCTCATGCGCTACTCGCCGCCCGACTCGGTGTCGAACGACGGCTCCGTGTTCGGCTCCTCGCCGAGGGCGGCAGTACCGTCATTGGATGCCTGGACGTCGGACTCGCCATCGGCGGACGACTCGTGTTTGGGATCGCTCATAACTCCACACAACGCCGGATGCGCCAATCGCGGAAGGGGGTTGCGGAAGCAGAGCGCCACAGGTTCCGGATGAGACGGGCCTCGTTCTGGAGCGTCGGCGGCGTGCTAAGCGCGACTGTCTTCTCCTCCACAGGGGCGTCCTCAAAAAGTTATAAACACCCTCTGACCGGCATATTCCGAATGTCGGTGCACTGTGTCAGAGTGTTCGTATGACCACCGCGCTCGAAGCGATCAGACAGGCGACCGACCTGCTGAGATTCGTCGCGCGCGTCGACAGAAGCAATCTGAGCGACGACGAACAACTTCAACTTCTGGCCGCCGAAGAGGCCGCGGGCCGATTCGCGGACACGTGCCGAGTGCTGAGCGCAGCCGAGACAGCCGACCGCTCACGGTACGAACTCGGCTCCGCAGGCCTCTCGATGCGTCACGGTGAGCGCAAGCCCACGATCTTCATCGAACAGATCACCCGAGTGTCACAGAGCGAAGCGAGTCGTCGTATTCGCATCGGCTCCGCGATCCGGCAGCGCCAGAGCCTTCTCGGCGAGACGCTCCCGGCTGAGCGTCCCATCGTCGCCGAGGCCATGATCAACGGACTCGTTGGTGTGGATGCCGCGCATGCGATCCTGTTCAGCCTCAAGCAGGCCGCGACGGGTTCCGAAGCAACGCCGGAACGGATGGACGCCGCGGAGCTGGCACTCGTCACCGCCGCGACGACCCAGAGCGCGGACCTTGTGCTTGATGAAGGCCGGCTCTGGCGCGACGCCATGGACCCCGATGGAATCGAGCCACGGTACGAAGAGATCCGCGAACGTCGAGCAATCGTGGTCGGGCGCGAGCGCAACGGAATCAAGAAATACACCATCAACGCGACCCCGACCCTGTCTGCTGTGCTCGATGCTGCACTGCTCGACTCCATGGACCCGAAGGCCCCGCCGCGCTTTATGAGCGACGAGGATCGCGAACGCGCCAGCATCGAAATCGTCGACATCAAGGGAACTCCGACCGAAACCCTTCACGACCCGCGCAGGCTCGAGCAGAAGCGCCACGACATCCTCGAGGGCGTACTGACCGCGGGTCTGCGCGCCA
>DASXCU010000029.1:0-1594 GCA_036491035.1 Galbitalea sp. | reverse complement strand
CACCTCGATCATCAGCGGGCAGCTGATCAGTCGCTACGGACGGTACAAGCCGTTTCCGATCGCCGGCACTGCGATCATGACGGTCGCGGTCTACCTGCTCTCCGGCCTCGCCGTGCATACGCCGATCTGGCACACGATCCTCGCCATGATCGTGCTCGGGCTCGGGCTCGGCATGGTCATGCAAGTCCTGATCCTCGCCGCCCAAAACGCCGTCGACTACCGGCTGCTCGGCGTCGCCACCTCCGGCTCCACCCTGTTCCGCCAGATCGGCGGCTCGATCGGCGTCTCCGCCTTCGGCGCCATCTTCTCCAACCGCCTTGCCAGCGAACTCGCCGCCAAGCTCCCGCCCGGAACACGCATCCCGACCGCCGCCAACCCTGAGGTCGTCAAACACCTACCACAGGCCATCCACGGTCCCTACATCCAATCGTTCGTCGACGCGCTCCAACCAGTCTTCCTGGCCGCGACCGGCATTTCGCTCCTCGCCTTTCTGCTGACGTGGCTGCTGCGGGAGCTGCCGCTGCGACAGACCTTCGCCGGTGGGGGCGTCGCCGAGAGCATCCCGCCGCCGCGCGACGAAGACTCCGTGCGCGAGCTGATCGCCGATGAGGTTGCGTCCGCCCGACAACCGTAAGGAGAGACACATGGTTGAACAGGAGATCCGCGTCCCGACGGCAGACGGCGAGATGACCGTCTTTACCGTGCGTCCGGACGGTGAGGGGCCTTATCCCACAGCGGTGCTGTACATGGACGGCGTCGGCTACCGCGAGCAGGTGAAGAAGAACGCGCGCCGCTTCGCCGCCGCCGGCTACTACTGCGTCGCCCCCGACCTCTTCTACCGCTCCGGCGAGAAGCTGAGCTTCGACCTAACCCAGATGGGAGACCCCGACTTCCGCGAGCGGCTGATGCAAATCGTCTCCAGTGTGCGGCCGGAGATGGTCGTCGCCGACACCGAGGCGATCTTTGCTGCGATCGCCGACGACCAGACAGCCTCCACGGGGCCAAAGGTCTGCGTCGGCTACTGCATGGGCGCACGGCTCGCGCTCCACGTCGCCGCAGCCCTCCCCGACGAGTTCGTCGCCGCTGCGGGCATCCATCCGGGCGCGCTCGTCACCGACGAGCCTGACTCGCCCCACCACGACCTCGCCTCGGTCCGCGGCGAGCTCTACTTCGCCTTTGCCGAGAACGACCAGTCGGCAACGGCGGAGGTCGTGGAGCGCTTTCGCGACGAGCTCGCGCAGCAAGGCGTGAAGGGCGTCGTCGAGCGGCTGCCGGGAACCAGCCACGGCTTCGCCATGGCCGACCTCCCCGTCTACGACCGCGACGCCGCCGAGCACCACTTCGAGCAGACGCTCGAGCTCTGGCGACGCAACCTCGCCCACCAGGCGATCCAGGCATGAGCAGCTACACGATCGTCAACCTCAGAGAGATCGAAGACTCGGCAGGCGAGCTCGCACCCGGGGTCGAAGGCCGCTTCGCCCGCAGCCACCTCGGCTCCGAGCACCTCGGGATCAGCTACTTCCGCTACGCGCCCGGCGTGCGTGCCCCGATGGCACACAGCCACCGTGAACAGGAAGAGGCATACATCGTTGTC
>DASXCU010000028.1:0-35049 GCA_036491035.1 Galbitalea sp. | reverse complement strand
TAGGGATGCGACTCCCAAGCTCCACCTATCGGCTGCAGATCCGGGAGTCGTTCGATCTCGATAAGGCGGCGGCTCTCGCCGATTACCTCGCCGACCTCGGTATCGACTGGGCGTACCTGTCTCCGCTCCTGACCGCGGCGGCGGATTCGGATCACGGCTACGACGTGGTGGATCACGGCAGCGTCGATCCGTCGCGCGGCGGACGCGAGGGACTGGACCGGTTCAATGCGGCGGCCCGCGCGTCGGGCCTCGGCATCCTGATCGACATCGTTCCGAACCACATGGGCGTCGCGGATCCGCAGGAGAACGCGTGGTGGCTCGATGTGCTGCGCAACGGCCGCGACTCGCGCTACGCCGACTACTTCGACATCGACTGGGAGTTCGGCGGCGGCAAGGTGCGCCTCCCGATTCTGGGCGGCACGCTCGAGGATGCCCTCGGGAACGACGAGCTGGTGCTCGACGCTGACGAGCTGCACTACTTCGACACCGTCCTGCCGATCGCGCCAGGCACGGGCCGCGGCAGCCTCGCCGAGGTTGTCGCCGCGCAGCACTACGAGCTGATGAATTGGCAGCGGGCGGACTACGACCTCAACTACCGTCGCTTCTTCGCCGTGAACACGCTCGCCGGTATCCGGGTCGAGCTGCCGGAAGTGCTGGCGGCGAGCCACGTCGAGATCCTTCGCTGGGTGCGCGAGGGAATCGCGGATGGCATCCGGGTCGACCACCCGGACGGCCTGGCCGACCCGGGCGGCTACCTGGATGCGTTCGCGGCCGCGACGGAGAATGCGCCGGTCTGGGTGGAGAAGATCCTCGAGGGCGACGAGCAGCTGCCGGCCTTCTGGGCGACGGCCGGTACGACCGGCTACGACGCCCTCGGCGACGTCGACCGCGTGCTCGTGGATCCCTCCGGCCGCGCGTCGCTGGACGCCCTCGACGCACGACTGCGCGGTCGCGACAAGCCGATCGACTGGGCTGTGCTCATCCACGGCACGAAGAGGACCGTCGCCGACGGCATCCTGCGGTCAGAGGTCCTGCGCCTCGAGCGCGAGGTCGGCTTCTCGACGGGCCCAGGGACCGAAGTCGCGGATGCGATCGCCGAGCTGCTGGCCTGCTTTCCCGTCTACCGCTCGTACCTGCCCGTTGGCGAGGAGCACCTGCTCGAGGCGGCTCGCCTCGCGCGGGAGTACCGGCCCGAGCTCGGTCCAGCGATTGACACCCTGCTCCCGATCCTGTCCGACGGGGCGCATCCGGCGGCCATCCGCTTCCAGCAGACCTCCGGAATGGTGATGGCGAAGGGCGTCGAGGACACCGCCTTCTACCGGTACAACCGGCTGTCCTCCCTGACAGAGGTGGGTGGCGACCCCGCCGAATTCTCGATCGGCGTCGGCGAGTTCCATCGGCGGCAGCTCGCGCGGCAGGCGGGACATCCAGCCTCCCTTACAACGCTCAGCACGCACGACACCAAGCGCGGCGAAGACACCCGAGCGCGTATCAGTGTGCTGAGTGAGGTACCCGAGCGCTGGGCCGAGGTCCTCGACCGGCTACACGAACTCTCTCCGCTTACCGACCAGGTGCTCGCCGACCTGCTCTGGGAATCCATCGTCGGCGCGTGGCCCGCGTCTCGGGAGCGCCTGCACGATTACGCCACCAAGGCGGCGAGGGAGGCCGGATCGTCGACGAAGTGGACGAAGCCGAACGAGGAGTTCGAGACGGCGATGCACGCCATGATCGACTCCGTCTTCGACAATCCGGATGTGACAAAGCTCGTCACGTCGATCGTCGCCGAGATCGAGCAGGCGGGCTGGTCCAACTCCCTGACCGCGAAGCTCATCCAGCTGACCGCCCCCGGCATCCCCGACGTCTATCAGGGCAGCGAGCTGTGGGAGACGAGCCTCGTCGACCCGGATAACCGCCGCGAGGTTGACTTCGACCTGCGGCGCCTGCTGCTGAAGGCCGTGCAGAACGAGCTGCCGCGAGTGGATGGGACGGGTGCGGCCAAGATGCTGGTCACCACCCGCGCGCTGCACCTTCGCCGTGACCACCCCGACCTGTTCACCCGCTACGCCGCACTACCCGTGCTGGGTGAAGCCGCCCGGCATGCCGTCGCCTTCGATCGCGGCGGCGCGATCGCCGTTGGAACCCGGTTGTCGCTTGGTCTGCGCGAGCGCGGCTGGGGCGACACGGAACTCGTTCTTCCCGGCCACCCACTCGTCGACGTGGTGACCGGACGGGAGTTCGACGGCGGCCCGTTGCTCCTCTCCGACCTGCTCAGCGTCTATCCCGTCGCACTGCTGGCGCCCCGCGAATCATGATCCTTAAGGTCTGGGCACCGATCCCGTCGACCGTCGCGGTGCGCACGGCCGAGGGCGACCGCGAGCTCGCGAGATCCGGCGACGAATGGATCGACAGCGTCGAGCTCCGGGACGGCACCGACTACTCGCTCGTGCTGGATGGAGCCGATCCCGTTCCCGACCCCCGCTCGCTCCAGCAGCCGAACGGCGTTCACGGGGCGAGCCGCGTCTTCGATCCGGCGCAGTTCGAATGGACGGATGACGGATGGTCCGGTCGAGAGCTCGCGGGCGGGGTGATCTACGAGCTCCACCTCGGCACCTTCACCCCCGAGGGAACCCTCGACTCCGCGATCGAACGCCTCGACTACCTGGTCGAGCTCGGAATCGACTTCGTCGAGCTGCTCCCCGTAAACGCCTTCAACGGCACGCACAACTGGGGCTACGACGGAGTGCTCTGGTTCGCCGTACACGAGGGCTACGGCGGACCGGCCGCCTACCAGCGCTTCGTGGACGCCTGCCACGCCCGCGGGCTCGCCGTTATCCAGGATGTCGTGTACAACCACCTTGGGCCCAGTGGCAATTACCTGCCACGATTCGGTCCGTACCTGAGCGACGCCAGCGCGAATACCTGGGGCGAGTCCGTCAACCTGGTCGAACCCGAGGTGCGCCGGTACATCCTCGACAACGCGCAACTGTGGCTGCGGGACTATCACGTGGACGGGCTGCGACTCGACGCCGTCCACGCGCTCGTCGACCCCAGCGAGAAGCACCTGCTGCAGGAGCTCGCCGAGGAGACGGATGCGCGGAGCGTCCAGCTTGGACGGCCGCTCACCCTGATCGCGGAGTCCGACCTGAACGACCCGACCCTGATCACGCCGCGCTCGGAGGGCGGTTTCGGCTTGACCGCCCAGTGGAGCGACGACTACCACCACGCCCTGCACGTCGCGCTCACCGGTGAGACGACGGGTTACTACGCCGACTTCGCCTCCCTGGGTGCGCTCGCCAAGACGGCGACGCGTGGCTTCTTCCACGACGGGACGTACTCGTCGTTCCGCGGTCGGGACCACGGGCATCCGATCGACCCGTCCATTCCGACCTGGCGACTGGTGACATTCGCGCAGGACCACGATCAGATCGGAAACCGGGCCACGGGAGACAGGCTCACGTCGTCGAGCGACCTCGCTACCCTGTCTCTCGCGGCGGTCCTGACGCTCGCCGGGCCGTTCACTCCCATGCTCTTCATGGGCGAGGAGTGGGGCGCGTCGACCCCGTGGCAGTTTTTCACGTCGCATCCGGAGCCTGACCTCGGACGGATCGTCGCCGAGGGACGAATAGAGGAGTTCGCGCGGATGGGCTGGGACCCGAACGCGGTTCCCGACCCCCAGGACCCGGCAACGTTCCGACGGTCGAAGCTCGACTGGTCCGAGCTCGCCGACGGCCAACACCCGCAATTACTTGCGCTGTATCGCCAGCTGATCGGTCTGAGGCGCTCGGTGCCCGAACTTACGGACGCGCGATTCAGTAGTCTGAGCGCCCAATTCGATGATGAATCCGCATCGTTTCGACTCGATCGCGGAGCAATCAGCATCGTTGCGAATTTCGGGCACGCCGACCGCGAACTGCCTCCGCACACGGAGTTGATCCTCACGACCAGCGGCGTCCCCGATCGGCTCGCCGGGCGCTCGGCGGCGATTCTGCGACGCAGGGGAACTGCCTGAAATCCGGCTGCAACATCCAGAGTTTTTGTCAAGCCCCCGTGAATTTCGTAAGCGGTATTGCGGGGGTAGAGGACCGGTGTTTCAATGAGCACAGTCCCCCAAACAGGGGCGCACTATTCGTTCTAGGGAAGGAACACACACAATGGTTCTTATTTCCCCGGCCGCACGAGAATCCCGCTTTGATTTGACCGTCGCACTCGTAACCGAGGATGTTTACAGCGTGATGACGGATCGCGACACACTGGGATACGTGCAGAAGGTCGGAACCGTCTATGTCGCCCTGAGCGGAGACATTCTCAGCCATGCCGTCGAAGTAGGCCAGTCGCTTTCACTTGACCGGGCAGTACGGATGGTTCGCGCGTCGTAATCCCTCTCCCTCACGATAAACTGTCGCCACAGATGTTCTGGCTTCTGATCAATTGGGAATCATGGGAAAAATCCTCTACGGCGAGGCCGGTACCGAGATCGTCTTTGACGACCGGGACATGGCCCATCTCCAGCTGGTAATCGGCGCGAAGCTTCGACGCAAGGAGAGCTTCTTCTTCACCTGGAAGGAAGACCCCTCGACGGGCGAGGGTCGCAGCAGCATCTGGCTGGACTCGGCCATCCCGCTGTACTTCAAGTACTACGGGAGCAAGGCACCGACGATCAACCGCGAGTGGCTCGAACTCCTCACGCTGTCGGCCAACTCCGCGCAGGGAATGCAGTTCATGACCGAGCCCGCTCCGGGTGCGTCCACCGAGGCTGTCGCCAAGGCCTCGAAGACCGCCTAGTTCGGCGCTCGAACGCATCGACTGCCCTCTATTTGCGGGTTGGCGCGAACCCAGCCCGCACTTACCGGGCATTCGACTCCGCTCTAGGTCGGCGTCAATGCTGGCAATTCGCGGATTCCGAACTCGCGCGCGAGAGCCCGTTTCGCGGCGTTGAGGCCCGACATGCCGTGCACTCCCGGGCCGGGAGCGGTCGACGCCGAACACAGGTAGACGCCCCTCAGCGGCAACGTCCACGGGTCGGACAGCGTCGGACGCGCGAGCAGCTGCGCGAACGACACGTCACCGGCTGCGATGTCGCCGCCGACGTAGTTGGGATTGTGTGACTCCACCTGCAGTGCGGGCGACGACACGGATGCGAGGATCCGGTCCCGAAATCCGGGCGCGAACCGCTCGATCTGGTTCGTGATCGCCGCTTCGCGATCCTCCGGCGAACCGGCCTGCACGTGCGTGTACGCCCACAGGACCTGCTTACCGTCGGGTGCACGCGTCGAATCCACGACCGAGGGCTGCGACACGAGCACGAACGGCGCATCCGACAGCGGGCCATCCCGCGTCCCCTGCTCGGCTGCCGCGATCTCGGCTCTCGTGCCCCCCAGGTGCAGCGTGACGGCGTCGCTCAGCTCGGGGTTCGCCCACGGCACGGGACCGTCCAGCGCGTAGTCGACCTTGGCGACCGCATTGCCATAGCGAAAGCGAGTCAGTCGTCGGCCGTACGAGTTCGAGAGCGCCTCCCCCGCCAGCGCGACGAGCGCGCGCGGAGTGACATCGAGCAGGACGGCCCTGGCGGCGGGCAGCTCCGCGAGAGACGTGATGGGAGTGTTCACCTCGATCTCACCGCCGTGCGCCAGAAAGTCCGCGGCCAGCGCATCCACGATCGCCTGGCTCCCGCCGACTGGCACCGGCCACCCACCCGCGTGGCCGTGAGCAGCCAGCACGAGTCCGGCGGATGCGGAGCCCAGGTCGGGCAGGGACCGGTTCGCGTGAGCGATGGCGCCCGTGATGAGTGCCGGGGCCAGGTCGTCGGCGAAGCGCGCGTTCCAGAACGGTCCCCCCTGTTCCAGCGCCCGCAGGCCGACCGAGGCGAGCGCGATCGGACGGCGGGGAAACCGGGCAAGGGAGGTGCTACTGATCTCGGCCAGCTCCGTCGCGCGAGTCGACAGCGGGCCGACGAGGCGGCGGTAGGCGGCGCCGTCCCGGCCAAGCGCATCGACGGTCCTCGCGAGGTCCCGATACGCGATTGCCGCCCGCCCGCGGTCGAGCGGATGCCCATAAGAGATGTCTGGCACCGTCAGCTCGACCCGATCCGCCAGCCCGAACGCCCGAAAGAACGGCGAGGCGAGGGCCATCGGATGCACAGCAGAGCAGACATCGTGCCGGAACCCCGGAAGGGTCAGCTCCGCGGTGCGCGCTCCCCCGCCGATCGTGGACTCGCGCTCGTACAGCCGCACTCGGAGACCGGCACGCGCGAGGACGACCGCAGCGGCGAGCCCGTTCGGGCCGGCTCCGACGACGACGACGTCGAGGTCAGCCACGCGCCGCATTCGCGAGAGCCGCGACTCGACGCGTCGCGTAGATCTCGCTGGTGGACGGGCGCCCCAGCAGCTTCCCGAGAAACCAGAGAACGAACCGGGCGACGGTGATGGCCGGCCACCACGGCCGACGGACACCCAACATCCGTCGGTACTTCCTTGGAATGGTCGAGACCGCCCCGGCGAATATGACGTTATAGCCGAAGGCCGTCGTCCCCGCGAACGGTGGCTTGCGAATGAATCGCACGGCATCCCGAACGAGCTGATCGCTGCGCAGCTCGGGGCCGAACGCGTCCAACTGCGAACGGAGCTCGGCCTCCGAGTGCGGCGGGGAGGTCACTCCCATGAGTTCCCCCGCGCGAGCCCACTCGTCGACGTAGCGGTCGGCACCGCCCGGGATCGGATTGCCCCAGGTCTCGTCGCAGCGCAGGAACGAGTCCGCGAAGGCGACGTGTACCCAGCGCAGGAGCGTCGGATCATTCGCCGAGTAGCGGACCGATTCGCCGTTGCGTTCATAGCTGCCCTGCACCTTGACGTGCAGCTTGCCGACAAAGCCACACGCCTGCTCCGCCTGCGCGCGAGTACCGAATGAGGTCACCAGCACCCAGCGGACCGTCCCGTTGAGTCGCCCCAGCGGGTCCTCTCGGTAGCGGGAATGGTCGTGCACGCCGGCCATCGCGCCGGGATGGAGGGTCTGCATGAGCAATGCACGCATCCCCGCGACCAGCACCGGCAACCCGCCGTGCACCATCCAGACCGCGGAGCCCGGACCGAAGTAGCCTTGGTCCTCGCCTGTCGCCAGGTCGACGACCCACGGCGGCACGCCCTCGTCGTTTCCGGTGAGCATCCAAAAGGTGCTCCGACGGAGGCGGTCGAACGCGGGAGGCACGGTCAGATTCCCGAGGCGTGGAAAAGCAGTCCGAGGAGGTACGTGATCGCTGCGGCCCCGAACCCGATCGCGAGCTGGCGGAGCGCGCGCCTCGTCGGCGAGCCACCCGACAGCAGCCCGACGACCGAACCCGTACCGAGCAGCGCCAGACCGACGAGGCCCGCCGCGACCAGGGCCGCGACCAGTCCGGTCAGGCCGAAGAAGTAGGGAAGCAGCGGAATGACAGCGCCGCTCGCAAAGAACGCGAAGCTGGATGCGGCGGCACCAAACCCGGTCCCGATCGCCTCGTGGCTCTCCGTCGCGACGCCCGATGCCAGGCTGCCCCTGGGGGCTCCGATCACCTCGGCGGCGTGAAGGGCCGCCTCCTTCTTGCTCATTCCGCGAGCGCGGTAGACGAGCGCCAGTTCGTTCGCGTTCACGTCGAGGTGCTTCAGTGCCTTGTCCGCCGCGGGGCTCGGCGTGGATGCGTCGAGCAGCTCGCGCTGCGAATGCACGGACACGTATTCGCCGGCGCCCATCGAGAGCGCACCGGCGAGGAGGCCCGCGACGCCCGTCGCGAGGACGGCACCCGGCGAGACGCCGACCGCGGTCACGCCGAGCACCAGCGAGAGATTGCTGACGAGGCCGTCGTTGGCGCCGAACACGGCCGCGCGGAAGGTGCCGCTCAGCCGACTGCGACCGCGAGCGGCGAGCCCACGGATGACCTCCTCGTGGATGGCCTCGTCCGCGGCCATCGCGCTCGTCGCATCCTTGTCGTCCTCGTAGGGCGACCGCGCCTCCGCGCGCTGGGCAAGGGCAAGCACGAAGACGGAACCGAAGAGGCGAGCGAACAGCACCAGCAGGGTGGTGCGAAGGTCGGTGCGCCGAGGCTTGCCCGCGGCATCGCCGAGCAACTCCAGCCAGTGATTCTCGTGGCGACCCTCCGCGTCCGCGAGTTCGAGGAGGATATCCCGCTCCTCGCCCTTCCGGCGGCTGGCGAGCTGCCGGTAGAGGCGGGCTTCGGCGCGCTCGTCCGCAAGGTACATCCGCCAGCGACGGATGGTGCGGGCACTCGCCCTGGGTTCCCCGGGTGCCACCGCCGAATTCACGTCTCCAGTGTGCCATGCGGCCCTGTCCGGCACCCGGTAATGCAGACTTGCCGCATGCCGATCATCGACAACGCCGTGTATGTCAACGGCGAGCGAACCGCAAACCCGGACAACCTCGAAGAGACCTACGAGGTACTGCGCGCGCGACATGGAATGGCGTGGATCGGGATGTACCGGCCAACCCCTGAGGAGATCGAGTCGGTCGCCAGGGAGTTCGATCTCCACCACCTCGCCGTCGAGGACACGCTCGCCGGGCACCAGCGGCCGAAGCTCGAGCGGTACGGCACAACCCAGTTCATCGTGCTGCAGCCGGCCCGCTACCTGGATGCCTCGGAGGAGGTCGAGTTCGGTGAGGTCCACATGTTCATCGGACCCGACTTCGCGATCACAATCCGTCACGCCGAATCCCCCGACCTCGGCCGCGTGCGCAAGCGGCTCGAGAGCAACCCGAAGCTTCTCGCACTCGGACCCCTGGCCGTCATGTACGCGGTGCTCGACCAGGTGGTCGACGAGTACTCCCCCGTCGTCAGTGGCCTGGAGAACGACATCGACGAGATCGAGGACCAGCTTTTCAGTGAGGAAGCGAACGTGTCGCGGCGCATCTACGAGCTCTCCCGCGAGGTCATCGCCTTCCAGCGGGCGACCCAGCCGCTGATCGGAATCCTCGCGACGCTGCGGGATCGGATCGGGAGCGACGACGAGCGCACGCTCGAGCTCCACCGCGACCTCCGCGACGTCGAGGACCACGTCCTGACGCTGGTGGAGCGCGTCGACGGCTTCCGAGCTCTGCTGCAAAACGCTCTGACCGTGCACGCGACGCTCGTGGGTCAACGCCAGAACGACGAGGTCAAGGCGCTCACCGAGGCCAGCCTCAACCAGGGCGAACAGACCAAACGGATCTCATCCTGGGCCGCTATCCTCTTCGCCCCGACGCTGATCGCCGCCATCTACGGCATGAACTTCAAGTTCATGCCCGAGCTCCAGTGGCCGCTCGGCTACCCCCTCGCGATCCTCGCGATGGTGGTGCTCGGCGTCATCCTGTACGCCTCCTTCAAGAAGCGCGGCTGGATCTAGCCACCAGCTGGATCTGGCCCGCGCCGACCCGGCTAGCCAATCCGGGCGAGTGTGGCGGAACCGGTCCAGCACGCACGCCCGTTTTAGCCGAACTCGCCCATATCCACAGCAATCGGGGAACGTCTCCTGCTTGGTGGACGTGGAGGATCACCAGTCGAGGGTGCCGGGCGCGCCCTTGAACGGGCCGACGATGTTCGGGGTGATCCAGCCGCCGTAGAAGTCACCATCCTGCGGCGTGACCACATCGTCGCCGACGGCGCAGCGGGACATCCGGCCGGGGTAGACCGCGACCCTGCCGACCAGCGACTCGTATCCGGTGTTTGGTGATGGATAGAACCAGGCCGCCCGCTCCTCGTTGCCGACCGAGAGGTAGCTCGCGAGCCCCTTGAACTCGCAAAAACTCTGACCGTCCGCGGGCTGCAGTATGCCGTCGGCAAACGCCTCGCGCGGCAGGTAGTAGGCGGGCGGATGGCTCGTCTCCAGCACGCGCACCGCATCGGTACTGTCCGCAATCGTCCGGCCATCGAGCTCGATCGTGATCCGATCGACGACCGGTTCCACGCGCGGTGGTCGTGGATATTCCCAGACGGACTCCTGGCCGGGCGCGGGGGTGATCGGTCGCATCCAGCAACCGTAACCCGAGCGCTACTCGACGGTGGCGCGGCCGACGATGGTCTGCTGCTCGGCGGGGATCGCGATCCAGAGGATTAGGTAGAGCAGGAACTGCGGTCCGGGGAGAAGGCAGGACACGACCGCGATCACGCGGACCGTGTTGCGTCCGATACCGAAGCGATCGGCGATTGCGGCGCAGACGCCGGCGATAACTTTTCCGTTGGTGGGTCTTCTGAGTTCAGCCATGACTCCAGCGTCGTCGCCCGTGAGCCTCGTCGGTATCGGGATAACCCCCGAGTGCCGATCCGATTTTGGGAACGGGCGGTGGCCGAGTGTCAGCGGTGTCCGAAAGTCTGGAGACATGAGACCGACGCTCGGCATCGTTCCCTACTTCGTGAGCGCCTGCCTTTCGCGTGGCGCGGACGCCGGGGCGATCGTCGGAATCGTCCTCCTCGCGAACCGGGTCTCTCCCCACACCGCGGCGGCCGGGCTGTTGGCCGCCTGTCTGACCGCGCCGCATCTCGCCGGTCCGATCGCCGCTCGCATCCTGGATCGCACCCGGCGTAAACAGCTGCTCCTCGCAGCAGCCTTTCTGCTCTACGCGGCGTCGATCGCCGGCGCTGCACTGCTGCTTGAGCACCACACCTTTCTTGCCGCGGCAGCCCTCACCGTGCTGGCCGGCCTGTGTGGGCCGCTGCTCACGGGCGGGCTCAGTAGTGTCCTCGGAGCTCTTGTGGCTGATAACGAACTCTCCCAGCGCCGGGCCCAGGGCATGGATGCGTTCACCTACGGCGTCGCCGCCACCTGCGGACCGGCGCTCATCGCGATCGTGGCTGCGGCGTTCGGTCCGACCCAGGCGGTGTTCGCGGCGGCGGCGCTCGCGGCCGGTGGAGGGCTCGTCGCCCTCGCGCTGCCGACCGGCGTCGGTTCCGTCGTCGGAACAACAGAGCCAATTCCCACCGTGCGATCGACCATCGGTGTGCTGCTTCGCACCGGCACCCTGCGTCGCGTCGCGGTCGGCACTGCCCTGTCGGCGCTCCCCGTCGGCGCCGTTTCCTTGCTCGCGATCGCATTCGCTCTCGACCACCACGGGTCTGCCGTGCAGGGTGCGATCCTGGTCACCGTGGACGGGGTCGGCTCCCTGATCGGTTCGACGGTGGCCATTGTGTGGCCGCTACGAGGGAATCCCGATCGACTGATTCGGTGGTGGACCCTGGCTGTCGCGGCCGGATTCGGGCTGTGTGCCCTGTCTCCGACCGCACCCATCGCCGCAGTCGCGTTTGGTGCGACCGGCGCCGCGACCTCCCTGCAGTTCGCGGCCAATCTCGCCGCTCGAGCCGCGTTCTCGCCGCCCGCGGCACGAGCACAGATCTTTGTCACGATGGCGGGCCTGAAGACCGCGTTCTCGTCCGTGGGCGTGGCACTCGTCGGGTTGGCGACCGGACTCGGCTCGACGGAGCTGCTGGTGGCCGCGGTCGTCGCCGTACTGCTCGGGCTTCTCTACATGCTGGTCGACGGGGCTCGGAGCGCCCGTGTCAGTCCGTCACAAAGTCGATGAGCTGCTCAACCCGACCGAGCAGGGCGGGCTCGAGATCGGCGTAGGTTCGCACCGAACCGAGGATGCGCCGCCATGCCGCGGCGATGTCCGCCTGGTCGGCGTGCGGCCATCCGAGCGCCTCGCAGATGCCGTGCTTCCACTCGATGGAACGGGGAACATCGGGCCACTCGGCCAGGCCGACCCGGGCCGGCTTCACCGCCTGCCAGACGTCGACGAAGGGATGGCCGACAACCAGAACGAACTGGCCCGCCACGCCCGCGCTGACGGCATCCGCGATCCGGCTCTCCTTGGAGCCCGCGACCAGGTGGTCGACGAGTACTCCGACGCGCCGGTCCGCGGACGGCCGGAAGTCGGACAGCACCTCCGCCAGGTTGTCGACACCCTCGAGATACTCGACGACGACGCCCTCGACGCGGAGATCGGTGCCCCACACCTTCTCGACGAGTTCGGCGTCGTGGCGTCCCTCCACGAAGATCCGACTGCCGCGCGCCACACGAGCGCGCTGGTCTCCGACCGCGAGGGATCCGGATGCGGTGCGCAGCGCCCCGAACTGCCCAGCCGTGGCCGGAGCCTTCGGTAGCCGCAGCGCGACCGGCTTGCCCTCGATCAGAAATCCGGGTCCGACCGGAAACAGCCGAACGCTCCCCCGGCGGTCCTCGAGCCGCAGCAGTCGCCCCTCATACCCGACGACAGCGCCCACGAACCCGGTCGCTACTTCTTCGACGACCAGGTCACGCACGGCCTCGACGACGGTCGGCTGCGCCTTCGGCGCGCGGCGGCCGAAATCGGCGAGCACATCGCTGCCGTACGGGTCGAAGTCGGTCACGGAGGTCGAGGCTACTATCCGCGGGCGAGGCCCCTTCCGAGGATCGCCGAGATGAGGGCATCCGTCGATTCCGCCGGAGCCGAGGGATTTCGCAGCAGAGTGAAGTCCACCTGCCCGAGTGCGGGAAGCTCGAATTTGTTCGTCACCTTCACCAGGTCGTCGGGGATGAGCGTCTGCGGAAACACCGCGACTCCGAGTCCGGCCCGCACCGCGGCAAGCAACCCGCTCACCTCGCGCGAATTGCAGGTAATGCGCCAGGTGCGCCCCACCGCCTCGAGCGCCTCGATGCCCATTTGGCGGCTGAAGCTCGGCGCCTGATAGGCGACGATCGGGACCGGCTGTTCGGCGTCGAGCAGCATGTTCTCGTGGCCCATCCACACCATCGTGTCCCGACTGACGCGCACGCCGTCCGCGCTCTCATCCGGACTCTCCTTGATGAAGATCAGGTCGAGATGACCGCCGTGCAGTCGACGCACGAGTGCTCCCGTCTGGCTTACCGTCAGCTCGAGGTTGATCTGCGGGTACAACTGGCGAAAGTGACGAAGGATGCGCGGCAGCTGCGTGATCGCCAGGTCGTCGCCCGCGCCGAACCGCAGCCGACCGCGCATGGCGGATCCGCTGAAGTAGCTGGTCGCGACGGCATGAGCGGCCAGGATCGAGCGCGCAAAGCCCGCCATCGCCTCGCCGTTGTCGGTCAACCGGACATCTCGGGTGTCGCGGGTGATGAGGACGCGCCCCGCGGCATCCTCGAGTTTGCGCACGTGCTGGCTGACCGTGGGCTGGCTGAGGCCGAGTTCCGTGCCCGCGTTCGTGAAGCTGCTGGCGTCGGCAACAGCGAGGAAGGTTCTGAGCAACACCGGGTCGAACATCTGGGCCTCATTACGTTTATCAATGACAGATATAGGTTCAATTTACTCGGAGCATGCAGGCGAGGCGAGTACCGTGGAGATTGACCCCCTACTTAACTGACTGTCGTACACAACCACCAGGGATCTTCTTCGTGACCGCCGCATCAACCACGTCCGCGTTTCCGCCCACCGAACCCATGCCGGTCATCACCGGCCGAACGCCGTGGAGCCAGAGTTTCACCTCGCTGCGCGTGCCGAACTTCCGACTGTTCACGATCTCCAACATCCTCGCGATGTCGGGCACCTGGATGCAACGCATCGCCCAGGACTGGCTGGTCCTCACCCTGTCCCACAGCGTCGCCGCGGTCGGCGTAACCGTCGCGATGCAGTTCACCCCGATGCTCCTGTTCGGGCTCTACGGCGGCCTGATCGTCGACCGCTACTCGAAACGAATGCTCCTCATGCTTACCCAGGGCACGGTCGGCGTGCTCGCAACCGTTCTCGCCGTCCTCGCTCTCACCCACTCGATCCAGGTCTGGCACGTGTGGGCGATCGCGTTCGTCGTCGGTCTCGTCACCGTCGTCGACAACCCGACCCGCCAGGTGTTCGTCAACGAGCTGGTCGGCCCCCGAAACCTTCGCAATGCCATCAGCATCAACTCGTCGGTGTTCCAGCTCGGCGGACTCATCGGACCCGCGATCGCCGGCATCCTGCTGACCGCGGTCGGCGCCGGATGGGCGTTCGCGATCAACGCCGTGACCTGCGTTGTGACCGTGCTGACGCTGGCGGCTCTCAAGAAGTCGACCCTCGTGCGGAGCACGCCGATGCCACGCGAGAAGGGCCAGCTCAAACAGGGTCTGCGGTATGTGGTGGGCAAGCCGACGATCCTGTGGCCGATCGTGATGGTCGCCGTGCTCTCCGTGTTCGCGCTCACGACGCCGGTGATCCTCGCGGCCTACGCCAACGACACGTTCAAGGTCGGCGCGGCCGGGTACGGACTCTTCAACACCCTGATCGCCGCGGGTGCGCTGACCGGGGGGCTGCTCTCGACTCGACGCACCGGAGTACGGCTGCGCACCGTGGTGATCATGGGCGCGCTGTGGGGCGTGCTGCAGGCGCTCGGCTCGATCATGCCGAATGAGATCGCCTTCGGCGTGACACTCGTCGCGCTGGGCGTCGCGAACCTACTGTTCATTACTGCGGCGAACTCGCTGGTGCAGATGTCGTCGAACGTCGGCATCCGTGGGCGAGTGATGTCGATCTACGTGCTGATGCTGCTCGGGGGGCAGGCCATCGGCGGACCCATCATGGGCTGGATCGTCTCAACGTTCGGTGTGTCCGTCGGGATGGCCGTGTCGGGACTGGTGCCCGCGATCGTCGCGGTCATCATCGGCATCCATCTCGCGCGGAAGCACCAGCTGAAGCTCAGCGTCACGCTGGAAGGTCGCTCGCCGCGCGTCGCCATCGTTCGCCACGCCGGCCAGGAACGCAAAGCGGCCTGACCCGCGAAGCCTGAGAAACCGCACAGGCTCCGGTAAACGGTCGAAGGACGGGTTCGGCGTCCGGCAGGGTTAACCCATGCCCGACGCTTCGACGCCGCTCCTGCGCAAGGTGCCGGAGATCACGATCGCGTTCTGGATCACGAAGGTGCTCACGACGGGCATGGGCGAGGCGACATCCGACTATCTGGTGCAGACGCTCGGGCCGCCGCTCGCGATCGGCATCGGTGCCGTTGTCTTCGCCGCCGCCCTGCTGCTTCAGTTCCGGGTTCGTCGCTATCTGGCGGGCGTCTACTGGTTCGCCGTCGTAATGGTCAGCGTCTTCGGAACGATGTGCGCGGACGTCCTCCATGTGGGGTTCTGCATCCCGTACGTGGTCTCGACCGCGTTCTTCGCGGTCGTGCTCGCGGTGCTGTTCGTGCTCTGGCACCGGGTCGAACGCACGCTCTCGATCCACAGCATCGTCACGCGCAGACGGGAGCTCTTCTACTGGGCCACGGTGTTGAGCACGTTCGCACTCGGCACGGCGGCCGGCGATTTCACCGCGACGAGCCTGCACCTGGGTTTCCTCGGATCCGGCATCCTGTTCGCGGTCGTGATCGCGATTCCGGCCCTCGCCTGGTGGAAGCTCCACCTGAACGGCGTCGTCGCGTTCTGGTTCGCCTACGTCACCACTCGCCCGCTCGGCGCGTCCTTCGCCGACTGGATGGCGTTCCCCGGCGGTCGGGGCGGACTCGGCTGGGGCACCGGTCCAGTAAGCCTCGGGCTGACGCTCGTCATCGTCGCATTCGTCATCTACCTCGGTACGTCGCGACGCCTCGCGGCTTGGCGTTCTGGCTAGCGGAGCGTCCCGATCGGTATGACCGTGGGCGCTCCGTAGCGCCAGGACAGCAGCGCCACCGAGATTGCGCCGGTCACCAGGATCGAGGCCAGCACGAGCAGCTGGAACTCTGCCGCGACGAGGACCGACGCGCCCGCGAAGATCGCGCCGACGAACGCCCCCGGCAGCGTGACGATCCCGGTCGTGCGCGTCTGGTCCGTCGACGGGATGAGTGCCGTCGACGCCGCCAGTCGCACGCTTCGGATCGAAGCGGTCCTGGGTGTCGCGCCGAGCGCCAGCCAGCCCTCGATCTCGTCACGCTGGGATACGAATCCGGCCGCGAGCGAGCGGCCCATCAGGGTGTTGACCGTCATCGCATTGCCGACGATGATGCCGCCGACCGCGAGCACATAGCGCGGGCTGAAGTCCACCGCGCCCGTCACGAAGACGATCGTGGCGGGCACCGCGCACGCGACGACAATGATGCCCGCGATAACCGGCGCCTGGCTCCATCCGAGGGCGAGACGACGCACCACCACCCAGGTTGCGGCACCGACCATGACGACGAGGAACAGCGCGACCCACCAACCATTCGAAAGAACGCCCGCCAGGATGATCGTGAGCACTGCCAGCTGCAGCACCGCCCGCAGGATGGCGATCGGTTGCAGGTAGGGCTTCTCGAGTCGAAGGCCCCACACGATCGCGAGCGCCACCGCAGACAGGACGGCGATCGCGACGACGACGGGCAGGACGGTCGCTAGCACTGCGAGCCCCGATCGGTCACGGCTGGTCCGCCCTGCCCAGGATTCCGACGATCACGAACTCGCGCAGGCTCGGGAGTACCTCCGCGAGCAGTTCGCGTTCGTCCACCTCGAGCAGCTCGGCGACCGCAGCGCAGATGACGGCGATGCTGAGCTCACCGTCGCAGGCTCCGACTACCGCGGCGAGAGCCGTCCCGAGCGGATAGCTTCGAGCGAAGCCCCCACCCTGCTTCAGGTTCATGACGGCGGGGTGCTCGTCCCCCGGCCAGTAGTGCCGCTCCTCCGTCACATCGGGGGCGACGACGAGCCGGGTCGCGGCGAACGCGTCGTCGCCCGCGGCCGCCTGCCAGTCGAATGCGTCGAGGGATGCGGCGAGCTGCGCGCCCAGTCCGTCGGCAACGGCGCCGTCGAGCCGCTCCAGTCGACGCAGCGGCGCTTGCCCAGCAGCACGGTCGGGTCGAGCCTCTCGGGACCGCAGGAGCACATACCCGAACCCGACGGCAGTGACAGCCCGGGCCTCGAAGTCGTCGAGCCACGCCGCCTCGAGTCGGTCGGACTGTTCGCCGGCGCGGGTTCCACCATCCCGGATCCACGTCTGCGCGTAGAGCGGAGCATCCTGCCGCTCCCGCTCGATGACCCAGCCATCGAGACCGGCGGCGTCGATCCAGCCGCCGATGCGATCGAGACCGTCTTCGCCCTCGCGATACTCCCAGTTGCCGAGAAACTGCGCGACCCCGCCCGGGCGTAGGTGAGCAGCGGCACCCGCGACCACATCCGCGACGATAGCGTCGCCGACCCGACCACCGTCGCGGTACTCGTACGTCGGCACTCCATCGATCCTCGGCGTGATCACGAATGGCGGATTGGTGACCAAGTAATCGAACCGCTCGCCGGCCACCGGTTCGAACATGTCGCCCACCCGGAACTCGATGTTCGGGATCGCGTTGAGCAAGGCGTTGAAGCTCGCGTACTCGATCGCCCTACGCGAGATGTCGGTGGCGACGACTCTCCCTGCGAACCGGCTCGCGTGCATCGCCTGGATGCCGCATCCGGTCCCGAGGTCGAGTGACGTCGAAACCGAACGTCCAAGCTGCAGCCCCGCCAGCGTGAGCGAGGCACCGCCCACGCCCAGGACGTGATCCTCCGGGAGGGCGCCGCCGAGAGCGAGTTCGCCGAGGTCGCTGGCGACCCACCATTCGGTCGCGCCCCAGCTGTCCGTGAACGAGTACGGCCGAAGGTCGAGCAGAGGCTCGCAGGCAGCGGCGGCGAGTCGCACCAGACCGAGGGCCACGGCACCCTCGAGCTCGAGGGTTGGGAACGCCAGCGCCGCGTCCGCGAGCTCCGCGGGCAACCCCAGCACGAACAGTCTGGCGAGCACGGCGGCGGCGTCGAACTGGACCACGAGGTCGAGGGCCCGGCGGGCCGGCACGCGGTGAGCGCGGGTGAGAGCAGCCGATGCCTCGGCGCCGAACAGTTCGTAGAGCCGTTCCACCGTGAAGTGCGCTGCGGCAAGGTCGAACCGCAGTCGCGCGATCAGCTCGGGGTGATCTGCGAGCGGAGGTCGGGCATCCATTCTGCAATTCAATCGTGTCTAGGCTGGAGGAATGGAAACTCTTCCCCTCGGCGACAGCGGTCTTCAGGTCTCGGCCGTCATTCTCGGCTGCATGTCATACGGCGATCCGAAGCGCGGCAACCACGCGTGGAGCGTCGGACTCGACGACTCGCGGCCGTTCTTCAAGCAGGCGATCGAGCTCGGCATCACGACGTTCGACACCGCGAACGTCTATTCGCTCGGCTCGAGCGAGGAGATCACCGGGACGCTGCTGCGGGAATTCGCGAGCCGCGAGGACGTCGTCATCGCGACGAAGGTGCAGGGTGTGATGCGTCCGGGACCGTACGGCGGAGGGCTTTCGCGCAAGGCCATCCTGAACGAGGTGGATGCTTCGCTGAAGCGTCTCGGTACTGACTACATCGACCTGTACCAGATCCATCGCTTCGATCCGAAGGTTCCGGTCGAGGAAACCATGGAGGCGCTGCACGACGTCGTGCGCGCGGGCAAGGCGCGCTACGTCGGCGCATCTTCGATGTATGCCTGGCAGTTCTCGAAGATGCAGTACGCAGCAGACCTGAACGGCTGGACGCGATTCGTTTCCATGCAGGACCAGTACAACCTTCTCAACCGCGAGGAGGAGCGCGAGATGCACCCGCTCTGCCTCGATAGCGGAGTCGGTGTCATCCCGTGGAGCCCGCTGGCACGCGGGATGCTCACGCGCCCGTGGGACACCACCACCGGTCGTAGTGAGAACGATGCTTTCGGCCAGACGCTGTACCGGCAGACCGAAGACTCGGACAAGAACATCGTGGATGCGGTTACCGCGGTCGCGGAGGCTCGCGGCGTACCGCGCGCGCGGATCGCCCTGGCGTGGGTCGCACAGCAGGACGCGGTCACGGCACCGATCGTCGGTGCGACGAAGCCCAACCATCTCGAGGATGCCGTGGCCGCGGTCGAGCTCGTCCTCACCGACGAAGAACTGACACAGCTCGAGCAGCACTACGTTCCGCACGAGATCGAGGGATTCTAAAAGCCGGATGGAGCCGCTCAGCGAAGACCAGATCCGGTCGTCCTTCGTGAACGCGTCGAACGACGCCATCCTTCGGATGCCACTCCCCGGGCTTCACGAGACCGTGTGGGCCGATCGCGAGTACCTCGGCTGGCTCGACCCGACGTTCGCCCAGCGCGGGTACATCGTCTACTGGCGCGAGGGGAAGCCGTTCGGCATTCTCCTTCGCTCCGCATCGTCGAGCCTGTCGCGCAGCATCTCGGCGATGTGCTCGCTCTGCCGAACTCACCAGCCCGGCAGCCAGGTCTCGCTGTTTACTGTTCCGAAAGCCGGTCAGGCGGGCCTCGATGGCAACACCATCGGCACCTACATCTGCTCCGACCTGTCGTGCTCGACGATCATCCGCATCGTGCCGCCGCCGTCGGACCTTCAGCCCAGCCCGTCCGACGCCGTCAACGAACGTCGCTCCGGACTGCTGTCACGCCTCGACAACTTCACCCAAGAACTGTTGCCCGCGAACTAGCAGGACAGGCGGTAGCGTCGGATCATGGCCACCCCTGCGCGCATCCCCGGTAAGTACGGCGTCGACGCACCCTGGGTGCCGTGGCTCTGGTACGGCCTTGGCGCGTTGTTCCTGGCGGCCGGCATCATCAACCTGTGGGACGGCTTCAACGTCTGGTATGTCGTCAGCCTGATCTACTTCTTCGGCGGCGCGATCGTGTGGATCGTCGGTGGCTCGCTCTACCTCAACAGCACGTTCCGCGGCAAGTTCCAGGTCTGGTCCGAGGTGCTCGACCGAGCGAGCCTTCTGGGCACTGAGGACGCGCTCGATATCGGATGCGGTCGCGGCGCCGTCACCGTCGCGCTGGCGCTTCGACTGCCGCGCGGCTCCGTGACCGGGATCGACCTGTGGCGGAGTGTCGACCAGTCTGGCAACAACACGGTCGCCACGGAGTCCAACCTGGAACTCAACGGCGTCGAGGGCCGCGTGATGCTCGAGACCGGCGACATGACCAAACTGCCGTTCGCTGACAACACCTTCGACCTCGCGACCGCGAGCCTCTCAATTCACAACGTTCCGTCCAGGGAGGGCCGCGCCGCCGCCATCACCGAGGCGATCCGCGTGCTGAAGCCCGGCGGCCGCCTGCTGATCGTCGATATCTCGAAGGTGAGCGAGTACCGGAAGTCGCTCGATTCGCTGGGTATCACCCCCACCTCCGACGCACCGGCCGGATGGCGGATGTGGTGGTCGGGACCGTGGATGAGTTCGCGCATCCTCACCGCGACGAGGTAGTCAGTTGACGCAGGACTGCGCGCTGTAGGTCTTCGTCGCCGTCGCCCCTCCGGACGTCGGCGTCGCCGCGGTATTGCCGGCAGCGACATTGACCTTCACGCCATCCACCCCGAGGACGACCTGGATGCCGGAAATCCCGCTGACCGCCTTGAGCGTCGATCCGGGCAGATAGGAGCTCACCACCGTCGCCGCCGCGGACGAACCGCTCGGGTAGTTGACCGTTGTGGTCGCCTGCTCGCTCGCATCCCCCGGTGTTCCGGTGGCGAAGCCGACGCTCTTCAGCGCCGCTGTTGCCTCCCCTGCCGCGCCGGAGACCTGACGCGCGTTGAGCACGGTGAGCGAAATCGATTTGGGGCTCGGCTCTGCGCTGGCGGTCGCCGTGGAAGTCGCCTTCGGGTGCACGATCCCCGCAATGAACGCCGGGATGGCCGCAGTATTCAGCTGGACGATCGACACGTACTGCCCGTTCACCCGGATGGTCGGCGTACCCGAGACCGGGATCGTCGCCGACGCCAGGTTGCCGCCGAATCCCTTCACCTGGGCCGCGAGGTCGAGCAGGTTGAGACCCGGGTCCGTCTCGATCGACGAACTCACCGCGTTCAACACGTTGTGGAGCTTGACCGGGTTCAGCAGCGTCCCGGCCGTGAGGATGTTCCTGGCCTCGATCGAGAGGAAGTACTGCTGCCGTATCTCGCGGTCCAGGTCGCCGTCCGGCAGGCCGTGGCGCTGGCGAACGAAGGAGAGCGCCTGGCTGGCGGTGAGTGTCGAGGTTCCGGCAGGGAGGTCGGTGTGGGAGTACGGGTCATCGACCGCGTGATTCAGGCACACGGTGACCGGGCCAAGCGCGTTGATGACGTTGTAGAAACCCAGCAGCGAGATTCGCACGTAGTGCGTGATCGTGAGGCCGGTGAGGTTCTGGATGACCCGCACCAGCAGCTGCGCCCCACCGGACGCACCACCGCTGGCCTCCCCGATTCCGAAAGCCGCGTTGAGCTTGCGCATCCCGGCGCCTGGCACGTCCACCCACGAGTCACGAGGGAACGAGATGAGGGTGGGATGCTGTCCGTCTGCCGGTATGTGCAGGACCATGACCGTGTCCGTCGACAGGCCGCCGCCATCCTGGGTGGTCCCGAGGGCCGCGAGTTCGGCCGCGGACGCTCCCACGGGCCGATGGTCGTCGCCCACGAGCAGGATGTTCTGATCCTTACCCGACGACGTGCCTCCCGGCACGAGGGCGTTCACGTGCGTGATGCCATTGATGAACGACTGGTAATTGAAGGCGACGTATCCGACGCCGACCAGCGCCAGCACGACAACGACGGCGATTATCCGTCGGACGATGATGCGGCGACGCGGGTTACGCTGCGGCGGGCGATCCCCGGACGAAGGCTGCGGCGCCGGACGCTGCTGCCGCGACCGCTCCTGCTGCTGTTTGCGCGTGTCGACCCACGGGGTGGGGAGATTCGGGCGGGACGGCACCCCAAGACCCTATGCAGAGCCACCTGAACGCGCCCGGTGAAACGCGCCGAGCGCCGCAATTGGGAACGAAATCGATATTTTTGCCGGGCTGGCCGCGCTATCCCTTCAGGGTTTCCTGAAGATAGTTTCCGAGCGCCGTCAGAGCGAAATAGCCCAACACCGTCAGGACCAGCAGCGAGGCGTTGATCACGAGACCGGTGACGGCCAGCGCGCGACGGCCCCGCATGGACTGACGCACAGCAAGCACCCCGAGGACGGTGCCGACCAGGTAGAAGGTCGGAACGAGAAACTCGGCGACTGTGACGGTCGTCGGCGAGATGGCAGGCAGCGAGGTCACCGCCGCCAACGAGAGTTCCAGGACGACGACGCTCAGGCCCGAAAGGATCGCCAGCCCGATGCAGACCAGCGAGAACACCGCGAGGCGGTTGATAAGGACGGGTGCCGGTGGTGCAAGGGGGATGTCCGACATAGCACCCATTATGTTCGCGGGGGTCCGAGGCTGCTCGACTATTTTTCTGCGGGCGGCCAGTCCACCGCGTAGACCCAGCGCTGGCCCGGATGCTCGGTGGCGCCCCAGATCTGGCGGCGCTCCGGCCACCAGGCCAGGTCCTCCGGTCCGGGTGGCAGGGCGGCCTCGTGCTTCTCGAGCGAACCCCGGGCGCCGACCCAGAGGTCCCCGCCCAGTCGGTCGCCACGCGACGAGCTGATGGCCCAGCTGCCCTCCACAAGAACCGCGCCCTGCATTTCGGGAATGCCGGGCGAATGGATATCCAGGGTCGAGACCGCGCCATCCGACAGCGTCAGTCGCGCGAGCCGGCCGCTCTCATCCCGCGCGAACTCACCGGCGACAATCTCGTCGGGGCTCTCGCCGAGAAATGAGTAGCGGAACTTCTCCGACCGCGCCAGCATCCCCGTTTGCGGTAACACCCAGCGGCCACCGCGACGGGCTATCCCCGCGAGCTCGAACTCGCGGATGCCGCCGTGCGTGTCGGCCACGAGCAATCGACCGCCGGGCCACAGGATGCCGCCCGCATGAACGCGCACAGGATCGACGTTCGGTCCTTCAACGAGAGCGACGTGAGCGTAGCGAAGGGTGTCGAGCCGCAGGACCGAGACCCTGGCACCACGGTTCTCGCGCCTCGAATACCAGCTCACGAGAACGACGGGAATGCCGTCGGCCGCTCCCACCGCGATGCCCTGCGGCCACCACGACTGCGTCCAGCGGTCGAAACCGGACCATCGCAGGGCAGAAGAAACCAGGGAACCGGGCGCGTGCGCGGTGCGGGCACGACGCCGAAGGCTCGCGAGGAACTCCGGCGGAATACCCTGCGGCGCGCCGGGCAACGACTAGCGCTGCTCGCTGTGACCGATGATGTGGAACGGGATCGCGAGCGAGATCGAGATCGAGGCGATACCGCCGACGAAGAGCAGCGCCTGGAAGTCGGCGACATTGAACGCGAATGCGAAGAGGAAGACGCCGAGCGCAAAGAACAGGAAAGCGATGATGAAGTAGAAGACGTTCATGGTGTCCTGACTGCTGGGCGTGACGTTGCCTCTCTATTCTCTCCTAGAAATCGGCGCACTGCATCACGCCTCGAGCTCGGCGAGCCGACGGGACAGATCGTCGCGTTCCGGGCCGTTCGGCGTCAGCTCGATCGCCTCTCTCATGCGTGCGGCAGACTCGGGCAGGCGTCCCGCCCGACGGAGCAGGTCCGCCTGCGCCGCGGGCATCCAGCGGTATCCTTCGAGCTCGAGACGACCGAGAAGAGCGAGTCCGGCATCCGGACCATCGCGCATCCCGATCGCGATCGCGCGGTTGAATTCAACGACCGGCGAGGGCGAGAGGTCGAGCAGCGCGTCGTACAGCGAGACGATCCGATCCCAGTCCGTCTCTTCCGCGCTTGCGGCACGAGCGTGACACGCGGCGATGGCGGCCTGAAGCGCGTACGACCCACGACCGGACGGAACGAGCGACAGTCCGCGTTCCACCTCGTCCGCGTGCCAGCGCGAGCGGTCCTGCTCCTCCAGAGTCAGCAGTTCGCCGGCCCGTCCAATGCGCGCGTCCCGACGTGAGTTCTGGAGGATGAGCAGCGCGAGCAGCGCTCTCGCCTCCGCCTCAGCCGGCATCAGTTCGACGACCGACGTCGCCAGTGACAGCGCCGACTCGGCGAGCGCGGTGCGCGCGACCGCGCTGTAGCCCTGGTTGAAGACCAGATAGATGACCGCGAGCACTCCGCCCAGTCGCTCCCCCAGCAGCTCCGCCGGCGGCACGCGATACGGGATGCCCGCTTCCTCGATCTTGCGCCGAGCGCGCACCAGTCGCTGCGCCATCGTCGTCTCCTGAACGAGAAACGCTGACGCTATCTCCGGCACGGTAAGCCCGGCGACCGTTCGCAGTGTCAGCGCCACGCGCGCTGGGAGGTCGAGCGCGGGATGGCAGCACGTGAAGATCAGCCGCAGCCGATCGTCCTCGATCTCGGGCTCGTCGCCGTGGATGGAATCCAGAATGCTCACCTCCTTTTTGCGGGCGCGCTCGGATATCGCCGAACGCAGTCGATCGATCGCGCGATTACGCGCGACCGTCATCAGCCAGGCGGCTGGCTTGTCGGGCACGCCGTCCCTCGGCCAGCGGACCAGCGCCGTCGCGAACGCGTCCTGGGTCGCATCCTCGGCGAGAGTCCAGTCGCCGGTGATCCGGATGAGGGCGCCGACGATCCTGCCCCAGTCGGAGCGTGACGCGGCGACGACCGCCTCCGAAACGCCGGTCAAAACTGGGTCGGCCAGAACGGGCGAATCTCGATTCGACCAGTGCGAGCCGACGGGTGTCGCGACGCGAAATCGATCGCTTCGTCCAGGTTCTCGCACTCGAGAATGTCGAATCCCGCGATCCACTCCTTGGATTCGGTGAACGGACCGTCGGTCACGAGAATGGCGCCGGCACGCACGCGTACGGTGGTGGCATCCTCAACGGGCCGAAGGCGATGGCCGACTTTGCGAATACCGCGCCGAGCACCCTCGTCGATCCAGGCCTGCACTTCGCCGTCACGCTCGGGTTCGGCATCCGGTTCTGTATCGGTCGCAATGAAGAGCAGATATTCCATGGCTCAGCCCTCCCAGACCATGACTTCGCGCACCTCGATGCGTCCGTTCCTGGCCATCGGGTGGCGAGAGGCATACTCAACCGCCTCATCGAGGCTCGCGCACTCGAGCAGGTCGTAGCCGGCGATCCATTCCTTCGACTCGACGAAGGGGCCATCGGTGATCAGCGTCTCGCCATTGCGCACGCGCACCGTCTTCGCCGTCTCCGGACGCAGCAGCGCGTCGCCCTGCTTGCGGATACCTCGACGCTCGCCCTCGGCGGCCCACTCGTCGATGTCGGGTTCGGGCGCGGTGTCCGTGTCCGGCTCGGTGTCGGTGCAGACGAACATCAGGTACTCGGTCATTGGTTCTCCCTCGGTTAGACGGTACGTGAGTACGACGGCGCCGGGGAGGGGCAAAAACGACAGTTGGAGAAAAAATCTCGGGTCGAGCTTGCGACTGTGGCCAAGCCCGACCCGAGCTGAGGTTAAGGAGTCTCTTCCGGCTCCTCGCCCGTGCGGGCATCCACGACCCTCTGACCCTTCGGCAGGTTGGACAGGTCGGGCGCGATGACCTCGGGCATGCGGCCCGAGTCCGGCAGGCCGAACGTCGCGATGCGACCCTCTCCGGGAGCCAGCACGTAGTCATCCGACATCTTGGCCAGCGTCTTGCCCTGGAAGAAGTCTGGGCGACGAGCCCACCAGATGAACATCAGCACCAGGCCGATCAGGATGCCGCCGACGCCGATGATCGCGTCGTCGCCAACCACCCAGCCGAAGAGGTTCGCGGCGAGGTTGTGGCCATGCGAGTCGACCTCCCAGTCGGCTTCCGCGTAGGTGATGAGGCCGAAGATGAACGCGGCCGTGAGCATCAGGGCTCCCAATAACGGGAACACGAATCTCATGATCGTGTCCCGGAACGTTTTGTAGAAACTCTTTCGATAGAACCAGACGCAGGCGTAGCCGGTTAGCCCGTAGTAGAACGCGATCATCAACCCGATGGAGTCGACCAGTGGTGTCAGGAGGTCGTTGTTCACGAACGTCACGACCGCGTAGAACGCAATTGACACGAGACCCATGGCGATAGTCGACCAGGTCGGTGTCAGGAACTTCGGGTGGATACGCGCGAAGCGCTCCGGGATCGCCTTGTAGACGGCCATGGAGAGCGAGGTGCGCGCTGTCGGAAGGATCGTCGTCTGGGTGGACGCGGATGCCGACGTCAGGATCGAGATCGTCAACAGGGCCAGCAGGACGTGCCCGATCACGCTGTTGCCGAACAGGCTCGGACCGAGCGACAGGAACACGTTGTCCGAGTTGTTCCCGTTACCGAGCCCGATGCCCTTGTCGCCGACGCCCGCGTACGAGACGGCGGCGGTCGAGACGATGCCGTACGTCACGAGCAGCAGAACGGTACTGATGATGGCGGCACGACCGGGAGTCTTCGACGGATCCGCCGTCTCCTCGTTGATCGAGACCGCGGTATCCCAGCCCCAGTAGATGAAGATCGCGGCCAGCAGACCGGGCGCGAGCACCGCACCGAAGTTGAGCGTGAAGGGGTTGAACCAGTCGATGTTGACGGGAATCGAGACGCCGGGGACACCGTTGCCCGAGCCCACCTTGACCAGGGCGAAGACGGCGAACACGATCAGAACAACGACCTCGATCGACAGCAGGATCTGCTGCAGGCGGGCCGAGATCTCGATGCCGCGGTAGCAGATCCAGGTCATCAGGGCGATCCAGATCAGACCGGCCGTCAGCTCCCACCAGTAGTTGGTGGCGATACCGCCCCAGTAAGCGGCGGCCTGGTTGTCCCCGACCAGCGATCCGAGGTTCCCGATCAGGCCGAACGTCGTCTGTCCGGCGATCTGAGCGAGGTTCGCCATGACGATGACGTCGGCGACGATGATGCCCCAGCCGCCGAGCCAGCCCATCACCGGGCCGAAGGTCCGGGATGCCCAGGTGAAGGTCGTGCCGCAGTCCGGCTCCGCCTTGTTGAGCTCCTGGTACGCGACCGCGATCAGGTACATCGGAACGAACGCGAGGAGAATGACGCCGGGCGCGTGAACACCGACGATGTTGCCACCGACGCCACTGATGACGATGAAGCCGAGCGCGGCAGCGAGGCTATAGGCCGGGGCCGTAGAAGCGACACCGACAACGACGCTGGAGACGAGACCGAGTGCGCCGGACTTCAGTCCCTTGCTCTCCGTTTC
Source organism: Galbitalea sp. (assembly GCA_036491035.1). Taxonomy (GTDB): domain Bacteria; phylum Actinomycetota; class Actinomycetes; order Actinomycetales; family Microbacteriaceae; genus Galbitalea. The sequence goes on along the minus strand of DASXCU010000028.1, from coordinate 8,139 downwards.
CCCCTTTCGCGCTTGGATAGCAGACGACATAGAACGCTCCTTTGGGGGCGGATCGTGAACGAGACGATCGGGGCGGAACACGGTCAGGCGGTTCGTCCTTGAATCGCCGGTGTCAACACGATATCCCCATCGGTATGCATAACAACAGTCGATTCCGTTGGAAAACAGGTCTAATGTCTGCGAAATTCGTTGTGCGCTAGCGTTGGTTCATGGAGAACCAGCGTGGCGTCGAGCGACTGATCTTCTTTACGGATGCCGTGGTCGCGATCGCGATCACCCTGCTCATCCTGCCGCTCGTCGAGATTGTCACCACCGACGCGAGCAAGGCGCATCCCACGCCCATCGGAACGTTCGTCCTCGACAATCTCGGCCAGCTGTTCGCGTTCGCGCTGAGCTTCGCGATTATCGCGCGCTTCTGGATCGCGAACCACGAGATCCTGTTGAACACGGTCGAGGTGAGCGCCGCTCTCATGTGGCTCGACATCGCCTGGGTATTCACCATTGTCGTGCTTCCCCTCCCGACGGAGATCACGGCGGCGTACCCTCCCAGCCTGACTACCGTCTCGATTTATATCGGCAATGGCTTCCTGAGCACGATCCTGCTTACGGCGATCGCCTGGTACCTGCACCGCCATCCCGCGATGCAACGCAAGGACGCCCCGATTTCCGGCGCTCAGATCTGGGGAATCGGCACCACAGCGATCGGGTTCCTCGTTGCATTCGCACTGGCCTGGATCTTCCCGTCGCTGCACTACAACTCCTTGTTCGTGCTGCTGCTCACATTCCCCGCCGACATGATCGCGAAGCCCAGGATTCGGCGTCGAGAGGCAGCGCGCGCACAAAACTAGCCGTGCCCGCCCCCCGAAAGTGGATTATTGCGCGCGCTCGCGACGTGCAAAGGTTGTAGAAGTCTTCTAGCGACACCTGGCAACTAGAGGCACCTAGCACCTAGCACCTAGCACCTAGCACCTAGCACCTAGCACCTAGCACCTAGCACCTAGAGACACCTAGCAACCATGTTCGGGCAGGAACTGAGGATTAATGAGCGCGGCACCTTCCGCGGGGGTCGATTCGCGTCGACAACTAATGCTCGCCGAAAAGCGCGAACGCGCCGCGGCGCTGGCTCGTAAGGCCGTCGCCCGCTACCAGGTCGAGCCGCACGTCGAGCGTGAGGTTCTCGCTGCCCTCAAGCCCCTGACGGACATCGGTTACCACCTGCTTCCCAACCGCGGATGGCCGGGCAAGCGCAGCGCGCAGGTCGACCTCATCGTCGTCGGGCCCAGTGGCCTCTACATCGTCGACACCAAGTCATGGAGCGACGTCACGATCGAGGGCGGACGCATCTACCGCCAGGACACCGACGTCACGGACGACCTCGCGAGCCTCGCCGACCTGGCCTACGCCACCGAAGCGGCCATGGCCGACATCGGACTCGCGCCCGGCGAGGTGCACGCGCTGGTCGTGCTGTCCGGCCGATCCAACGTGCACGCGCGCATCGGCACCGTCGAGATGATCGGCGAGACCGGCGCAGCCAGCTACATCCTGGAGCGCGGACTGCGCTTCACCGAGGAACAGTTCAAGCGAGTGCTCGCTGCGAGCCTCGACTACTTCCCCGTCGTCGCGGCTCCCATGCAGCGCACACTCACCGCGGTGGGCGACCCCGAGCTCGTCGAGGAGACGACCGGCGATCTCGCGCATCACGACACACTGCCGCTGATCAGCAGCGCCCAGCTCATGAGCCAGGTCGCGGCGGTCGTCAAGGCGCCGGCCCTCGAAGAGTGGATGGCGTTCCTCGACCCCGAGCAGGCGCGTCTCGTTCGCCGCAGCTTCAACGGTCCGTCGCGCATTCGCGGTGCCGCGGGAACCGGCAAGACCGTCGTCGGGCTCCACCGTGCCGCCTACCTCGCGCGCACCCAGCCCGGTGTCGTGCTCGTCACCTCCTTCGTCAGTACGCTGCCCGCCGTCCAGGCCTCCCTGATGTCGAGGCTCGCACCAGACATCCGCGAGCGCATCGAGTTCGTGGGAACGCAGTCCTTCGCGAAGCGCCTGCTGTCCGACCGCGGCGTGCGCACGAACCTGCAGCCCGCCATCGCCGACGCCGAATTCGACATCGTCTGGCGCACCATCGGCAAGCCCGGCCCGCTCGGCAAGCTCGAACCGAAGCCCACCTACTGGGAAGACGAGATCGACCACGTCATCAAGGGCCGCGGGATCACGACCTTCGACGAGTACGCCGTGGTCGAGCGCACCGGTCGTCTCCGCGGACTGACGCTCGACCAGCGCAAGGCGGTCTGGGAACTCTTCACCGCGTACCAGGCGAGGATGCTCGCACGCGGCGCCCACGACGAAGCCGACATCATCCTGATGGCCGTGCAGTCACTGCGCGACGAACCGCTCGACCGCTACGGTGCGGTCATCGTCGACGAGGCGCAGGACCTGTCCTCCGCAATGGTCGGGATGCTGCACTCGCTCGTCGGTGACAAACCGGACGGGCTCACGCTGATCGGCGACTACAAACAGTCGATCTACCCCGGCGGATACACGCTGGCCGAGGTGGGCATCTCGCTCGCCGGCCGCGGCGTCGTGCTGGGCACGAACTACCGCAATACGGGGGAAATCCTGCGATTCGCAGAGACGCTGCTGGCCGATGACGACTTCGTCGACATCGAGGGCACCCACCGCAGCGCGGTTGACGACGTCGTCGTCGCGCGATCTGGACCTGCACCCCTGCTGGTTCGGTTCAGTAATCGCGCGGCGCACGACATCGAAATTCCCCGTCGCATCCGCTCGCTCGTCGCCGACTCCGGCGTCAGCTACGGCGACATCGGCATCCTCGCCCTGACGACGTTCGGTGTTCGGGCGGCCATCGCGTCGCTGCAAAAGGCGAACATCCCCGTGCTCGAGCTGACTCACTACGACGGTAAGCCAGTTGACGCGGTGAAGGTCGGCACGATCAAGCGTGCGAAGGGCCTGCAGTTCAGCCAGGTGCTGCTGGTGCAGGTCCCGTCGAACCTGCTCCCCGGCGAGCACGACCTGATCGAGCCCGAGGAGGGCGCCGCGGCCGAGCACACCGAACTCCAGAAGCGCGAGCTCTACGTGGCCATGACCCGGGCCCGCGACGGCCTCTGGATCGGCACCATCCCCTGATCCCTCTCCTGATGACCTTTTTCAGGAAGGTGTGGTGTGGGAGTGATGGATGTGACGGGTGAAGTCACTCGACCTGCATCCAGCGACTCTGGTCACAGACACTCCTGAAAACGGTATGGGGTTGGGGCACGGGGGTGTGCGGCTAGGCGGCCTTCGAGGTTTGCTTGGACGCCATCTTCTGGGCCGCCTGGTCCTTCTTGGTGCCTCCGGTCTCCTCGAGCGAGACGCCGTTCGTCTCGGGGACCACCCCGAGGACGAAGAAGAACGACAGCGCGGCGAACAGCGCATACAGACCGTAGGTGAGCGGAAGCGAGAACGCAGACAGCGGCGGGAACGTGATCGTCACCACGAAGTTGGCGATCCACTGGGCCGCGGCCCCGATGCCGAGCGCCCGCGCGCGGATCTTGTTCGGGAAGATCTCCCCCAGCAGCACCCAGATGATCGGCCCCCAGGATGCGCCGAATCCGATCACGAAGACGTTGGCCGCGACCAGGGCGACCGGCCCCCACCCGCCGGGCAGGCTTGGCGCGCCGTGAACCTGGTGCGCCTGGCTGAACGCCAGGGCCATCGTGGCAAGCGAGACGGTCATGGCGATCGATCCGACGAGCAGGATAGGTTTCCGGCCGACCTTGTCGACCAGGAAGATCGCGATCAGTGTCACCAGCACGTTGGTGACTGAAGTAATCACCGAGACCGTGAACGAATCCTTCTCCGAGAATCCGACGGCGCGCCACAGCGTGGTCGAGTAGTAGAAGATCACGTTGATGCCGACGAACTGCTGGAAGATCGACAGGATGATGCCGACCCAGACGATCGGTTTGAGTCCGAACCGGTCGCCCCGGATGGTCCCCTTCGCGGATTCCTTGTCCTCCTTGACGCTGGCCTTCATGTCGCGCATCGCGGCGGCCGCATCCTCACCGGGCCAGATCGCGGCAATCTGCTCCTTCGCTTTCGCATCGTCTCCCTTGAGCACGTGATACCTCGGCGACTCGGGCAGCGTCAGCGAGAGGATGCCGTACACGGCCGCCGGGATCACGCCGGCGATGAACATCCACCGCCAGGCCTCGAGGCCGAACCAGAACTTCGAGCCGGCGTCGCCCGCCGAGTTGGCGAAGATCGTGTCGGAAAGCAGCGCGGCGAAGATTCCCAGGGTGATGGCGAGTTGCTGGAGCGAGCCGAGCCGGCCGCGCAGGTTCTTGGGTGAGATCTCCGCGATGTAGGCGGGTGCCACCACGGAGGCGATGCCGATCCCGAGACCACCGATCAGGCGCCACAGGATGAACAGCCAGACGTCGCCGGCGAGCCCGGCGCCGATCGCGCTGACGAAGAACAGGATGGCCGCGACCACCATGGTCGGGATGCGACCGAAGCGGTCACCGATGCGGCCGCCGACGATGGCGCCGATCGCGCATCCGATCAATGCGCTCGCCACCGCCAGTCCCGTGATCGTTGAGCTCAGGTGGAACTGCGACTGTATGGGGTTGACCGCGCCGTTGACGACCGAGGAGTCGAAGCCGAATAGGAAACCCCCCACCGCCCCGGCGACCGCGAGTCCGATCACGCGTGCGTTTGATGCCTTCTTCGTTGATGCCATGTCTCCACTCTCCGGCGCGAGACCGGGTCGCTCAATCCATTGCATCCGGAACGAAAACGTGGCAATGCACTCGGCTGGTTGTAGTCTCGGTGAACGCAAGCCGTTCGTGCTTGGAGAGGGAGGGATGCCCTATGGCAGACAAATCGCCAAAGAAGAACACCGCCAAGACCGCCGCTTCGAAGTCTCTGAAGGAGAAGCGAGCCGAGAAGAAAACGAAGGCTGCTTCGAAGAGCAACGGATAGGCGTTCTTTCAACGGAACTTCGCGAGCCGGGCTGATTCAGCCCGGCTCGTTCTTCTTTTCCCATACCCTTTCCCCTATGACCGGACAGGAGGATGCCGAGCGCAGCATCTCGGATTCGGGCTTCGTTCTCGCCCCGCCCGACCGGCTGTATCTCGCATCCGCCCTCTACGACAGCTGGGATCCTGCCGATCCCCTTTCGCTCGAGCGCTCGCTCGACATGCGCACCTATCTGGCGACACTGGCACAGGGACAGCCAACCGCTCGTTCCCGCGGTATTGGCAACGGTCGCGCGCTGCACGACGCGGCGATCAGCTACTCGCTCGCCAAGCGGGTCGCTGGGGCTCGTTCCGTCGGAATCCTTGGCGGTCACGGCGAGATCCGCGGCAGTGCGCACTACGAGGCGGTTGCCCGGATCGCGTACGTGCTCTCCCGCGACGACTTCACGATCCTCACCGGAGGTGGCCCTGGGGCGATGGAGGCGGCGCACCTCGGCGCGCGCTACGCACCGCTCGGGGACGCAGCGTTCGCGGACGCCCTGGCCAGGATCTCTGCCGATCCCGCGCTAGTGCGATTCCCGTTCCCGCACGGCACCGACCTGGTGAGGGATGGCGCGTTCGTGCCTTCCGCGATGAAAGCCCTGCACGCGTGGATGACGCCCGCGATGGAGCTCGCGACCGAGACGGAGAAGGATGCGGGGATTTCGATCGGGATCCCGACGTGGCTCTACGGCCACGAACCGGCGACGCCGTTCGCGACCGAGCACGCCAAATACTTCGAGAACTCGATCCGCGAGGAGGGCCTGCTCACCCTCGCCATTTACGGGGCGATCTACGCGCCCGGCAGCTCGGGCACGCTGCAGGAGATCTTCGAGGACGCCAACCAGAACTTCTACGGACCGCCCGACGAGGGCATGAGCCCGATGGTGTTCCTCGACCTCGGCGGCTACTGGACCGAACGTTTGCCGGTGATCCCCGTGCTGCGCTCGCTCTTCGGATCCCGCTTCGACGAGGTCGTCGCGGTCGCGAAAACCGCGGATGAGGCGATCGCGGTCATCGAGGAGCGCGCGAACGACATTGCGACGTGGGCGAAGACGGCTGTGGATCGCAAGCTCCGTCCCTGATCACGGCCCTATGCTGGTCGCACTATGGCCAGGCAATTCCTTTCGATCATCGGCGTCGCATCCCACTACGTCTGGGATGTCATCGAGAGCGCGCATCGTGCCAACTTCGATGTGCGCACCATCGACAACTTCGGCGGGGCCGACCCCGTGCTTCCGGCTCTCGTCGCCCTCGAGGACTACGACGCACGCAGCGAACCGTTTGTGATCGGCCTCTCGTCGGCGGCTACGCGGGCCGCGGCATCCCGTGCCATTTTCGACGCCGGGTTCGACGCGCCCGTGTCCCTCGTGGATCCGACCGCGGTCGTTGCATCCACCGCCACGATCAAGCACGGTGTCTATGTGAACGCCGCTGCCGTGATCGGATCGAACACGACGATCGGCGGCTTCTCCAACATCAACCGGTCCGCCTCGATCGGCCACGACAACGTCCTTGGGTTCGCGACCTCGGTGGGGCCGGGAGCGATTCTCACCGGCGACATTCGCGTGGGAGCTGTTGCCTCGATCGGTGCGGGGGCGGTCATCCTGCCCGGCATCTCGATCGGGCGTCGCGCGGTGATCGGCGCGGGGGCAATCGTCACGAAGGATGTCGCCGACTTCCAGGTCGTCGCCGGCAATCCCGCCCGAGTGCTTCGCACACTCGAGCGGGTCGACGAGGACGATTCCTGCCCGTTCCAGTGATACTGGCGGGCCATTAGCTCTTCGCAAGCAGCTCGTCCATGCGCTCATAGCCCTCTGTCATGCCCTTGGCCATGCCGCTGGCGATCATCGCGTCCCGATCCTCGACGCTCTGGTAGACCGCGTGAACGCGCACGCGCGTGGTAGCGCCGAGGTCTTCGAAGTCGACTCGCTCGAGGCTCACGTGTCCCGGTGCTCCCTCGAACTCGAACGTCTGGAGCATGCTCTGGCTCGGGACGACGCTGTGATAACAGCCGTGGAACCCGTACTTGCTTCCGTCGGGCGCGACGTGGACAAACCGCCACGTTCCGCCGTCGCGGACATCGAACCGGTCGATTTCCATCTCAAGGTCGCGCGGGCCCATCCACTGGGCGATGAGCTCGGGCTCGGTGTAGGCGCGGTAGACATCCGCGACGGGCGCCGCGATGATCCGTTCGACGTCGACGGTCTGCTCGCCCGGGTTAGCGGTGATGGTGGTTGCATTGCTCATTTTTTGTTTCCTTTGTTCGGTTCGTTTCTCGATGCGAGGAGTGAGTCGAGCTGGCGGAACTGCCGCTCGGCCTCCAGCCGGTAGGTGTCGATCCACGCCGTCAGCGCTTCCAGCGCCGCGGGATCGAGGTGACACGGACGCTGCTGCGCGTTCCGCGATCGCGTGATCAGGCCCGCCGACTCCAGCACCTGGATGTGCTTTGAGACGCCCTGCTTGGACATTGCGAACGGTTCGGCGAGCTCGTTGACGGTGGCCGGGCCCCGTGAGAGCCGAGCGATCATCGCGCGACGCACGGGGTCGGCCAGGGCGAGGAATGCGCGGTCGAGGTGCGCGTCCTGCTCGGTCGGTCCCGCCGTTGTCAGTTGTGTCATTATCAACCTATCGCTTTATCAACTCTTTAGTTGATTAGTTCACGATACGAGCATCTCCATCCGGTGTCAAGCGATCTCGCGCTGTAGCGTTGGCGCATGACCGACTGGCGCGACGACGCATCCGAAGAAGTGCAGGATGACTTCGATCGCCTGGCCGAGGTCACTCTCGCGGCGGCGCGCAGCTTCCTCGATCTGGAGGGGCAGTTCCTGCCCTTCCCGATGGCGATCAAAACCGACGGCGTGCTCGCCCCCATTGGGCTCGATCAGCCAAATCCGCCGAGCTCGCCCGACATCGAGGCGGTTATGGCGGGACTCGTCGGGCTGTTCCGCGAGCGCCGCGGATCCATCCGCGCTCTGGCGCTTGCCGCCGATGTGCTCATCCCCGACGAGATGATGGATGCCATCGAGGTGCGCCTCGAACACCAGAGTGGCCTCGCCCTGAAGATCCTCGTGCCCTACACGATCGACTCGCTCGACGACTCATACCTGTACGAGGAGCC
>DASXCU010000027.1:0-1727 GCA_036491035.1 Galbitalea sp. | reverse complement strand
CTCATCGATGTACACGACCTCGTCCGGGCGTACTACGACCTGGTTCCGGATGTCACGATCCCCGAACAGAAGGTCGTCTTCGGTACGTCCGGCCATCGTGGGTCTTCGTTCGACGCGGCGTTCAACGAGACCCACATCGCGGCCATCACGCAGGCGATCGTCGAATACCGCACGGGCCAGGGCATCACCGGCCCGCTGTTCATCGGCAAGGACACCCATGGCCTCAGCCGACCGGCCGAGACGACCGCGCTCGAGGTGCTCGAGGCGAACGGCGTTCGAGTACTCGTGGACGAGTTCGACGACTACGTGCCGACCCCGGCGCTGAGCCACGCGATCATCAAGTACAACCTGACCAGTGCTCCCGACGACCGCGCCGACGGGATCATCATCACCCCGAGCCACAACCCACCTCGCGACGGTGGCTTCAAATACAACCCACCGCATGGCGGACCCGCCGACAGCGACGCCACGAACTGGATCGCGAATCGCGCCAACGAGATCATCCTCGCGGGCAGCGTCGACGTGAAGCGTGCCGAGCCAACCGCGGTGGAGACCTACGACTTCCGCCGCAACTACGTCGAGGACCTGGAGAACATCGTCGACATCGACGCGATTCGGAAGTCCGGCATCCACATCGGCGCCGACCCGCTCGGCGGAGCCAGCGTGCACTACTGGCAGCTGATCGCCGAGCACTACGGACTGAACCTCACGGTCGTCAACCCGCTCGTCGATCCCGCGTGGCCGTTTATGACGCTCGACTGGGACGCCAAGATCCGGATGGACCCCTCGAGTCCCTCGGTCATGGCCTCGGTCGTCGCGCACCAGCACGAATACGACATCGTGACAGGGAACGACGCGGACGCCGACCGTCACGGCATCGTCACCCCGGACGGCGGTTTGCAGAACCCCAACCATTACCTGGCCGTCGCCATCCAATACCTCTATACGCACCGGCCGCAGTGGAGTCCGGATGCCGCCGTCGGCAAGACCCTCGTCTCCAGCTCCATGATCGATCGGGTAGCCGACTCCCTCGGCCGCCGACTGTGGGAAGTGCCGGTCGGGTTCAAGTGGTTCGTCCCCGGACTCATCGACGGCTCCGTCGCGTTCGGCGGCGAGGAGAGTGCCGGCGCGAGCTTCCTGCGCAAGGACGGAACGGCGTGGACCACCGACAAAGACGGCATCCTGCTCGCACTCCTCGCCAGCGAAATCCTCGCCGTCACCGGCAAGACGCCCTCCCAGCTCTACGCGGAACTGGTCGCCCAATTCGGGGACCCCGCGTACGAGCGGGTGGATGCGGCGGCCAGCAAGGAACAGAAGGCACGACTCGCGAAGCTCAATGGCTCGGCGATCCACGCGACGACCCTTGCCGGCGAACCGATTACGGGCAAGCTCAGCGAGGCGCCGGGGAACGGAGCCGCGATCGGTGGCGTCAAGGTAGTGACCGCGACATCGTGGTTCGCCGCCCGGCCGAGCGGAACCGAGGACGTCTACAAGATCTACGCCGAATCGTTCGAAGGCCCCGCGCACCTGAAAAAAGTGCAGGCCGAGGCGCGGGAGATCGTCGATTCCGCCCTCGGATGACACCGTTCGGTCTCAATTTGGGAGCGCTCCCAGAAAATCCTTGACAGAACGAAGTGACCGTACTTAGTGTTAGCTCGATCTTGTGAGAGCGCTCTCACGAAGCACGGGCGCTGTCATAGATTTCCCCTATCCACGCACACAAAGGA
>DASXCU010000026.1:0-8277 GCA_036491035.1 Galbitalea sp. | reverse complement strand
CCCAAGAAAAATGACCCGGCCGCGTCTGCGACCGAGCCATCTTTACTGAGGGTGGACGACGGGGCTCGAACCCGCGACCCCCGGCACCACAAGCCAGTGCTCTACCAACTGAGCTACGCCCACCATGGGTCGCTCTCACTTGCGCGAGTGCAACCAAGAGATTCTATAGCAAGCCGCAGGGGCGGCGGCTGCCACTCCGGCGCCGCGCAAGGCTAGAGGCGGGGTTTCCACGTCTCGACGACGGCGGCCGAGACGGCCTGCGCCTGCTCGGAAGTGGGGCCGGGCTCTGCGACGAATGCGATGCCGCGGTAGTACTCGAGTTCACGGATTGATTCGAGGATGTCGGCGAGCGCACGGTGACCACCGTTCTTCGGTGGCGCGCTGAAGTAGATACGCGGGAACCAATGGCGGGCCAGCTCCTTGATCGAGGACACGTCGACGCTGCGGTAGTGCAGATGGGAGTCGACCCGCGGCATGTACTTGGCGAGGAACATGCGGTCGGTGCCGATCGTGTTGCCGGCCAGCGGCGCGCTCTGTGCGCCCGGCACGAACTTCAGGATGTACTCGAGCACCTCGTACTCGGCCTCGGCAAGCGACTTTCCGTGCGGGATCTCCTCGAGGAGCCCGCTGGTGGTGTGCATCTCGCGCACGAAGTCACCCATGTGATCCCACGCGGTCTGGTCGGGCTTGATGACGATGCTGAAACCGGGATCCACCGGCACGAGGTCGTAGTCGGTGATGACCACCGCAACCTCGACGAGTTCGTCGATCTCCAGATCGAGTCCGGTCATTTCGCAATCAATCCAGACCAGACGGTCATCCGCAGAAGCCACGCCCCCATCCTAGCCAGCGGCGCCGACTCGCCTCTGAGCGCTACCCACATGCGCCGTTCCCGGTGGCGGGAGAACCTGCGCGGGTTGGCGGGAGAAACTGCATGGCGGCGGGAGTAGCTGCCCCCGCCGCTTCACTGCTTCTCCCGCCATCCATACCTAGAGTTGAAGGATGACCGCTGCGATCTTTCTTCTGGTGAACGGGATCTTCAACTGGATCGTGTGGCCACCGTTCTACCGGCGCACCGCCCGGGATTCCCGCGCTCGGGATGCCCAGGGCAGGGCGACCCGGTTCCTTCGGGTTCACGCCATCCTGATCGGAAGCGCACTGCTGCTCGCGTGCGTATCGCTCGTAATCGGCGTCCTCGCACTGCTTCGGGTGACAAACTAGGTGCATGACTGACGCACAGCCCACGCTCGCCCACGGCGACGAGTACATCGTGATTTTCTCCGGCGGACCCAATGACGGGCAGACCGACACCCGCATCGCGACCGAGTCCGGTTGGGACAAGGAGATCATCGTCAACGGTCTCGAATCGACGGCCGCCGCCGAGTTCGCCTACCTGGCGACAACCGCGACGCAGGTGGGCGAGAGTGTGCACGTCACCTATGTCTGGGACCCGAAGGATGCCGACGACCTCGAGGACGTCACGGAGCGTTACGACTCGTAGCACTCCGACGAGCTCAGGCACCGGAATTCGCGCCATGCCCGGAACGTTGACTCCGCTGTGAACGTCGACTTCTACAGCTCCACCTTCTGCGAGCCGTGCATGATCACCCGCGGTGTGCTGGCGGAGGCAGGGCGTCTCGTCGGCGCGATGACGCTCATCGAGCACGACATCGTGCGCGACGAGGCCGAGGCCGAACGCCAGCGCATCCGTTCGACGCCCACTGTCGTCATCAGCGCGGGGGACGGTACCGAGGTTTTCCGGGCCGAGGGCATCCCGTCCCTGAACCAGGTCCTGGTCGCTTTGGCGAAAGCCGCCGATTAGGCACCCGTCGCCTATCGGTCATCCCCGGCATCGCAACGCATACTTGCTGTCGTGACTACGACCGTTCCCGACGCGTTCTGGAGTACCGACGCGACCACCCTTCTCACCGACCTCGACTCCGCCAAGACGGGCCTGACGAGTGAGCAGGCGTCCGCGGCTCTCACGCGGGTCGGTCCGAACACCCTCGGCACGCCCAAGCAGACCTCGAGTGCCCGCCTTCTCGCGCGGCAGTTCCTCAGCCCGATCATCATCATCCTGGTGATCGCGACAGTGCTCGCGATCGTCCTCGGCGACGTGATCGATTCGACGATCATCCTCGTGATCATCGTCCTGTCGGGCCTGCTCGGTTTCTGGCAGGAGCGGGGCGCGGGCCGCGCGATCGCCGCGCTGCTCGCCACCGTCGAGATCAAGGCGAGCGTCTATCGGGACGGCACGGCGCAGCCCGTCGCGATCAGCGCGGTCGTGCCGGGTGACGTTTCCGAGATTTCGGCCGGGGACCTGGTGCCGGGCGACTCGATCGTGCTCTCATCCAATGGCCTGCAGCTCGACGAATCGGCGCTGACGGGCGAAACCTTCCCGGTGGAGAAAAACCCGGGGACGAGCGGCGCGGATGCCGCTCTGAACGCCCGCCCGAACATGGTTTTCATGGGCACTCACGTCGCGAGCGGCAGCGGCACGGTTCTGGTCGTCGGCACCGGAGCCTCCACCGAAATCGGGTCGGTCTCGGCCCGGCTGGAGAGCGCCCCGCCCAAGACCGGCTTCGAGAAGGGGCTGACGCGGTTTGGCCTGTTCCTGACCCGGATCATGATCATCCTCGTCGTCGTGATCTTCGCCGTGAACCTGCTCGAGCACAAAGCGGTCATCGACTCGGTGCTGTTCTCACTCGCGCTCGCGGTCGGGCTCACTCCGCAGCTGCTTCCGACAATCGTCAGTATCAGCCTCGCGCAGGGTGCTCGCGTCATCGCGAAGCGTCGCGTGATCGTTCGCCGCCTGGACGCGATCGAGGACTTCGGATCGATGAGCATCTTCTGCTCCGACAAGACCGGAACGATGACGGCGGGCGAGGTGGTACTGGATGCCGCCCTCGACGTGTCCGGCAAGCCGAGCAGGTCGGTGAGTCGGCTGGGCTACATCGACGCGTTCTTCCAGATCGGCCTGAAAAACCCGATCGACGACGCGATCTGTGTCGGCGCGGTTTGTGACGTGTCGAAGGTCGTCAAGCTGGGGGAGTTGCCGTACGACTTCAACCGTCGCCGACTCAGCGTCCTCGTCACCGATGGCGGCGGTACGCCGACCTTGATCAGCAAGGGTGCGCTCGACGCCATCCTGCAGGTCTGCACGACGGCGCAGGCCGCCGACGGCTCGACCGTACCGCTCGCCAAGGTCAACGACTCCGTCCAGAAGCTGTTCCTGGACCTCAGCAACCAGGGCTATCGCGTTCTCGGTGTTGCGACCAAGGAGCTGAAGGGCGCGACGTCGACGAAGCTCAGCGACGAGTCGGCGATGACACTGGTCGGCTTCGTCACCTTCGCTGATCCCGCGAAGCCGGACGCCGCACGGACGCTGAAGGATCTCGCGACCAACGGGATCTCCGTGCGCATGCTCACCGGTGACAACCGCCTGGTCGCGGCGCACATCGCGAACGAGGTCGGACTCGACACGACGACCGTTCTTACCGGCACCGACATCGATGCGCTCGACGACAAGGCTCTCGCGGCGAAGAGTCCGGGAATTGCGGTGTTCGCCGAGTTGAACCCCATCCAGAAGGAGCGGATCGTCCGCTCCCTGCGGGCCACCGGCGAGGTGGTCGGCTACATGGGCGACGGCATCAACGACTCGCCCGCTTTGCACGCTGCGGATGTCGGTATCTCGGTCGACAGCGCCGTCGCCGTTGCGAAGGAGGCCGCGGCGATCGTCCTGCTCGACAAGGACCTGAACGTTCTCCTCGCCGGCATGACGCAGGGCCGACGCACCTTCGCCAACACGATGAAGTACATCTACATGACGACGAGCGCGAGCTTCGGCAACGTCCTCTCGATGGCGATCGCGGCCGCGGTGCTCCCGTTCCTGCCGCTTCTGGCTGGACAGATCCTGCTCATCAACCTTCTCACCGACTTCCCGGCGACCTTCATCGCGACGGACTCCGTGGATGCCACGCAGCTGCGCAAACCGCAGGACTGGGACGTCAAGCTCATCCGCAACTACATGCTCGTGTTCGGGTCGATCAGTTCGGCGTTCGACATCGTGACGTTCCTCATCCTGGAGCTGGTCTTCCACGCCAAGGTGCACGAGTTCCAGAGCGCGTGGTTTCTGGGCAGCATCCTCACGGAGGTGGTGGTGCTGTTCGTGCTGCGGACCCGGCGACCGTTCTTCCTCAGTCGTCCGAGTCGGTACATCGTGATTGCCAGCATCGTGGTCGGCGCCGTCGCCTGCTACCTGCCGTACTCGCCGATCGCCAAGCCGCTGTCGCTCATCGGTCTCGCGTGGCCGGTATTCCTGTCGATCATCGCGATCACGCTGGTCTACGTGGTGACGAACGAGATCGCGAAACGTTTCTTCTGGAAGCCCGCCGACCGAGCCGCCTGACCACAGCCCCTGACCGCAACAGTTGCGGAGGAGACCCACGGCGTGTCGGACGCGGATGCGTTCAACACGCGGGATAACTCCTCCGCAAGTGTTTGGTTAGACCTTGGTGTTGTCGCCGCCTGTGGCGTCGACGCGCTCGTTGCTCGCCTTGAAGGGCAGGCCCTGCGTGGTCGACACGTCCTCCGGGTCCTCGCCGTGCGCGCGCGTGTAGGCACGGTGGGCGATGCGCTCGTCATCCATTCGCTGGCTGAACGACGCGTAGTTCGTGCCGAGTGAAGGCACGCGGCGGATCACATCCATCACGAGGCGGAACCGATCGAGGTCGTTCAGCATGAGCATGTCGAACGGCGTTGTCGTGGTGCCCTGTTCGTTGAATCCGCGCACGTGGAATCGCTCGGGGCCGCTGCGGCGGTAGGTGAGCCGGTGCACGAGCGACGGGTAGCCGTGGAAGGCAAAGATCACGGGCTTGTCGGCGGTGAAGACCGCGTCGAACTCGTCAGACGTGAGCCCGTGCGGATGCTCGGTGCTGTCCTGGAGCCGCATCAGGTCGACGACGTTGACGAACCGCATCCGCAGGTCTGGGATCTCGTTCTTCAGGATCTGGACGGCCGCCATCGCCTCCACCGTCGGTACGTCGCCAGCACTCGCGATGACCACGTCCGGCGCCTGTCCTTCGACCTCGGTTCCGGCCCAGTCCCAGACTCCGAGGCCGCGTGCGCCGTGCTCGCGAGCCTCCTCGAGGCTCAGGAAGGTCGGTGATGGCTGCTTGCCCGCGACGATCACGTTCACGTAGTCGTGGGTGTTGAAGACGTGTTCGGCGGTCACCAGGAGCTGGTTCGCGTCCGCCGGCAGGTACACGCGCACGACGCTCGCACGCTTGTTGACGACGTGGTCGAGGAATCCGGGGTCCTGGTGCGAGAACCCGTTGTGGTCCTGGCGCCAGACGTGGGACGAGAGCAGGTAGTTGAACGACGGAATGGGCCGCCGCCATGCCACCTCGGCGGCGGACTCCAGCCACTTCGCGTGCTGGTTGAACATCGCATCGACGACGTGGATGAACGCCTCGTACGAGTTGAACAGTCCGTGCCGCCCGGTGAGGTTGTAGCCCTCGAGGAGTCCCTGCATCAGGTTCTCGCTGAGTGCCTCGATGACTCGACCCTGTCGCTCGAGATGTTCGTCGACGGCGAGGATCTCGCCCTGCCACTCCTTGGCGGTGACCGAGTAGACATCGTCGAGGCGATTGGATGCCGTCTCGTCGGGTCCGAAGATGCGGAAGTTGTCGGGGTTGGCGGCGATGAGGTCACTCAGCCAACCACCGAGGACGCGCGTGGGCTCGATCACGACGCCGCGATTCTTTGAGACGTCGACGGCGCGCGGATCGAGCGGGGGCAGGTCGAGCGTCTTCATGAGCAGGCCGCCGTTGGCGTGCGGGTTCGCGGACATCCGCCGGTCGCCCCTCGGACGGTTCGCGTCCAGTTCCGTGATCGGCTTGCCGTCCGTATCGAAGAGTTCGCCCGCCTTGTAGCTCTCCATCCACTCCTGGAGTTGACGGAGGTGCTCCGGCTTGTCGCGCACGCTAGCGATCGGCACCTGGTGCGCGCGCCAGGTGTTTTCGACCGGGAGGCCGTCGACGAACTTCGGTCCAGTCCATCCCTTCGGCGTCTTCAACACGATCATCGGCCACGTTGGGCGTTCGTTGTTTCCGTCTTCGCGCGCGGATTTCTGGATGGCGGCGATCGCGTCGAGCGCTTTCTCGAGCGCATCCGCGAACCGGCCGTGCACGGCCATGTGGTCTTCGTCGTCGAATCCGCCCTCGACCCAGATCGGGTCGTAGCCGTAGCCGCGCATCAGGCTCTTCAGTTCGTCCTCGGGAATGCGGGCGAGCACTGTCGGGTTCGCGATCTTGTAGCCGTTGAGGTTCAGGATGGGCAGCACGGCGCCATCCGTCTTCGCGCTCAGGAACTTGTTGAGGTGCCAGCTGGTTGCGAGTGTCGCCGTCTCGGCCTCGCCGTCGCCAATAACGGTGGCGAGAATGAGGTCGGGGTTGTCGAGCGCTGCGCCGTAGGCGTGAACGAGCGAGTAGCCGAGCTCACCGCCCTCGTTGATCGAGCCGGGGGTTTCGGGCGCGGCGTGCGAGGGGATGCCGCCGGGGAAGGAGAACTGTCGGAACAGTTTCTGCATGCCGTCGCCGTCGAGCGAAATGCCGGAGAACAACTCGGAGTAGGTGCCGTCGAGCCAGGCATTGGCGACGATGCCCGGGCCGCCGTGCCCCGGACCGGCGATGTAGACGACGTTCAGGTCGCGTTCGATGATGAGTCGGTTGAAGTGCGACCACACCAGGTTGAGCGCGGGTGTCGTGCCGAAGTGCCCCAGGAGCCGCGGCTTCGTGTCATCCACCGTAAGCGGACGTGCGAGCCGGGCATTGTCGAGCAGGTAGATCTGCCCGACACTCAGGTAGTTGGCGGCGCGCCACCACTTGTCGACGACGGACAGGTCACGATTCTTCGATTCGGCGGGGGCCATAACCCCAGACTAGGACCGGCGCATGTGGGCGCGTCCAGACCGGTGGTCGAACTTTGGATGACTAGATCACCCGCCCACGTGCGTTCGCGAGGAGATTTCCATCACACGCCGCCCGGGATCGCCCGCACAGCGGCGAGTTGCTCAGATCTCCTCGGTAATGCACGGCCCCCGGGAGGGGTTTCCGCAGCCCGAGTAATAGACTTGCCGCCGCCGCCTCCGTAGCTCAGGGGATAGAGCAGGACCCTTCTAATGTCTTGGCCGCAGGTTCGAATCCTGCCGGGGGCACTCACAATATGAGTCCAGATGTCACGTGGCACCCGTTTCTGGGTTTTTCGCATGTAATCTCGACCACTCGATTCAGCGGGATTCTCGGCCGAAACGCTCGCCGAGTCGCTCCCGCGAATGACGACGTGCAAATGTCGCACGCTCGGCGCACTTTGACGGCACCAGTCGATACGCTCAGAGTCGCCGTCTAATCGGAGGAGAATCGTGCGCTTAGAGGACATTGCGAGTACCGTGCGGCTGGCGGGAATACTTCCTGGGCGCCCAGTCACGGTCCTAGCCGCGTGGATGCACGGCGCCGATGCTGTCGAGGTCACCTATCGCAACGACAACGGCGAGCTCGGCCAGATCGTCCTCTACCGGGGCGACGAGTTACGGATCGAGGCACATCTCGATGGCGGACGACCGTTCGATGCTGATGCGAGGAATTTCCGACTTGCTGCGGAAGCGCAACGAATTACCCTCGCTGGGTTGCACGATCCGATGCTGGCTGTGGCCACAAGCGACGTACAGCCGCTACCGCACCAGATCCGTGCTGTCTATAACGAGTTGTTGCCTCGCACACCGCTTCGGTTCCTGCTCGCCGACGACCCCGGCGCAGGCAAGACGATTATGGCCGGCCTGTATATAAAGGAACTGATCCTCCGGGACGACGTTCGAACATGCCTCATCGTCGCGCCTGGTGGTCTAGTCGAGCAATGGCAAGATGAGCTCGCTCTCAAGTTCGGGCTCGAGTTCGACATCCTCGGTCCCGGCGCAGAGGAGACTGTGCCCGGTCGAACCATCTTCGACCACAAGCCATTACTCATCGCGCGAATGGATCAGCTCGCGAGAAACGAGTCGCTCCTCGATCAGTTGGGGCAAGCCGAGTTTGACCTGGTCGTTGTTGACGAGGCACATCGGATGAGTGCCACCTGGTTTGGAGGAGAGCTCAAAGCTTCCAAACGCTTTCAGTTGGGGGAGCTGCTGAGCGACCGGGCTCGACATTTTCTGCTGATGACCGCTACGCCTCATAACGGTAAGGAGGAGGATTTTCAGACATTCCTCTCTCTGCTGGATCGCGA
>DASXCU010000025.1:0-2674 GCA_036491035.1 Galbitalea sp. | reverse complement strand
CACCGATGCCCGCATCAATGTCCGACCATTCGTCACCGGCATCCCGGCCCAGTGATCCTCCGACCTCGAGCCAGTCCACCCACGCGCTGGACGACGCCCACGTCGTGAGCTGGCGAAGGAGGTGATCAACCGCCGTTGGAGCGGGCTCATCCGACTGAGCTAGTGGCACAGCTGGGGTACCTGGACTCGAACCAAGAACAAAAGAATCAGAATCTTCCGTGTTGCCAATTACACCATACCCCACCGTCTCGAACCGAGGCCCGAGCCGACTAGTTACTCTAACGTACCGCCGGGGGTGCTCCCAAACGCCGGTCAGAGTGTGGCGCGCAGCTGTGTGAGCGTCGTGGCGTAAAGCTGTCTCTTGATCGCCTGGATCGTGGCGGCGTCTTTTCCGACGAGGGTTTCGGCGTAGGCGACGGCGTGGCCGAGGAGGTCTGCCTCGCTGGCGGTGGCGTCGAGGATGCCCGCGGCGAGGGCTTCCGGAGCGGTGAACCGGCGACCGAGCACCATCGCCTGGTGGGTGGTCGGCTGCGACAGCTTGGAGGTCAGCAGGCTATTCATCCCGGCGGTGAACGCCATCCTGATGTCGACCTCGGGGAAGCACAGGAAGCCCCGATCCTCGCGCATGAATCGCACGTCGTGGCTGAGGGCGAGCATGGCTCCGGCGGCGTAGCAGTGGCCCTGGATGGCCGCGACCGTCGGGTACGGTGCTTCGAGCATCCGCGCGAACAGTTCCTGCACGACGCTCACCAGGGCGGCGAGGTCGATCTTTTCGGCCATCATCCAGTCGAGGTCGAGCCCGTTGGAGAAGAACTTACCGTCCGCGGTGGTCACAAGTGCCTTGCTGCCGGGAGAGGCGTCGACCTGATCGAGAAGCGACGTGAGGTGCGCAATACTGTCGAAGTTGAACCGGTTTTCGGTCTCGCCGAGGTTCAGGACGAATACCGAGCCGCGCTGCTCAAGAGTTGCGGTTTCGCTCATCCTGCGAGCCTACCGAGCGGCTGGCCTCACTTTGTCAGCAGCGTCGTCTTCGTCGAAACGGTACACCCCTTGGCGCCGTTGCAGCTGACGTTCACGGCCGTCGGAACGCCGAGAGCATTGCCCGTTCCGAACGGCAGGGAGAAGTGCGAGTCGGATCCGCCGGCGCCGTTGGGCATCGCGTTCTCGAAGTCGGCCATCTGCTTGGTGGTGAGCCCGAGGTCGCTGAGCGATGAGAGCTGGGTACGGATGAACAGGAAGCCGGAGTCGGTCGTATCCGTTCCGATGGAGGTCACGTAGCCGTGGCTGGTAACCACGTGCATGGTATCGACGAAGAGGCGCGCCTGCCCGGGCGATCCGGTGAGATCGACCTCGAGTGCGATGTCGTTGAACGGCCCGAAGGTACGGCTCGAGTCTGCCGGTAGCCCGACGGACGCCGCGGTCAGCGGCTTGCGCACGTCGATCTGCACGTCGGCGGCTCCGTTGATCACCTTGAGCCCGGCGATGTTGAACTTCGAATTCCCCGCGGGCGGGGTGATGGTCTTATTGATTCCGGAGGCCTGGAAAAACACCGCCGTTACGATCGCGACGATGATCAGAATCCCGATCACGATCGTCGGGATCCACGCGCGTCGAGCCTTGCGCCGACGCTTCTCGGCGGGCGTCAGCGCGGGCTTCTTGGTGGGAGGCGCCGAAGTCACAGACGTTCGCGCAATCGTGCGATACGACGGAGCGTCGACTCCTTGCCGAGGAGCTCCATGGATTCGAACAGTGGTGGGCTGATCCGCTTGCCCGAGATCGCGGTGCGCAGGGCCCCGAAGGCCAGCCGTGGTTTGAGTTCCAGCCCGTCGATCAGTGTTCCACGCAGCGTCTCCTCGATGACGGCGGTCGCCCACGAGTCGAGACCGTCGAGCGCGACCGACGCCGCGTCGAGGATGGCGGCCGCGTCCGCCCCCGGCAGGGCGTCCGGCTCGAACTGGATGTCGTTGTCTGGCAGAAAGAGGAACTCCAGGAGCCTGGGGGCTTCGCTCAGCACCTGCATCCGCTCCTGCACGAGTGGCGTAGCGGCGAGCAGGAGCGTGCGTTCGATCTCCGTCTCCACCAGGTTGCCCATGTACGGCTCGAGCCGCTCCGCGAGCTCCTCCACGGTGAGCAGCCGGATGTGGTCGCCGTTGATCGAGTCCGCCTTGCGCTGGTCGAACTGGGCAGGGTTCGGATTCAGGTCGACGACGTCGAACGCCGCGACCATCTCATCGAGCGAGAACACGTCGCGGTCCGGCGCGAGCGACCATCCCAGCAGCGCGAGGTAATTGATGAGTCCCTCGGGCATGAGCCCGCGGTCGCGATGGTGGAAGAGGTTCGACTCCGGGTTGCGCTTCGACAGCTTCTTGTTGCCATCGCCGCGCACCAGGGGCAGGTGGCCGAACCGCGGTACGAACGTCGTGACGCCAATCTCGATGAGCGCCATGTACAGCGCGATCTGTCGTGGCGTCGACGACATCAGGTCCTCGCCGCGCAGCACGTGCGTGACGCCCATGAGCGCGTCATCGACCGGGTTCACGAACGGGTAGACGGGCGCACCATTGGGACGCACCACTACGAAGTCTCTCGTTGATCCCGCCGGGAACGTCACGGGTCCGCGCACCAGATCATCGAAGCTCAGGTCGGTGTCGGGGACACGCAGGCGAAGCGCGGG
>DASXCU010000024.1:0-5131 GCA_036491035.1 Galbitalea sp. | reverse complement strand
TGTCCGTGCGCTCCGATACGACGTCGATGCAGGGCGAGCGGTACACGGTCTCGAGCCTGGACGTGCAGCCGACCATCCAGCAGATGGAGTCGGCACCGCGCGACACCGCCAGTGCACTGGCCAAGGTTCCTGCCGGCCTCGACCCGATCGTCGCAGCGACCGCGAAGCAGGTGACGGCGAAAGCGAAGACCGACTTCGACAAAGCTGTCGCACTGCAGACCTACTTCCACGACGGGACGTTCACGTACTCGACCAAGACGCCAGCGACGGGCGGCTTCGACGGCTCCGGACTGAACGTGATCGTGCCGTTCCTCAAGGCGAAGAGCGGCTACTGCGTTCACTTCGCGACCACGATGGCCGTGATGGCGCGCACTCTGGGCATCCCCTCCCGTGTCGCCGTCGGCTTCCTGCCGGGCAAGCTCACCCACGTCGGCAAGAACAAGACGGCGGTCTGGCAGGTGTCATCGAGCAACCTGCACGCGTGGCCCGAGCTGTACTTCAAGGGCGTCGGATGGGTGCGGTTCGAGCCGACACCGAGCAAAGGGTTCGAGCCCGACTTCCCGAGCGCGCCCGGGCAGGGTGCGGCCGGCGCTGCTCCCACCGTCGGGCCGACCAGCACGGCAACCACCGCTCCGACCACGGCACCGGTCACCGCCCCGAAGCTCCCGAACCAGGGCGACAACGCCAAGCCCAGCGCCTCCGCGCAGACCAACACCCAGCTGCCGGCGGCGAGCTACGGAGCCTTCGGCGTCATTCTGATCCTGCTGATCCTGGCGGCGCCGGCGATCATCCGGATCGCCATCCGTCGTCGCCGGATCGACCGCATCCGTTCGGGAATCGAACCGGCGGAGCTCTCGTGGCTGGAGTTGCGGGAGGGCGCGCGCGACCTGCGAGTGGATGCTCGGGAAACCTCAACTCCGTCCGAGTTGGCGGCCCAGCTCTCGGCGTACCTCGCCCGAGCTCCGAAACGTACGGAGAAGGCCACCGCGGCACTCGGCGAACTCCTCGCCTTCGTCGAGGACGAGGCCTTCGGCGTACCCGCGTACCGCTACAACGGGGAGCAGATGGCGGACGAGTTGCAGACCATCCTGCGCGGTCTTCGTCGCGCTGCTTCGCCGGCCAACCGGCTGGGTGCGACCGTTCTTCCGCCGACGCTGGTCGATCGGGTTCTCGGTCGGGCGACCGCCCGGGTTGCCGTCTAGGACCTGGACGCGACCTAGACGAAGGCGCTGAACCCCGTGATCGTCTTACCGACGATCAGGGTGTTCATCTGGCGGGTGCCCTCGAACGTGTAGATGGCCTCCGCGTCCGCGAAGGGCTTTGCGACGCCGTTCTCGAGCACGATTCCGTTTCCGCCGAGAACCTCGCGGCAGAGCGCAACGCTCTCCCGTGCCTTGGACGTAACGAACGACTTCGACAGTGCGGACTGTGCGTCCGACTGGCGGCCCTCATCCTGCAGCCGGGAAACCTGCATGCAGAGTGCGAGGCTCGCGGTGATGTTGCCGAGCGCGTTCGCGAGAAGTTCCTGCACGAGCTGGAAGCTGCCGATCGGCTTGCCGAACTGCAGGCGCGACTTCGAGTACGCAACCGCTGCCTCGTACGCCCCGATCGAGTTGCCGACCGCCTGCCAGGCCACACCCGCGCGGGTGAGTCGCAGGACGACCGCGAGGTCACGGAAGCCGTTGATGCGCTGCAGGCGGTCCTCCTCGGAGACTTTCACATTCGTCAGCGTGATGTCGGCGTTCTGCACGATGCGGAGGCTCTGCTTGTCCTCGATCTTCGTCGCGGTGAAGCCCGGGTCGTCGGTGCGGACGATAAAGCCCTTGACCTTCTCGTCCGCGACGTCACGAGCCCAGATCACGACGATGTCGGCGAAGGTCGCGTTACCGATCCAGCGCTTGGCGCCATTGATCGTCCAGGTGTCGCCCGAGCGTTCTGCCGTGGTGTTGAGTCCGCGCGCCGTGTCCGATCCCGAGAGGGGCTCGGTGAGACCGAAAGCGCCCATCACTTCGGCCGAGGCGAGCTTCGGCAGCCAGTATTTCTTCTGCTCCTCCGATCCGCCGACGCCGAGAGCACCCATCGCGAGTCCACCCTGCACGCCGCAGAAAGTGGTGAGCGACGAGTCGACGCGAGCCATCTCGAGACCGCTCCAGCCGCGGAACACGGCGCTGTATTCGGAATACTCGTCCTGCCACTCCGGGCCGAAGACGCCCAGCTTGGCGAGGTCGGGCACGATCTGGAACGGCATCTCCGCACGCGCCCAGTAATCATTGGCGATCGGGCGCACCGTGGTCTCGAAGAACGATCGGATCTCGAGGATCTTCTCGTTCTCGCGGTCGGTCAGCTGGTCCTGGAAGAAGTAGAAGTCACTCTCAAGGAGGTTCGAAATCCGTGGCGCATCCGTCATCGTCATGAGCTAATTACATACCACTCGGTATGCGGCACGCTGAAAGTTGTCAGATCGTCACTACCAGTCGACCGATTGTCGACCCCTCGCTTAGACGTTGGATCGCGGTCGGCGCCTGTTCGAACGGCAAAACCTCCCCAATAATCGGCTTGACGGTGCCCGCATCGGCCATGCGCGTCAGCTCGGAGTGTGCCTCCACGACGAACTGCGGAGCCTTCGTGGCGTAGAGGCCCCAGTGCAGCCCGAGGATGCCGTAGTTCTTGACCAGCGCATGGTTCGCCCGCGCGACCCCGATCGCGCCGCTGGCAAATCCGACCACGATGATCCGACCCTCGAAGGCGATGCACTTCGTCGAGCGTTCGAAGACTTCCCCGCCGACCGGGTCGTAGACGACATCCGCCCCGCCGCCCGCGGTGAGGTCGTTGACGACAGCGACGAAGTCGTCTGCGGAGCGGTCGATCACGTGGTCGGCGCCCGCCCGTTTCGCGACCTCGATCTTGGCCGCCGACCCCACCACGCCGATCACGCGGGCTCCCGCCGCCTTGCCGAGTTGAACGGCCGCGGTACCGACACCACCGGCGGCGGCGTGCACGAGGAGGGTTTCGCCGGCCTGCAGCCGCGCGCGGCGGTGGAGGCCGAAATAGCCGGTCTGGTGACCGATGAACAGGGCGGACGCCTCCTCGTCGGTGAGCGCGGCCGGTGCCGGGAAGACGAGCCGCGCATCCAGTACCGAGAATTCGGCGAGCAGCCCGATCCTCGACGCGATCACGCGCTGGCCGACAGTCAGGTGCGAGACATTCGCGCCGACCTCGACGATCTCGCCGCACAGTTCGAGGCCGGGTGTGAATGGAAGGTCCGGCTTCACCTGGTACTCGCCGCGTGCCAGCAGCACGTCGGGGAAATTGATTGCGATCGCGCGCGCCTTCACCAGCACCTCGTCGGGTCCGATCGACGGAACCTCCACCTCACGGAGGCTCATCACCTCGATCGGCTCCCCAAGACGCTCAACCTGCCACGCGCGCATGCTCACTCCTTCGTGTCGTTTCCATTCTGCGTGAGAATTGCTGGATGGACGGGCCAATGCAGGGCGGCAACATGAACGCCGTGATCCGCGCTGGTAACACGGTCACTCGCATGGCGGGGCCGTGGACGCCGACCATCCACCGATACCTCGACTGGCTCGCAAATGCCGGAATCGACTGGATTCCGCGAGCGATCGGCGTCGACGGCGATCGCGAGGTCCTGTCCTTCCTGGAGGGAGAGGTGCCCGTCTACCCGCTGCCGGAGTGGGTCTGGACGGACGAGGCGCTTCGGGATGCCGGGCGCCACCTGCGGGCGCTGCACGATGCCTCCGTGGGTTTCGACACGACCGACGCCATCTGGCAGTGGCAGGCCGCCGAACCGACCGAGGTGATCTGCCACAACGACTTCGCGCCGCATAACCTCGTCTTCCGCGACGGTCGCGTCATCGGCGCGATCGACTTCGATCTCTGCACACCCGGACCACGCGTCGCCGACCTCGCGAATCTCGCCACGAGAATGATCCCGCTGACCTCCGAATGGCACGCCGGCGCCGTGCGCGAAGACCAGTGGCGGCGACGGATCCAGCTTCTGCTCGACTCGTACGGCACCGACGCCGACTGGCTCGACGTGGTGCGGAGAGCCGTCGATCGGCTGCGCGCCGAGGCCGCCTTCACACGAGCGAAGGCAGACGAGCTGCGCAAGCCCGAGCTGGTGGATGACGCCGCCCTCTACGAGCGAGACGTCGTCCACCTGGAGGGGTTTCTCCGCTCGGCGCTCGACTAGGAGGTGCCTGCCGCAGCGAGCTGGGCTGCGACGGTGGCGAAGTCATCCCGTACCTGGCCCACGGTGACGCGGATGAACTGTCCGCCCGGAGTGGCAAGGAACGGGGTGCCCGCCGCGACCCGGATGCCCGCTGCCGCGAGTTGTACGACCGCGTCGCGCTCGTCGTCGACCCGCAGCCACATGTTGATGCCGTCGGCGGTGGGGACATCCCATTCGTTTTCGTGGAGGGCCGCGGCCATCGCGACCTGCCGCTCACGGTAGGTGCGGCGAGCCAGGGCGACCTGGTCGACGGATTCCGGCTCGGTCAGCAGATCGAACAGGATTGTCTGCAGCATCCGCGACGTCCAGCCCGGGCCGAGGATGCGCCTCGCCACGAACCGGTCCATGAAGTCCTTGGGCCCTCCGACCGCGGCGATGCGAAGGTCCGGGCCGTGCGACTTCGAGAAGCTGCGGATGTGGATGACACGGTCCGGCAGGAACGCCCCGAGGGAGACGTCCCCGCTCGAGGAGATCTCGCCCGAGTGGTCATCCTCGATGATCATGGTGTGCTCCGCGCTGCGCGAATTGCGGACGATGCGGGCCAGTTCCCGCGCCCGATCGACCGTCATCGAGACACCGGACGGGTTCTGAGTGCGCGGCTGCAGCACGATCGCCGCGGGGGAGCGGTGCAGTGCCTCGACGAGCGAGTCCGGTCGCATCCCCTCGTTGTCGAGCTCGACGGCGATGCGCTCGGTTCCGTAGTGGTCGAGCAGGTCGAACACCGGGGGAAAACCGGGGCTCTCCACGGCGACGCGATCGCCGAACTTGAGCAGCAGGTCGAGCGTCCGGGAGATCGCATCCATTGCGCCGTCGACGATGGTGAGCAGCCCGGGTTCGAACGGCCAGGACGACAGGAGCAGGGTTGCGAGCTCGGGGATG
>DASXCU010000023.1:0-6097 GCA_036491035.1 Galbitalea sp. | reverse complement strand
ATGGCGGCGTCATCCGGGTTCGCGGACTCGGCCACCAGTCGGTCCGCCTCCTCGGCACTGGCAACGAGCACTGGTTGAATCGCGAACAAAATCGTGACGTCGCTGGGCTTGCGTCCGCGCTCGACCGCGGCGGCATGGATGCGCGCCCGGTACTCGCGAATGCTGTTCCCGTCGAGCGGGGCGAGCGCGAGCTGGACATCCGAATTCGCGCCGGCGAAGCCCAGCCCGCGACCCGACCCACCGGGTGAAACGATCGTGGGATCGCCATCGGCAAAAGGAATCGCATTCAGCGGACCATCGAACGCGAAGTATTCGCCGCGATGCTGCACCGCCTCGAGTTTCGTGCCATCGGCGTAGCGTCCGCGGGTGGGATCGGCGATCAGTGCGTCGTCACTCCAGCTGTGCCACAGGTCCCGAACACCGGACAGCCACTCCTCGGCGCGGTCGTAGGCGGCGTCGTGGGACAGTGGCGGCGCATCCCCGAAGTGGCGTGCACTGCCGGTGTCGGTCACGACGTTTAGTCCGAGTCGATTGCCGCTCAGGTGCTGCAGGGTCGCGAACTGGCGTGCTGCCGTGTACGGCAGGTACGCGGCGGGGTTGACCGTCGGGGCGATGCCGATGTTCGAGGTGACGTCGAACAGGTACGGGGCGAGCAGCAGCGGATCGTGCTTGGGGCCGCCAAACGCCTGCCGGATGCGCAGGTCGATCGTGGACGCGTTGCCCATGGACGGCGCATCCTCGATGATCAGCAGGTCGAACCCGGCCTGCTCGAGTTCGCGAACGGACTGCTGGTAGAGCGCGGGTTCCGTCCAGCGGTAATTCCAGTCGAGGTAGGGATGGCCCCACCCGTGCGGCCCGAAGCCGCGGGCGAGAAACCAGCCGAAGTGCTGCTGCCTGGTCACTGCGCTGCCCGCACCGCTTCGAGACCCCGATCGAGGTCGCGGAGAAGGTCGCGAACATCCTCGATGCCGATCGAGACGCGAATCGTACCCGGCCAAATCCCGCCCTGGCTCAGTTCGTCTTCACTGCGTTGGTTGTGGCTCGTCGTGCCCGGATGAAGAACGAGCGACTTCACGTCCCCGAGGTGCGTCATGTGCGTGAAGATCTCGAGCGAGTTCACGAAGCGGCGAGCCGCATCCACTCCCCCGCGCAACGTAAACGAGAAGACGGAGCCCTGGCCGTCGGGCAGGTAGCGCGCAGCGAGTGCGTGGAACGCGTTCGACTCGAGCCCAGAGTAGTCGACGGAGTGCACCTCTGGCTGCAGCTCGAGCCAGCGAGCGATCGCGAGCGCGTTACTCGACTGGCGCTCGACGCGCAGCGAGAGCGTCTCGATGCCCTGGTTGATGAGAAACGCATTGAGCGGCGACGGCGTCGGTCCAAAGCGCAGCGCCAGCACGTCGCGAAGGTAGGCGATGCGGGCCAGGCCACCCTCCCGTTCGACGAAGCTCGGGCCACCCAGGCGACCGGGCGCGCTCAGCTGGGGAAACAACTCGCCGGAGCGCACGACGTCGAATTTGCCGTTGTCGACGATCACGCCGCCGAGCACGGCGCCGTGACCGGCGAGGAACTTGCTGGCCGAGTGGACGACGATGTCGGCGCCGTGTTCGAGCGGGCGTAGCAGGTACGGTGTCGCGAGCGTGTTGTCGATGATCAGCGGAATGCCGTGCCGGTGGGCGACCTCGGCGATGCGCGCGATATCGAAAATATCGTTCTTGGGATTGGGAATGGACTCGGCGAACAGCGCGCGCGTCGTCGGCCGGATGAGCCGCTCCCAGGCGTCCGGGTCGTTCGCGTCGTCGACGAAGTCGGTCTCGACGCCCATCCGGGAGAGGTTGTCGAGGAAGAATCCGCGCGTGCCCTCGTAGATGCTCGATGCCGACAGGATGTGCTGTCCTGCCTCGACGAGCCCGAGCAGGGTGATCGCGACCGCCGCCTGACCGCTCGAGACGAGCAGTGCTTCGGCTCCGCGCTCGAGGAGCGCAACCTTCTGTTCGACCGCCTCCGCGGTGGGATTTGCGACGCGCGTGTACGTATAGCCGTCGCCGTTCTCGAACAGGTCCGCGGCCTGGTCGAAGTCTTCGAGCACAAAGCCCGCAGTGAGGTAGATCGGTGTCGCGCGCGGTGTCACCCCGGAACCGGGGCGGTCTCCGGAGTGGAGCTGGAGCGTGGCGAAGCCACGTTCGGCGTCATCCTGATCAGGGCGAACGGTGGAGGACAGCGTCATGGATGCCCCCTTCGTCTGGCGTGCTGCGTCGAATCAGAATGCCAGACAACGCGAAAACGGCTCGCGAATACTAAGTACTGTTACGTCGCGCATAATGGCGAGATGCCAGACATCGACGCCTCCGCGCGCTGCCCCTGTGGAACGGGGCTGAGGTATGGCGAGTGCTGTCGGCCGTTCCTGGAAGCCGACGCCCAGCCGCCGACAGCCGAGCGAATGATGCGCTCGCGCTATACCGCGTATGCGCTGCGGCACCCCGGCTACCTGCTCGCCACCTGGCACCCGTCGACCCGTCCGGCGAAGCTCACGCTCGATCCGGGTCTCACCTGGATCAGCCTCGACATCCTCGGCCGCACGCGCGGTGGGATGCTCGACTCCGTCGGAACCGTCGACTTCCGCGCGACCTACCGGAGCGAGGGCATGCGGATGTACCAGCAGGAGAACAGCAGCTTCGTGCGCGAGAACAAGACCTGGTTCTACGTCGACGGAGTCGTCTCGATCTAGCGTGAGACGGCGTTGGCGTCGGCGAACTCGTTGATGGCGAGAATGACGGGCAGCACGCGTCTGCCCCGATCACTCAGTCGGTAGACGACGGAGAGCCTGCCGGACTCGCCTTCCCGTTCGACGAGTGTCTGCGCCTCGAGCCGTCGCAGGCGGTTACTGAGGGTCGCGGGGCTCGCTCCCCCGAGGGCTCGCTGCAGGCTGGAGAATCGCAGCCCGTCGTCCGAGAGCGAGAGCTCCTCGACGATCCGCAGCACCCAGTAGTCCGCCACGAGCTTCAGCGCGGTTGGACTACAGCGAGCGTGATCCTTGAGGGCCATGGTCCGAGTCTATCGCTACGTGTTCTGTAGCTCTACAGAATCTGTAGTAACTTTGGCGCATGCCCTCGACACCACATATCGCCATTCTTTTGACCAGCACCCGCCCCAATCGTTTCGCGGACACGCCGCTCGCCTGGGTTCTGGACAAGACCGCCAGTCGTACGGACTTCACGTTCGAGACCATCGATCTTCGGGACCACGTTCTCCCGTTCTACGACAGGGCCACTCCGCCCGCGGCGACGCCGCGGCAGTACGTCTCCGCTGCGGAGCGTGGGCTCGGCGAGAAGCTCGACGGCGCCGACGGCTTTCTCGTGATCACCAACGAGTACAACCACGGATACTCGGGTGTCTTCAAGAACGCGGTCGATCACTACTTCGTCGAGTGGAACCGCAAGCCCATCTCATTCCTCGGTTACGGCAACGCCGGAGGTGCCCGTGCGATCGAGCAGCTGCGCCAGGTGGCGGACGAGCTCGACATGGCCTCCGTGCGCCCGACCGTGAACATCCTCGGCCAGTACGTCATGGACATCCGTGGCGGTGCCGACCCGTCGGCGGCTCTCGAACCGCTGACGCCACGCCTCGACGCCCTTCTCGCCGATCTGCACTGGTGGGCGACAGCGCTGAAGGCGGGACGCGAAGCCGACCTCGAAGCGACGGACGCCTCGGACGAAGACGACTAATCCGATGCAGCTCGGAGTCTTCTCGCTGACCGACATCGCGGCTGACCCGTACAGCGGCGAACGCCCGACCGCGACTAAGCGCATCGCCGACATCGTCGACTACGCGATCGCGGCGGACCGTGCCGGACTGGATGTCTTCGGCCTCGGAGAGCACCACACTCTGGACTTTGCCGTTTCGTCGCCCGCCGTCGTGCTCGGGGCGATCGCCCACGCGACCAGTTCCATCCTGCTCACGAGCGCCGTGTCCGTCCTGAGCGTGCTCGATCCCGTTCGGCTCTATCAGGATTTCGCCGCCGTCGACCTCCTGTCGGCCGGCCGGGCTGAGATCACCGTGGGTCGCAGTGCCTTCACCGAGCCGTTCCCTCTCTTCGGGATCGACCTCGCCGACTACGACGACGTCTTCGAGGAGAAGCTCGACCTGCTCCTTCAGCTTCGCGCCAGCGACCACGTCACATGGCGGGGACGGTTTCGGCCCCCACTCGACAATGCACCGATCGCGCCGAGAGCACATTCCGGGGAACTGGCGATCCGGGTCGGCATCGGCGGCACACCGGGAAGCGCGATCCGCGCCGGCCGGCTGGGCCTTCCGATGACCCTCGGGTTGATCGGCGGTTCGCCTGCGCGCGCTAAACCGTTGTTCGACCTCTACCGGCAGGCCGGCCAGCAATCCGGGCAACCGGCGGAGAAGTTGAAGGCGGGACTCGTGAGCCACTTCCTGGTCGGCCCGACGTCCCAGGGGGCGCGCGACGCCCTGTTCCCCTACTACCGCGGCTACCTGGCACCGAAGACCCCGGGAGGACGTGGCTTCGTGGTCGATCGGCCGAGCTTCGACGAACTCGCGGGTCCGCGCGGCGCGATCATGGTGGGCAGCCCGCAGGAGGTGATCGACAAAATCCTCTACGAAAACGACCTGTTCGACCTCGATCGGTTCATGGGACAGGTCGATCTCGGCGGGTTGCCGAACTCTGCCGTCCTCGAATCCATCGAACTCTTCGCGACCGAGGTCGCTCCGGTGATCCGACGGGAACTGCCGACCTAGAACGGGTCCGCTAGTCTCGAAAAACGAGCGGAGGATTCAGCGATGGTGCCGAGCATCGGGCGTGACACCCAGTCCGCGATCTACCGCGGGGGCGCGATCGGCCGGATGCCGCTGGTTCCGACGGGCTGGGACGCACTCGAGTCCGCGGCCCGCGCTCGGATGTCGCCCGAGGCGTTCGCTTACGTCGCCGGATCGGCCGGCCGCGAGCGAACCGCCGATGCGAACGTCGACGCGTTTGGACGCTGGCGCATCGTTCCGCGGATGCTCCGGGACGTCAGTACGCGCGACCTCTCGATCGAACTCTTCGGCCGCCGTTATCCATCCCCCGTCATCGCGGGACCGGTCGGCGTGCTCGAACTGGCGCATCCGGACGCCGATCTCGGAATCGCGCGAGCCGCCGCGGCGCTCGGCATCCCTTACGTCGCCTCGAACCAGGCGTCGGTTCCGCTCGAGGAGGCATTCGCCGCCGCGCCCGGTGCCCCGCACTGGTTCCAGCTCTACTGGAGCAGCTCGGACGACCTGGTCGAGAGCCTCATCGCGCGGGCCGAGACGGCAGGCGCCGAGGCGATCGTCATCACCCTCGACACCCACATGCTCGGCTGGCGCCCGCGCGATCTCGACATCGCCTATCTCCCGTTCGCCCACGGAATGGGGATCGCGCAGTACACGAGCGACCCGGTATTCCTGCGACTGGTCGCTGAGCGGATCGCCGCGAACGCCCCGACCGAGACGCCCCGAGTGAACGGCGCGGTACTCAGGACCCTTCTCGACATGACCCGTCACTACCCCGGCTCGTTCCTCACCAACCTGAGGTCGAAGGAGCCGCGGACCGCGGTCGACGTGTTCCTCGATGTCTTCTCGCGCTCATCCCTCACCTGGGAGAACCTTGCCTTCGTCCGGTCGCGTACGAAATTACCTATTCTGCTGAAGGGCATTCAGCATCCGGACGACGCCGAGCGTGCAATCCGTTCCGGTGTCGACGGCATCATCGTCAGCAACCACGGCGGCCGACAGGTGGATGGCGCCATCGCGTCCATCGATGCTCTCCCGGCAGTCGTCGCGAAGGTGGAGAGTCGGA
Organism: Galbitalea sp.; assembly: GCA_036491035.1. Lineage (GTDB taxonomy): Bacteria > Actinomycetota > Actinomycetes > Actinomycetales > Microbacteriaceae > Galbitalea. Next base: position 258 of record DASXCU010000023.1, on the reverse strand, counting down.
TCCCGGTGCTGTTCGACAGCGGGATCCGCAGCGGATCGGACATCCTCGTCGCCCTCGCCCTCGGAGCGAGCGCGGTGCTCATCGGACGACCGTGGGTTTATGGGCTGGCACTGGGCGGGGCGGCCGGCGCCGAGGCCGTGCTGCGCAACCTTGTTGCCGAACTCGACCTGAGCCTGGGACTGAGCGGGTTCAGCTCCCTGGCCGAGCTCGGCCCCGAGCTCCTGCAGCGGGTGGGCGCTCGGTAACTCAGGCGTTGGT
>DASXCU010000022.1:0-21106 GCA_036491035.1 Galbitalea sp. | reverse complement strand
CGGGCGTCGTACGCCGCAAGGGCGAAGTCCTCGTGTGCCAGCCGTGGTTCCGAATCCGGATCGAGCTGGGCAAGCAACGCGCGCGTGAAGTGCGGATTGACGACCAACAGCGGCCCGATGAGTGACGTGCCGATGAAGTTGTTCCGCCGCACTCCCTCAACCGCGGTCGCCGTGTTGCGTCCGATTCCGCGGTCGGCCGTGAGAAACCCCGGCAGCGTGGCGCCGCCGGTCACCATTGAGAATTGCGACTTGTACCCGAGTACCGGGTGGTCAACGCCCGCGCTCTCGAGCGTGCCCAGAACCTTGCCGTTGTAGCGACCAAACATCGAGAGGGTCGACTCCAGCTCGAAGATCCCGACGCCCGGCTCGTCGTATCCCATCTCGTCATTGCGGATGCGTGTACCCAGAACCTCGAGCGCGTTGTGGGTGAAGAGGAACGTCGTGCCGCCGTCGATCAGTTCTTCGATGCGCCGCTTGTGAGGCGCTAGCCGTTTAATGGCCTTCAGCTGGCCCTGCTCGGTGAGCGGGCCGAGATAGACGAGATCCACGTCACTCGTCGCAAAGGCGGGCGTCTCCGTCAGTCCGGTTCGGACGACACGAGCATCCGGCCGACACTGCGCCAGATAGGTGATGTTGAAGTTGTCGCCGTGCAGGTTGCCGATCTCAGGGAACAGCATCTCGATCGTCAGCTGACCGCTCACGAGGCGCCCCCGGCGACCTGGGCCTCGAGGCGTTCCCGCAGTCGCCGCTGCACCGGTGTTCCCGTGATTACCGCGTTGTGGACGCTGTGCAGGTTGAACACGTCCCGCGCATCGTTCAGGTCGATCCGGTCGGCACCGGCCACCTCGGACACCTCGGTCACGATCTGCTCCGGGGCGATGCCCGCGATCGCGAGTCGGAGCGCCTGGTCATACCGACGGACGCCGCCAACCACGACCTGCGACACGGAAGCGCCCGCGAGATACTCGTAGTCCGCGTCATAGGTCCACGCGGTGTTCTCGACCTCGGTGATCCGTTCGCTGACTTCATCGATATTGAGGACGACGGCCTTGCGGCCGGCGAACGAAGAAAGATATTCGAACGCGCGCGAGCACGCGACCCCGACAAGCCCTTTTGTGAGCAGGCGGACGAGCTCGATCCCGCCGATGCGCTCGAGGGCGAACCGTGTCGTCGGTGGGTCGAGATGGTCGAAGGCGGCGACAATCCGATCCTTCGGGGTTCCGAGGCGGTCGAGCACCGCCGCGACGGCGATCTCGTTGTAGACGTTCACGATGTTGTCGTTGATGAGTCTCGCGGTCCGTGCATCCCCGTCGAGCGTGAGCGTGACGGTTTCCCCGGTGGAATCGAGCCCGCTCGCGCGGTATCCGGCATCCGGTGACCGGAAATCCCCGTTCGGGCAGTGAGCCTTGCCGATGTGGTTGAACCGCCAGTAATCCCAGTCGAGCGGATGGTCGCACACCGGGCAGATCGACACATCGACGGCCGCGCCGCTCGGTACGGTCCCGTCAGTCGTGAGCCGGTCGACGGAGAAGTAGGAGCGCCGATTCGCGTCTGTGCCGAGGGACGACGCGATGAGATCATCGGCGTTGAGCACAAGCTCGGTCGACTCGGACAGCGCCGACGACAGGATCCACGCGATGTAGGCCGGATGCGCGTTGCGCTTGATGGAGTCCCGCGTCAGGTTCATGCACACCAGGATGTCGGGGCGAAGTCCCGGCAGCACCAGTTTGGCCGAACGCTCATCCATCTCGAGCACCGCGATGTCCACGCGCGGCTTACCGGTCCACGTAACTGCGCCAATCAGTGTGGTCGCAATGCCCGCGGCGAGGTTCGAGCCGATCCTGTTGCTCGCAACACGCGATCCCTCGCCGAGAAGAGCCTCGGTCAGGAGGTTCGATACGGTCGTCTTGCCGTTCGTCCCCGTGACCGCGACCACTCTCGCCGGATGACGGATCGCCCCGATGATCTCGGGGTACAGCTTGCGCGCGATCAGTCCGGGCGTGTGCGTACCCTGGCGGCCAACCGCACGAATCGCGACTCCTGCGAGCTTGGCCAGCCAGATGGAAAGCAGCAGGCGCAACGCGTGAGGCTTACTCGAGGTAGTCGCGCAGCGACTGCGAGCGGGACGGGTGGCGAAGTTTCGCCATCGTCTTCGACTCGATCTGGCGGATGCGCTCGCGCGTCACACCGAACGTGTCCCCGATCTGGTCCAGTGTCTTCGGCATTCCGTCGCCCAGACCGAAGCGCATGCGGATCACGCCCGCCTCGCGCTCGGACAGGGAGTCGAGGAGGCTCTCGAGCTGTTTCTGCAGCATCGTGAATCCGACGGCATCCGCCGGCACGACTGCCTCGGTGTCCTCGATGAGGTCACCGAACTCGCTGTCGCCGTCCTCGCCGAGCGGAGTGTGCAGGGAGATCGGCTCGCGGCCGTACTTCTGTACCTCGATGACCTTCTCGGGAGTCATGTCGAGCTCGCGGCTCAGCTCCTCGGGCGTGGGCTCCCGACCGAGGTCCTGCAGCATCTGGCGCTGGACACGAGCGAGCTTGTTGATGACCTCGACCATGTGCACCGGGATCCGGATGGTGCGGGCCTGGTCGGCCATTGCGCGAGTGATCGCCTGGCGGATCCACCACGTCGCGTAGGTCGAGAACTTGAAGCCCTTGGTGTAGTCGAACTTCTCGACCGCACGGATGAGCCCCAGGTTGCCTTCCTGGATCAGGTCCAGGAACTGCATGCCGCGCCCGGTGTAGCGCTTGGCCAGTGAGACGACGAGTCGGAGGTTTGCTCCGAGCAGGTGGCTCTTGGCGCGCTGGCCGTCCTTCGCGACCCAGAGCAGTTCGCGACCGAGGGTCGAGCGCTTCTCGGCGTCGCTCATCGCAGAGAGCTTGTCTTCGGCGAACAGGCCGGCTTCGATTCGCATCGCGAGCTCGACCTCTTCGGCGGCGTTTAGCAGCGCGACCTTACCGATCTGCTTCAGGTAGTCCTTGACGGGGTCGGCGGTTGCGCCGGTTATGGCGCTGGAGTAGACGGGTACCTCGTCCTCGTCGTCGACGAGGGATAGTACGAGAGCGCCCTGCGGCAGCTCCTCATCCGACTTCTCCTTGTCGTCGTCATCCTCGTCGTCGTCGTCAGTCGCGGTCTCGTCGCCATCGACGGCGACGACCCCGACGACCTCCACGGTCTCGACTTCGGCATCGCCATCGACCACGAGAGCCTCATCGTCGATTTCGACGTCATCCTCGACGACCTCGATGTCGACGTCCTCGTCGGTCGAGTCCTCCGCGGCGGCCGCTTTGGTGCCACGACGGGATGCCGTCGCCTTCGCGGGCGCCTTCTTGGCAGCAGCAGGCGCAGCCTTTGCTGCCGGAGCAGCCTTGGCGCGGGTCTTCGGCGAGACCACGTCGGTCACGGCGGCGGCCGGCGCTTCGTTGGCGGCCTCGCGCGTGCGCGGTGCCCGCTTCGTTGCGGTCGCCCCGTCCTTCACGGGCTCGGCCTGTGCTGGAGTAGGTTCGCTCTTCGTCCGGGTTGCCATAAACACCCTTCCTTCGTTGTGTGCTGCTGTCTTCGGGATACTGCTTGTGTCTTCGGGGGTACTACTTGTACTTCGTAGTCATCGCTGGTGCGGCGCAAAATCGGGAGTCGGCCACCCGGCCGGAAGCTATCGGCTGGCACAACTAAGACCCTTGTCAAGTCCTGACGGTGTCCGCCCCGAAGGCGGATATCGCGCACAGGCCCCAACAGGGTCTACAGCGTCAATTATTGCACGTTTCCTTGACGACTCTTGCCATGGCCTTCGCTCATGGACTATTGGGCCCCGCCGGATCGTGCGCGTCGCCACGCTCTCATAACTGCAACCCACAGCGGGGCTACTTCTATTCCCTCCTGCTCGTGCAGGCGGCGCCTGGTTTGGCGCCTCGCGACGATCAGGAATCCAACCCCCGTACCGACGACGACGTATTGGACGAGGAACGCGACGCGGAAGCCGGCGAGCGAGTAGAGGCCGGATGCGCTCGCTCCGCCGCCGGTCGCACGGGAGTACGAGTCGAGCAGGATCCCGATGAGGAACATCATCACGAACGACGCAAGGAATCCGCCCACGTTCACGATGCCGTTCGCCGAACCAAGGCTCCGAAGCGGATTGAAGGTCCGGGCGAAATCGAACCCGATGAGCGAGCCCGGACCCCCGATCGCGATCACGATGACCAACAGAAGGACGCTCCACAGCGGAGGCTGGCCCGGCCACGCCAGCACGATTCCCCACGCGACGGCCATCGCCGACACGATCCCGAGCACGATTGTGCTCCGACGAAGCGGGAAGCGGGCGGTCAGCACACCAAGGACCGGCCCGACCACGATTCCCGTGACGATCATGAGCGTGAGAATCAGGGACGCGTTCGACGGGCCGTAGCCGAGCGCGACAGACAGGAACGGAAATCCCCACAGCAGGGTGAACACGGTGCCGGACGACTGCGTCACGAAATGCGACCAGAAGCCGAGACGCGTGCCAGGCCTCGCGAGCGCGTCCCGGATGTGACGCATTGGCGAAACGGGCGCACCCGACAGCGCGGGCGCGGACCGGGTGATCGGGGTGATGCCGTTGTCCACGAAAACGAGTACACCGAGAAGGCCGAGCGCGGACGCACCGGAGAGAATCAGGAACGTCGGTGTCCAGGCCACAGCGCTGAGCAGCAGGGTCAGAGGGACCGCCGAGAGGATCTGACCGAACTGTCCGAGCGTCCCGACCAACTGCGACACGATGGGCAGCCGTCTACCTGAAAACCAGTTTGGGAGCAGCCGGCGTACGGAGATAAATGTCATCGCATCGCCAGCACCGAGCAGCACTCGACCGCCGATCGCGAACCCGATCGATGGGGCGAGTGCGAGCGTCAGCTGACCGAGCACCATCAGCGCCGCTCCCGAAGACAGCAGGATGCGCGGCCCCACCCGGTCGAGGATCACGCCGACCGGGATCTGAAGGCCCGCGTAGACGATGAGTTGGATGACCGCGAGGCTCGAGAGCAGCGCAGCGGAGACGTGGAAGCGATCGGTTGCGGCGACTCCGGCAACGCCCAGCGACGAGCGCTGGAGTACGGCGATGATGTAGTCGAAGACGGCGAACCCGAACACCAGCCAGGCCCGACGAGAGTTCACGTGGGCAGTTTACCGACGGGTCAGATGCCGGGGCCTTCGTCTTCGCGGCGCATGGCGAGGAAGTTCTGCAGCTCCGCGGCGATCGCATCCGCGGACGGCAGTTCACCGTCGATGTCGGTGAGTGGTGAGCGGAGCGGGTTGTCCTGGAGGTAGCTGTCGTGGCGCGCCTCGAGCGTTTCGACGAGCTTCGCCAGTTCGGGATTGCTCTCGACCTGACTCTCGATCTTGGTCAGGAAGTCACGGCCCGCCTCCCGGAGGGTGTCCGTCGGGAAGATGAGCCCTGTCGCCGCGCTCACGCTCTCGAGGGCGGTCACCGCTGCGAGCGGAAACTCCGTGTCCGACAGGTAGTGCGGGATGAGGAGGACGAATCCGGCGATCGGGTGTCCGAGCTCCTGCAGGCGATATTCGATCAGGTGCAGGGCGTTTGCCGGAGCCTGGGTGCGTGGCTTCCAGATCGACATCGTCTCGATCAGTTCGGCGCGGTTTCCGCTCACCGTCACGCTGATCGGTCGGGTGTGCGGCACGGGCATCGGGATCGCGTGCACCCAGGTCGTCGACTTCACCTTGAGGTCGTCGATGAGGCGGATGACAGCTGCGGTAAATCCGTCCCACTTGAAGTCGGGCTCATACCCGGTCAGGAGTAAGAACGGCTGACCGATCTCGTCGTGGGACAGGTACAGCCCCAACCGAAGGGGGGTGTAGTCGGCGATGTGGTCCTCGTCGAAGTAGATGGAGGGACGGCGAGCGCGATAGTCCAGCAGTTCGTCGTTATCGAACTCGGCCACGGTCGAGTAGTCGAGGGTGTCGAGAAGATGCTCGCTGAGCTGCGAGACGGCGCCGCCAGCGTCCGCGAATCCGGTGAGCGCCCCGACAAGCGGAAGACCCTCGGGCACGTCCGCGAGGTCGGTAATGAGCTCGTACAGACGGTCAGGATTTCGCACCCTCCAACTCTAATCGCGGGCTCTCGAGCAAGGCCGGGTGCGACGGTGTGCCCACAGCGAACAGCGTCCGGTCCCGCCCGCGGGAGCGCGGCTAACATGGCCGAATGACAGTGCCCGTCCTCCGCGTAACCTCCCAGTCCCCCGTTGATCTCGATGTCGATGTGCTCGTCCTCGGAGTGCAGAAGACGGACGCCGGACCGAGGCTGCTGAGCGATGACGACTCGTTTGCGGTACTCGCCTCGTCGCTGGGAAGCATCGGAGTCACCGGTGGACAGGATGAGGTGCGGCGAATTCCCGCCGTCGACGGGATCGCCGCACGGTCGCTGGCGCTGGTGGGAGTCGGATCGACGCTCGGTGCGAACGAGCTTCGCTACGCCGCCGGAACCGCAGCCCGCCAGATCCGGGGGGTGACCTCGCTCGGAATCGCGCTGCCCGCAGAAAACGACGACGAGGTGCTCGCCGTCCTGGAGGGCGCAGCAATCGGCGCCTACTCGTACCTGACCTACCGGACGCCGCCCGCCGAGGGTCCGAAGATCCCCGCCACCGAGATCGTCCTTGCAAGCGACACGAAAAACGGCCAGGCGCTTGCCGCACAGGCATCCATCGTCGCGACAGCGATGCATTCCGTGCGCGACCTCGTGAATGCCCCGGCGTCGCACCTCTATCCGGAGACGCTCGCGCAGGAGGCCGTGGACCTCTCTAAGGGAATATCCGTCGAGGTCACGGTGCTGCGGGAAAAGGAACTCGCCGTCGGCAACTTCGGCGGAATTATCGGCGTCGGCCAGGGTTCCGTTCATCCGCCGCGCCTGGTCAAGGTTGCTTACTCCCCGAAGGGAGCGACGAAACACCTGGCGTTGGTCGGCAAGGGAATCACCTTCGATTCCGGCGGCATCTCGCTGAAGCCACCGGCATCGATGGTGGGGATGAAATACGACATGACCGGAGCTGCCACGGTTCTCGCCGTCACCCTCGCGGCCGCACAACTCGGTTTGCCGGTTCGCGTCACGGCCTGGCTGTGCATCGCCGAGAACCTGCCATCCGGATCGGCGATCAAGCCGAACGATGTTCTGCACATGAAGAACGGCAAGACCGTCGAGGTGCTCAATACCGACGCGGAGGGTCGCCTCGTGCTCGCCGACGGCATCGTCGCGGCAAGCGAAGAGAGCCCGGACGCGATTATCGACGTGGCCACGCTGACCGGTGCGCAGGTTGTGGCACTGGGCAATCGCTATTCGGCCGTCATGGGCGACGATGAGCTCGTCGGGCGTGTCGTTGCGGTCGCCAAGCGCGTTGGCGAGACCTTCTGGCCGATGCCTCTCCCGGCCGAGGTGCGCGCCATCCTCTCGTCGGATGTCGCGGACATCGCGAACTCGAAGCCCGGCAATACGGCGGCGGGGATGCTCGCCGGTGGTGTGTTCCTGTCCGAATTCGTGGGAACCACCGGGACCGGGGGTGACAAGCATCCGATCCCCTGGGCTCATCTCGACATCGCCGGACCGTCCGAAAACAAGGGCGCGGGGTTCGGCTACGTCGGCAAGGGACCCACCGGAGTGACCGTGCGCGCCCTGCTCGCACTGGCCGGGGAATTTTCTGCCGCGTAGTAAGGTTTTTGAGGCGGGCAGACCCGCCCATTCGGCCGCTGGCGCATCCTGTCGGTTGGCCGCGAACACACAAGAGCGCACCAAGGAGCTTGTCCGTGTCTGAGCAGAACTTTGACCTCGTGGTACTGGGCGCAGGAAGCGGTGGCTACGCAGCCGCTCTGCGCGCTAGCGAGCTGGGGATGTCCGTAGCCCTCGTCGAGAAAGACAAAGTGGGCGGGACGTGCCTCCACATCGGCTGTATCCCCACGAAGGCCCTGCTGCACTCGGCCGAGGTCGCGGATGTCTCGCGCGAGTCCGCCAAGTATGGCGTGAACACCCAGTTCACCGGCATCGACATCGCCGCCGTTACCTCCTACCGCGAGGGCATTGTCGCCAGCAAGTACAAGGGGCTGCAGGGGCTCATCAAGACCCGCGGCATCACCACGATCGAGGGCGAAGGCAAGCTCACGTCACCGACCACAGTCCAGGTCGGCGAGGACACCCTCACCGGCAAGAACGTGATTCTGGCCACCGGGTCGTACTCACGGTCCCTTCCCGGTCTCGAGATCGGCGGCCGGGTCATCACGTCCGAGCAGGCGCTCGAGCTCGACTTCGTTCCCAAGAAGGTCGTCGTTCTCGGTGGCGGCGTCATTGGCGTCGAGTTCTCCAGCGTGTGGAAGTCGTGGGGCGCCGAGGTACAGATCGTCGAAGCCCTGCCGCACCTGGTTCCCAATGAGGACGAGTCGGTCAGTAAGCAGTTCGAGCGTGCCTTCCGCAAGCGCGGCATCAACTTCAGCCTCGGTGTGCGGTTCCAGAGCGTGACCCAGGACGACCAGGGCATCGTCGTCACCCTCGAGGACGGCCAGACCTTCGACGGCGAGCTGCTGCTCGTTGCGGTCGGCCGCGGGCCGCGCACAGCGAACCTCGGGTACGAGGAAGCCGGAATAACGATGGACCGCGGCTTCGTCATCACGAACGAGCGCCTCGAGACCAGCGTCAAGGGCGTGTACGCCGTTGGAGACATCGTCCCCGGTCTCCAGCTCGCCCACCGCGGCTTCCAGCAGGGCATCTTCGTCGCCGAGGAGCTCGCGGGACTGAACCCGATCGTGGTCGACGACATCAACATCCCGAAGGTCACGTACAGCGACCCCGAGGTCGCCTCGATCGGATACTCGGAGGCCAAAGCCGCCGAGAAGTTCGGTGCGGACAAGATCACCGCGTACGACTACAACCTCGCCGGCAACGGCAAGAGCCACATCATCGGCACATCCGGTTCGATCAAGGTGGTGCGGGTCAACGACGGCCCCGTCGTCGGGGTGCACATGATCGGCGCGCGCGTCGGTGAACTGATCGGCGAAGCGCAGCTCGCGGTCAACTGGGAGGCGTACCCCGAGGACATCGCCCCATTCATCCACGCACACCCGACACAGAACGAGGCGCTGGGCGAGGCATTCCTCGCACTCGCCGGTAAGCCACTCCACGCCGTATAGGCCAGAGCGCCTGCCCCAGAACTAAGCTAGACCCGCAGCATTCGGTAATAAGGAGCATCACTGATGAGCGAATCCGTCAACCTCCCGGCACTCGGCGAGAGTGTCACAGAGGGCACGGTAACCCGCTGGCTCAAGAACGTCGGCGACCGCGTCGAGGTCGACGAGCCACTGCTCGAGGTGTCGACCGACAAGGTCGATACAGAGATTCCCTCGCCAATCGCGGGCGTCATCGAGGCGATCCTGGTCGCCGAGGACGCAACCGTCGAGGTGGGAACCCCCCTCGTCACGATCGGTGACGGATCGGGAGGCGGCGCTGCACCGGCCGCCCCGGCCGAGGAATCAGTCGCACCAGCGGCTGACTCGGCGCCCGCCGCAGAAGCGGCCGCAGCGCCCGCACCGGAGGCGGCAGCTCCCGCGCCGGCAGAAGCCAGCGAGCAGGCTGCACCCGCCGAGCAGCCCGCTCCAGCCCCGGACCCCGTCGCCGAGGTTCCCTCGACCGACGCGCCCGCACCGGAGGACGCAACGGCGTCTTCTCCGACGCCTCCGGCCCCGGCCGAGAGCGTCGAGCCGGCCCCGGCATCTCCCGCACAGCCCGAACAGGCCGCACCCGCGCCGGCCGAGCAGGCCGCTCCTGCTCAGCCCGAGCAGCCAGCTCCCGCTCAGCCCGAGCAGCCAGCTCCTGCTCAGCCCGAGCAGCCAGCTCCCGCGCCAGCTGAGGCGGCCGCCCCTGCGCAGCAGGAAGAGGCCGCTCCAGCACAGCCCGAGCAGGCAGCCCCGACGGCACAGCCCGCGCCGGCCACAGCTTCCGGCGACGCCTCCGCGTCGAACGCCGCGTACGTGACGCCGATCGTTCGCAAGCTCGCGCACGACAGCGGTATCGACCTTTCAACCGTCACCGGCACCGGAGTGGGTGGCCGCATCCGCAAGCAGGATGTCCTCGCCGCCGGCACGAGCCTCAGCAAGGTCGCGCCCGCTCCCGCTCCGCAGCGCGAGCCGATCGCCACCTCTCCCCTGCGCGGCACCACCGTTCCGATGTCCCGCCTGCGCAAGGTCATCGCCGAGCGTGCCGTCGTCTCCATGCAGACCTCCGCCCAGCTGACGTCCGTCGTCGAGGTCGATGTCACGCGCGTCGCCCACTTCCGCGACGACGTGAAGGACCAGTTCCTGCGTTCAACTGGTGTGAAGCTGTCGTTCCTGCCGTTCTTCGCGCTCGCTGCCGCCGAGGCGCTCCGCGCCTACCCGATCGTGAACGCGACGATCGAGGGTGACTCGATCGTCTACCCCGACCACGAAAACATCAGCATCGCGGTCGACACCGAGCGTGGCCTTCTGACCCCGGTCATCCGGGATGCTGCAGGCCTGACCATCGCCGACTTCGCGAAGCAGATCGCCGATCTCGCAACGCGCACCCGCGAGAACAAGCTGAAGCCGGATGAGCTGGCGGGTGGCACGTTCACCCTGACCAACACGGGTTCGCGCGGCGCGCTGTTCGACACCCCGATTGTGTTCCTTCCGCAGTCCGCGATCCTCGGAACCGGCATCGTCGCCAAGAAGCCGGTCGTCGTCTCCGACAACGGCCTCGACGCGATCGCGATCCGTTCGACCGTGTACCTGGCACTCTCCTACGACCACCGGATTGTGGACGGTGCAGACGCCGCGCGCTTCCTGGTCGCCGTGAAGGATCGCCTCGAGAACAGCAGCTTCGAGGGCAATCTCGGCATCTAGTCCGGCGGGCCCCGAGCTCGTCCGGTCCCTGAGTTCATCGAAGGGATCGCGGAATGGATGAACTCGGTTCGACGCTGATCGCGGACTGCGCGCGTTGCGTGGGACTCTGCTGTGTTGCTCTCGAGTTCACCCGCTCGGAGGATTTTGGCTTCTCGAAGGGCGATGACGAGGCGTGCCGAAACCTGGAGGCGGACTATCGCTGCCGCATCCACTCCGCTCTTCGGAACGACGGCATGCGTGGTTGCACCGTCTTCGACTGCCACGGCGCTGGGCAGAAGGTTACACAGGCGATTTACGCCGGCTCGAGCTGGAGAGACTCCGCGAGTCTTCGAACCGAGATGTTCGCTGTTTTCCGGATCGTCCGCCAACTGCACGATATGCTCTGGTTTCTGACAGCGGCATTCCACGCGGCCGAAGACCGGGAGACGCGCGAGTCGCTGGATGCGATGCACGCTCGGATCGAGGATTTGAGCGTCCAGCCCGGCGCTCGAGTGCTCACGCTCGATCTGGAGCGCTTACGGGACGAGGTCAATCCATTGCTTGCCGCCGTGAGCAGTTCGGTGAGATCGGCTGCGAGCACGATGCATCCGGCGCGGGTTCGGGCGGGTGCCGACCTGGTCGGTGCGAATCTAGCGGGAGCAGATCTGCGCGGTGCCGACCTGCGGGGCGCGGTGTTGATCGCGGCGGATCTCGCGAACGCAGACCTGCGGGGCGCGGACCTGATTTCGGCCGACCTGCGGGATGCGAACCTGTGCGGTGCGGACCTCTCGACGACTCTGTTCGTGACGCAGATGCAGCTAAACGCCACCCGAGGGGACCTGCTGACCGCACTACCGCCCCTCACCACGCGGCCGCCCCACTGGAGCTAGCCGGTCGCGACCCCTGAGCTCGTCGGGCCCGTGAGGTAGTCCCGGATCCGCCATCCACTCGTGGTTCGGATCACAAGAATCGACGGCTCGGTTGCCGCGGTGCCCAAGCGAACGAGAGCCGTGTCGCCCAGTCGCTCGACGAGAGTCAGCCCGGCGTCGTCCGGGTCGATCGGCATCGGAACTTCGCCCCCGTCCTCGATCTTCTGGATCAGGGTCGAGTCGCTCTCGAACGCACCGGCGGAGTCTTCGTCCACGCCGTCGAGGCACAGGATCGAGAGGTCTCGCAGGCAGATCTGTCTGGCTTTCAGCAGCACGGCGGCCGCGAGAAGCGGGTCGGCCGGCAGCGCGCTGGCGCTGGGGATGGGGAGCTCGGACGGAACTGTGGACCGGGACGGGGTTGCCGCGGGCGCGACGTCCGCCTTCGTCCCGGCCGGTACGAGCGAGATCGCGAGAATCAGCGCAAGAGCCACGCCGCTCGCGATTACCCAGAACCGTGGGCGAACGCCCCGCACAAAATCCAGCACCCTCCGCTTCACCGCGTCGGGGCCTTCCGTCATCAGTTCGGCGGCCCATCCAGGCATCCAGCCGTGCACCGCATTGCCTGTCCGGGCGGGCGGAGACGACTCAGCGACCAGAATGCGACGTGGACCGCCCGATGCCGAGGGGCGGCCGATAGGGCCCGAGGGTGGCGTCGACGCCGAGATCGGCAGCGGTTCGGCAGCGGCGAACAGTCGCTCAGACAGCTCACCCGGGAACTCACACGCCCTCGGCGTCTCCTCGATCCAGCGAGCCAGGTCAGTCATTCGCGGAGCGCCCGCGTCTCGCACACGTCCGAGGACGGCGATGGCCATTTTCGCGAGGGCTTCCCGATCCGCCACGGCGCCGGGCTGGACGTCCAGGGCGGCCATTGTGCCGTCGCGCTCGAACAGCTCGCAGTGGCCGAGGCCGAGGACGACGGGCTGGCCCTCGGCCCCGAGATGCACCGAACCCGTACTCAGCCGTCCGTGCGCCACACCGGCGGCGGCAAGCTCGCCAACCAGGGCAGCGAGCGGAGCAAGGATGGTCACCGCCTCACCGCATTCGAGGTCGTCCCGTTCCGCCAGAAGCGTGGCCACGCTCCCCTGCGTGAGTCGTTCGAGAACGAGAATCGGCGTGCCTTCCGCGTCGCTCGCGATATCGAGCAGGCGAACGAGGTGCGGCGATTCGTGGCGGCCGAGGGCATCCAACTCGGCGCCCACGCTTTCGCGGCTCACGTCCGACGCGAAGACCTTCAGCGCAACGGTTCGATCCCGTCCGCGGCCGAGATACACCTGTGAACGAGCGCCCGAACCCAGTCGGCGAACCAGTCGATAGCCCGCAAGCAGTTCGTCCGGCAGGGTCGTTGCGGTCATTTCTTCATCGTCGCCCGCGGAGCACGCTAGGTTAGCGCCGAGGAGATCGTTGTGAACAGCGTCGCCTGCGCGCGTCCTGTGGTGGACGTGTCTAGACTCGAAGCGTGGTCGACATTGTCGTCACGGGGCTAAGCGCCAACTCCGTGCCGTATCTCGACGCGCTGGACCTTCAGCGGAAAGTACACGCTGATGTCGTCGCAGGGCGGGCGCCTGACACTGTCCTTCTCCTCGAGCACCCCGCCGTGTACACGGCAGGCAAACGCACCGAGGACGCCGAGAGGCCGACCGACGGAACCCCCGTCATCGATGTCGACCGCGGCGGCAAGATCACCTGGCACGGTCCGGGCCAACTCGTCGGGTATCCCATCGTGCGGTTGCCCGATCCCATCGATGTCGTCGCCTACGTGCGCCGACTCGAGGGTGTGATGATCGCTGTCCTCGCGGAACTCGGAATAGAGGCCGAACGCGTGCCGGGCAGGTCGGGGGCATGGCTTCGGGCGGATGATCTGCATCCCGGTGACAAGATCGGCGCCATCGGCATTCGTGTCGCAGAGGGCGTCACCATGCACGGGTTCGCGCTCAACTGCTCGAACTCGTTCGACGCGTACGAGCCAATTGTCGCGTGCGGAATCGCCGACGCCGGAGTGACGAGCATCTCGCGCGAGCTCGGCCGCACCGTGACACCGGAGGACATCATCCCGCTCGTATCCGAGCAACTAGCCTGGGCACTCGATTTTGACCGTACGGATGTGAACGCATGAGCCACCCCATCGAAGGCCGCAAGCTGCTTCGCCTAGAGGTCCGCAACGCTGAGACGCCAATCGAGCGCAAACCGGCCTGGATCAAGACGACGGCGCACATGGGTCCGGAGTTCCAGCAGCTCCAGGCCCTGGTTAAGGGCGAGGGCCTGCACACCGTTTGCCAGGAAGCTGGATGTCCCAACATCTACGAATGCTGGGAAGACCGCGAGGCCACGTTCCTCATCGGCGGTTCGCAGTGCACGCGTCGCTGCGACTTCTGCCAGATCGACACCGGCAAGCCCGCGGACTACGACACCGACGAGCCGCGCCGCGTGGCCGAGTCGGTGACGGCGATGAACCTGCGCTACGCCACCGTCACGGGTGTTGCCCGCGACGACCTGCCCGACGAGGGCGCATGGCTGCACGCGGAAACGGTTCGACAGATCCACGAGCAGAATCCGGGGACCGGCGTCGAGATCCTCGCAACCGACTTCTCCGGCAATCCCGAACTGCTCCGCGTTGTGTTCGATTCTCGACCCGAGGTGTTCGCACACAACGTGGAGACGGTCCCGCGCATCTTCAAGCGCATCCGTCCCGCGTTCCGGTACGAGCGGTCGCTGGACGTTCTCACCCAGGCACGCGACTACGGCCTGATCACGAAGTCGAACCTCATCCTCGGAATGGGCGAGGATCGCGCCGAGATCAGCCAGGCCCTGCAGGACCTGCACGACGCCGGAACCGACATCATCACGGTGACGCAGTACCTGCGTCCGACCCCGCGTCACCTGCCGGTCGACCGCTGGGTGCGCCCGGAGGAGTTCCTGGAGATCAAGGAAGAGGCCGAGGAGATCGGATTCCTCGGCGTTCTCGCTGGTCCGCTGGTGCGGTCGAGCTACCGCGCGGGTCGACTCTGGGCCCAGTCCATGGTGGCGAAAGGACGTGAGATCCCTGCCGAGATGTCGGGTCTCGCTGACGCCAGCCTGGGGTTCGCGCAGGCCGTATCCTAGGTGAATGGCACGCGTAGAACAGCCCGCTAAGAAGGTCAAGGAACCGAACCGCATCAAACAGATGTGGGACGTCTTCACGATGACCCGCAAGTACGACAGCCGGATCATCCCATACCTGCTGCTCGGGTTCGTTCCACCCGTGATCGCCGGGTTCGCGCTCGGCTTCCTGCTGCCCGGATCCTCGCTTCTGACAGAAATCACCTACCCGATCGCTGGCGTGATGCTCGGCCTTCTGCTGGTGCTGATCATCCTCGGCCGGCGTGCAGAGCGCGCCGCGTACACGCAGATCGAGGGCCAGGCCGGTGCCGTCGGCGCCGTGCTGAAGAATTCGGTGCGCCGCGGATGGCAGACGAGCGAGATGCCCGTCAACGTCAGCCCACGCACGCAGGATGCCGTCTACCGGGCGATCGGCCGCGGCGGAATCGCGCTCATCGGCGAGGGCCCCAAGTCGCGCACCCAGCGGATGCTCGACGACGAGCGTCGTACCGTCGCACGCGTTCTTCCGAACGTCCCGGTCTCGTTCATCTACGTGGGACCCGACGCGGACTCCACTCCCCTCTACAGGCTCCCCGCGAAGCTGCAGCGCATCAAGCCCGCCCTTCGCAAGGCGGAGATCATGGCCGTCAGCAACCGCCTGGCCTCGCTGTCGAAGCCGCCGGTCGGCATCCCGAAGGGCATCGACCCGAATAGAGCGCGTGCACACCGTCCGCGCTAATGCCGGCCGGTCCACGGGATTCCCCGCCCTGGAACCACAACATCGCCTACTTCCCGTTCATTGAGCACGTGGCCCGCGAGCGTCAGCGCGGTTCGGCTCTCGACGTCGGGTCCGGCGACGGGATGCTCGCGGCACGACTGGCGGCCTTCATCCCTCACGTCGTCGGTCTCGACCAGCAGCGGGTGCAGGTGGACGAAGCATCCGTTCGCTATGCGGGCAGGGATGGTCTCGCCTTTCGCGTAGGGGACGCGCTGACGACGACCCTCGACGATGAACCGTTCGATTTCGTGGTGTGCAGCGCCACGCTTCACCACATGGACCTGGCCCCGGGTCTTGCACACCTTGCCGAGTTGACGGCGAGGGGCGGCACGCTAGTGATCGTGGGCCTGGCGCGCAACGATTCGGCTCTCGACTGGATCCTCGGAGTGCTCAGCATCCTGCCGGTGCGGATCGCACGCGCGGGTCGCGGCTGGCACGAGCACGGCGCGCCCAAGCGCGATCCGAGCGAAACGTGGTCCGAGGTGAAGCGTGCGGTCGCGACCACTCTTCCGGGGGCGCGATTCCGTCGCCGCCTCTACTGGCGGTTTTCGGTCGTCTGGGATCGCTCGGCTGCCTAGCGACGAACGAGCACGGTGCCGCACCAGCGATCATGCAGACCGCGCTGGTCCCGGTCGTAGATGACGGCCGGGATGAACAGCATCAGCAGGATCGTGCGGACGAACGGCCGCCACGCCCCCAGGTACCCCGGCACCACCGGAACCACACGGAGGCCGAAGACCAGGTGCCCGATGCTGCCATTGGCGATCAGCATCACCACGATTTGCAGCACACCGAAGATGACGAGGATCGCGAACCCGTCCGGACTCGGGCCGAAGAAGGCAAACGCGATGCCGTAGCTCATGCCCCAGTCGAGTGCGAGAGCGCCAAGACGACGTCCGAAACGTCCGATCGAACGCGGGCCGGCCACGGGAAGTCCGAGGCGCTTTCCGGGCCAGTCGGCGGCGGGC
This sequence comes from Galbitalea sp., assembly GCA_036491035.1. Taxonomy (GTDB): domain Bacteria; phylum Actinomycetota; class Actinomycetes; order Actinomycetales; family Microbacteriaceae; genus Galbitalea. Next base: position 4,489 of record DASXCU010000022.1, on the reverse strand, counting down.
ACGGAATTCGCTGACACCCAAGAATTCTACCGGCGGCGCAGTTACGTAACATTGCCGAAACAATGGCGTCACTACAGCGAAATCCCGTCCCCGTACCCTCAAGGAAGACTGCGACTGCAGTCTGCCGTTCCCAAGCTCATTTGGAGTCGCCCCAATGTTCAAAGACTCATCCGAGGTTCTGAAGTTCATCAAGGACGAGGACGTCAAGTTCCTCGATATCCGCTTCACCGACCTGCCCGGTGTGCAGCAGCACTTCAACATCCCCGCTTCGACCGTCGACGAGGAGTTCTTCTCCGTCGGCCAGCTCTTCGACGGGTCCTCGATCCGCGGCTTCGCGAACATCCACGAGTCGGACATGCAGTTGATCCCGGATGTGACGACCGCGTACGTCGACCCGTTCCGTGTCGAGAAGACCCTCATCATGCTGTTCGACATCTACAACCCGCGCAATGGCGAGATCTACCACCGCGACCCGCGCCAGGTCGCGAAGAAGGCCGAAAAGTACCTGGCCTCGACCGGCATTGCCGACACCGCATTCTTCGCGCCGGAGGCCGAGTTCTACATCTTCGACGACGTTCGCTACGAAGTGAAGCAGAACGGCAGCTTCTACGCCGTCGACTCCGACGAGGGCGCCTGGAACTCCGGCCGCGTCGAAGAGGGCGGCAACCTGGCCAACAAGACGCCGTACAAGGGTGGCTATTTCCCGGTCAGCCCGGTCGACAAGCAGGCCGACCTTCGCGACGACATCAGCCTCAAGCTGATCGACGCGGGCCTCATTCTCGAGCGCGCTCACCACGAGGTCGGCACGGGTGGCCAGGCCGAGATCAACTACCGCTTCGACACCATGGTCCACGCGGCCGACGACATCCTGAAGTTCAAGTACATCGTCAAGAACACCGCGCTCGAGTGGGGCAAGGTTGCGACCTTCATGCCGAAGCCGCTGTTCGGCGACAACGGCTCGGGCATGCACACCCACCAGTCGCTGTGGAACGGCGGAGACCCGCTGTTCTACGACGAGAGCGGCTACGGCGGACTGTCCGACATCGCTCGCTGGTACATCGGCGGCCTGCTCAAGCACGCGCCCGCCGTTCTCGCGTTCACCAACCCGACCCTCAACTCGTACCGTCGCCTCGTGCCCGGCTTCGAGGCTCCGGTCAACCTGGTGTACTCGGCGGGCAACCGATCGGCTTCCATCCGCATCCCGATCACGGGCACGAACCCGAAGGCGAAGCGCATCGAGTTCCGCGCACCCGACGCCTCGGGCAACCCGTACCTCGCTTTTGCTGCCCAGCTGATGGCGGGACTCGACGGCATCAAGAACAAGATCGAGCCGCACGAGCCCGTCGACAAGGACCTCTACGAGCTGCCGCCCGAGGAGGCCAAGAACATCCCGCAGGTGCCGGCATCGCTCGAGGAGGCACTTCGCGCTCTCGAGGCCGACAACGAGTTCCTGACCGCGGGCGGCGTCTTCACTCCGGACCTCATCGAGACCTGGATCACCTACAAGCGCGAGAAGGAGATCATCCCGACCTCGCAGCGCCCGCACCCGTTCGAGTACGAGCTGTACTTCTCGGTGTAACTGGTTCCAAGGGAAGGGCCGCATCCTTCGGGGTGCGGCCCTTTTCGCGTTCCACGCCCGTTTCCCACAACCGTTGCGGAGGAGTCACCCCGCCTGTCGTCACTCCGGAACCCGGGCACGCCGACGGGTCTCCTCCGCAAGTGCTCGGCGTCACGTCAGAAAACGGACGAAGTGGCTGCGGTGGAGCAGGGTGAGGATGCGCCGCTGCGCGGGCGAGAAGGCCTTGATACCGGTGGCTGCATCCACTTCATCGAACCCGGTGATCTCGTGCTCGACTGCCTTGTAAGTGATGACGCAGCGTCCGGCGGCGCGGGTATTCCGATACCACTGCACCCGGTCGCCGTAGGTGAGTTCGATCATGAACCCACCTTCGGTCGGTTGCACAATGATCGGCGTCTCATAGGTCTTGCCGGTCTTTCGTCCGACGGATGTGACGATCGAGAACGGCCCGCGGCCGGTCCGAGCTGCACGCAGCGTGACCCGGTTCAGCGTGTGCTTGAGGAACGTGCCCCACGCGGATGTGCCGCTCATGGTTCGAGGCTAACCGTCTCACCCCGTCGTCGGGGCATTGGTGGAGGCTCCGTAGAAGCGTTTCTCGAAGACCTGACGAGCGAGGCGAGTCGTGCGGAGGTAGTCCTCCTCGAGCTGCGTTGCCGATCCGGGCGGGTATTCCAGCAGACGGGAGACACCCTCGAGCGCCTGCCGGTCGGTCGGCAGGACGTCCGCGGTCTTCGCCGTCCACAGCGTCATCCCGGAACGCGCACGCGACGCGATCAGCCAGGCGTCACGAAGTCGTGCGGCATCCGGCTCCGACACGAGCTTGTTCTCCGCGGCGACAGCCAGCGCGGCCAGGGTCGATGTCGTCCGCAGCCCCGGGATACTCGCGCCGTACTGAAGCTGCAGGAGCTGGACGAACCATTCGACATCGCTCAGCGATCCGCGTCCGAGTTTCAGGTGGCGCGCGGGATCGGCGCCCTGCGGCAACCGCTCGGACTCGACTCGCGCCTTGATTCGCTTGACCTCGCGTACATCCTGTTCCGCAATCTTCGGCGGGTAGCGGACGGTGTCCGCGAGTGCCTCGAAGTCGCGCATCAGCGACGGGTCTCCGGCGACGCCTCGGGCCCGAAGCAGTGCCTGCGCTTCCCAGGTCAGCGACCAGCGCTGGTAGTAGGCGCGATAGCTGTCCAGCGAGCGAACGACGGCGCCGTTCTTGCCCTCCGGGCGAAGTCCGATGTCCAGGTCGAGCGGAAGGCGGAGATCCTCGGTCAGGCGATTGAGGGTCGCGATGATGTGCTCGGACCGCGCCTGAGCCTCCTCGCCGGTCGCTGTGGTCGCACGATACACATACACGATGTCTGTATCGGATCCGAAGCCGAGCTCCTGGCCGCCGTAACGGCCCATCGCGATGATCGCAAACTCCAGGCCGTCGGACTCCGTTGCCGACCGCGCCAGCTCCAGCATCCCGGTCAGGATTGCGGTCGTGATGTCGGTGAGCGCGACACCGACTCGCGAGATCGACGAGATTCCGAGGATGCCGGCGATCGCAACGCGAAGTACCTCCCGTCGGCGGGCGGTACGCAGAGCCAGTGCGGCGGCCTCGATGTCGTCATCGTGTCGCACGATCGTGGCGTGGGTTTCATCGAGCAGCACGTCAAGGCTGCGCGGTTGCAGCTCATCCTCATTCTCGAGCCACGCCGCACCGTCCGGGATGCGCTCGAGCAGGTTGCTCACGAACCGCGATCCGGAGAGAACACTCGTCAGCCGCTGGGCCGCACCGGATGAATCGCGCAGCATCCGTAGGAACCAGTAGGCCTCGCCGAGGTCGTCGCTCAGCCGCCGAAAAGCGAGCAGTCCGTGGTCGGGATCGGCGCCCTCCGCGAACCAGCCCAGCATCACAGGAAGAAGGGTGCGCTGGATGGTCGCGCGTCGCGAAACTCCGCCCGTCAGGGCAGCGATGTGATGGAGAGCGCCCGCCGGATCCCGGAACCCGATCGCCGCGAGGCGCGCCTCGGCCTGCTCGCTGGAGAGTGTTAGCCCGTCGCCCGGGAGCGCGGCAACAGCCGACAGAAGCGGCCGGTAGAACAGGCGCTCATGCAGCGTGCGCACTTCGTGCTTCGTGCGCTGCCAAGCGTCGGTCAGCTCATCCCCGCTCGCGTAGAGTCCGGTGGCCCGCGCGAGGATGCGAATCGACTCGGGATCTCTCGGCATCAGGTGGGTGCGCGAGAGCCGCGACAGCTGCAGCCGATGTTCGAGCAACCGCAGGAACCGATAGTCGCGGGAGAACTCCGACGCCTCGACGCGTCCAATGTAGCCCTGGGCGGCAAGTGCGACCAGCGCGGGCAGCGTTGCCTGCTGCCGCACCTCCGGATCGTGCTGACCGTGAACCAGCTGCAACAGCTGGATCGTGAATTCGACGTCCCGCAGGCCGCCCGGCCCCAGCTTCAGTTGGATGTCGCGCTCATCCGCCGGGATATTCTCGGTTACGCGTTCGCGCATCCGCTGCACGGACTCCACGAAGTTGTCCCGCGAGGCGCTCGACCAGACCAGCGGCGCAATCGCGGCGACGTACCGCTCCGCCAGCTCGGTGTCGCCCGCGAGTGGTCGCGCCTTCAGCAGCGCCTGGAACTCCCAGCTCTTCGCCCACCGGTCGTAGTAGGCGAGATGAGATTCCAACGTCCGCACGAGCGCGCCATCCTTGCCCTCCGGCCGCAGGTTGGCGTCAACCTCCCACAGAGCGGGCTCGGAGGCCAACTCCTGGATGCCCCGCGCGGTCTGCATTGCCAGTCGGGTTCCGATTTCGACGGCGCGATCCGATCCGAGGCTGCCTGCCGCCTCGACGACGAAGATCACGTCGACGTCACTTACGTAGTTGAGCTCGCGCGCGCCGGATTTGCCCATGCCGATGATCGC
>DASXCU010000021.1:0-33189 GCA_036491035.1 Galbitalea sp. | reverse complement strand
TTCCATGTCGCGACCCTACGCCTCGTCCGCGTCGGCGACGGTCGGCTCGGCATCGCCGGTCTTGTGCCAGACGTTCTGCACGAGTAGCGGCAGCAGGATGAGGGAGCGCAGGTCGATGATCGCGTGAACGACGATCACAATCCAGATGGATCCGGTCAGCAGGTACACGAGCGAGAACACGAGGCCAAGTAGGGTCGCCCCGAGCACGCCCCAGAACTTTTGGTAGATGTGCAGCAGCCCGAACAGTACGGAAGCGCCGACGAAGGCGACCACCCCGTTGCCGGTGATCCCGAACAGCAGTGCGGGCATCCCGAGTCGGAAGAGCAGCTCCTCGACGATGCCGGCGTTGATCGACAGTCCGGCGCCGTACTTGAGCTCACCGCGGGTGCGGGGGAGCAGCGCCCCGACATCGCCGATGGCCGGGAGTTCGTTGACCTGCCGGCGAAGCAGGAAGACGGGCACCACCAGCACCAGGGTGGCGACAATCGCCACGCCGATTCCGACGGACCATCCGACCCCGCCGCTCAGCCAGGAGTGCAGACCCGCCAGCGGTGGCCATTCGAGCGCGCTGCGGGACGCGGGAGCGATGTAGTTCCAGGACGCCAGCAGCACGGCCGCCGCGAGCCCGCCATTAAGAAGGAAGGATGCGCGCAGCCACTTCCCCAGAACGAGCTGGCGTTCGCGCGTCGACGTCAGCCGCTTGAAGCGGCGGTAGTCGCGTCGCTCCCGGTTCGCGGCGCGCGCGACAAGGAGCACCGCGACGACGAGGAAGAGGGCGAGAAGGGCAAGCTGCACTGGGTAATTCTGGCAGTGAGCAACAATTACCCATGCGGGTTCGCCCGATTTGAGGCCATAATCTCTGACAAGAGTGTTTTGTGCCCCATTTCCCCGAATGGTTTCTCGTGCGTCGCCCCCTACGCCCCTTCGTCATAACCCTGCTCTCGCTCGCCATTGCCCTCGGCGCCAGCGTGGGCCTTGCCGCGCCCGCGAGCGCTTCGACGGACACGTCGTTCACGGCGGCGTTCAGTGACCGCACTTTGCCGATCCTGGACGACTATGAGGGCGACCTGGTCTTCGGCGGATCGAAGAGCGCCAGCTCAACGGTGACCGGTGCCGACGTCAGCGTGGCGGGCGACACCACTTGCAGGGGCGCGAGCGGCGGAACGAGTTGGTCGTGCGACTTCGCACCCAGCGACGGATACCCGGATGGCCACCAGACCATCGTCATCCATCAGCAGAACGCGGATGGCACCCTCGCACAGAACGTGTTGGCGTTCGATGTACTCAACCCAAGCGAAGAAGGGGAAAACTTCTCTACCACCCCGGTCGTCAGTTATTCGTTCGTGCCGGGCGGCCTCCAACTCACGACGACCGAATCGGGGGACAACGACGACGTCGCCGGCACACAGACTTTCATCTCAGGCGAGGGCTGGTCCGACGGGCCGAACTGCCCGAGTGACGCCAACTACTACTCGCCGGTAGGCACGTACACGGATGCGGCGGCCCAGCAGTCATGCACTCTGAGCTATCAGGGTGGCGTTTACGTGGCGACCCAGTCGCAGCAGGCGACGGACGGCGATGGTTTCACCTATGAGGACGACCAGAACAACGGTCTCTTCTATGTGCCCGAGAACAGTATTCTCGTCGTCTCCGCCGTCGCTAATTCGTCCTCGAAGACCGTCACCGTGACCGGCACGGCGGATCCATCGTCGTTCGAGGACGGAGCGATCGAGGTTCTGAACGAGAGCAACGTGCCGCTATGCCAGGCGACCGACACCGGCGAAGACTCGGCTGATGCCGATCTCGAAGACTGGACCTGCACGACGTCCGCGCTCGGCGACGGCGCACACACCCTCAGCGCGGTGGATGTCGACACGGCAACGGAGGCGGGCGACGGCAGCCCGCACTACGACGACTACGACGTCTACATCACGGGCGGTATGTCGTCCGCGACCGCGATCGGAACGATCAGCTTTACGGCGCCGGGAACGCCGACGACACCGGACAGCAGCAAGCCCGGCGACGTCATCCCGGTGTGGTCGTTCACCGTCAGCGGCGACCTGACCAACCTTCACCCCGGTGACACGATCACGATCACCGGGTCGGGACTGCCGGTCGGAACCTCGCTCGACACGATCCTGCACTCGACACCCACAGATCTCGGCACCGTGGTCGCGGCCGCCGACGGCACGTTCACCCAGACGGTGACAATCCCGGCTGGCGTTGAGCTCGGCCCGCACACGATCCAGGTCACCGCATCCGGACCCGGCATCGTCACCACGACGCAGAACCAGGCGATCACGGTCACGTCGAAGCCGACGTCGGACTCCGGCGGCGGAACGAAGACCGGTGTCGACAACTCGAAGCCGACCGCATCGCACGGCACCGAGGGAGCTGCGGGCGGCGCGGCAATCGCGCCGAACATCCTGACCCGAGCCCTGACACCGATCGCGGATGTCGCGCTGCACCCAAACAAGATCGTCTCCGCCATCGAGATCGGTCTCGTGCTCCTTCTTCTTGCGGTACTTCCGGCGCACCTTCTCAATGCGACCATCGCCGAGCAGTCCGAGCGCTTCGAGCGTCGGTTCGGCAAGGCGCGGGCCCCGGGATGGCTGAGCCGAATGAGCGCCTGGTTCCGGTCGGCACCCGTCGTCGGCGGGATTCTCGTGACCGTCGCTACGGGCATCCTGTTCGGATTCGCGGACCCCAAGTTTGGTTGGACGCTCGCCTCGCTGCGTCTGGTCCTGGCCGCGGGCATCGCACTGTTCCTGGTCGGCTATGTGGCGAACGCCCTCACCGGGCTCGTCGCGCGGGTGCAGTGGAACATCGTCGCCGCGGTCAGCACGCGCCCCTATGGCCTGGTGCTGACCATCGTCGGCGTGCTGATCTCCCGCCTGCTGCACTTCTCGCCCGGCTTCCTGATCGGGCTCATCCTGGGGCTCACGATCCAGGGCAAGTCGGCTGCCGGGTTCGCCTGGCGCACGGTCATCCTGCGCACCAGCATCGTGCTGATCATGGCGATCGCCGCGTGGATCGGCTACTCGACACTGACGCTCGGCGGCGCCGAGGGCGAGGGCAAATCGTTCGGAACAGCCCTGCTCGTCGAGACCCTCGTCGCGATCACAACGGAGGGCGTCGTCGCCCTGCTCGTGGAGTTGCTGCCGTTACGATTCCTCGAGGGTGAGCGGGTCTACGCGCACTCGCGCGTGCTGTGGGGAGTCTTCTACTTCCTGACCCTGGTCGTGTTCGTGCTGGCGGTGGTGCCGTGGGAGGGTAACTGGGATGCGCTGCACGGGTCGCTCTGGATCTGGATCGTCGTGCTCGCCGCCTTCGCCGCGATCTGCGTCGGTATCTACATCTACTTCCGCAGGTTCGCGAAGCCGTTGGAAGCGGAGGCCGGCAATGAAGAGGTTGCCCTCGGGGAGACAGTTGGACGAGACGGGAATTAGTCCCGGCCCGCGGGCATTGAACCCAAGGTGACTGCCGCGCCCGTAAACGTTGGATTCCGCTCCGAGCGAGGTCCCATCCTCGTCGCCCTCATGCTGGCGACGGGCCTGGTGGCCATCGACGGGACGATCATCGCGACGGCCGTGCCATCCATCGTCAAAGATGTCGGCAACGCTGAGGCATTCCCGTGGCTGTTCTCGGTGTACCTGCTCGTGCAGGCGGTCACGGTGCCGGTGTACTCGAAGCTCGCCGACACCATTGGCCGTAAGCCGATCATGCTCATCGGCATCGGGCTGTTCCTGCTCGGGTCGATTCTCTGCGGGTTCGCATGGAGCATGCCGTCCCTGATCGCATTCCGCGTCGTGCAGGGGCTTGGCGCGGGGGCGGTCGCGCCGATGTCGATCACGATCGCCGGCGACATCTACACGGTCCAGGAGCGCGCGAAAGCGCAGGGCTACATCGCGAGCGTGTGGGGACTCGCCTCGGTCATCGGACCGACGCTCGGGGGAGTCTTCTCGCAGTACGTGTCGTGGCGCTGGATCTTCTTCGTCAATGTCCCGCTCTCGATCCTCGCGGCGCTGATGATCGCCCGCGCACTGCACGAGAAGATCACCAAGGTTCGGCATAAGGTCGACTTCCTGGGAGCGTCGCTGGTCACCATCGGGCTGACCCTCCTCATCCTCGCCGTGCTCGAGGGTGGTGTCGCGTGGCCGTGGGATGCGCCGGTCAGCGTGGGCGCATTCGTGCTCGGCGGACTGATGCTGGTCGCTTTCGTGATCGTGCAACGAAGAGCCACCGAACCGGTGCTGCCGCTGTGGGTGTTCTCGCGGCGGCTGCTCGTGTCGTCCGCATTCGTGAACCTCGGGGTCGGCGGGATCACAATCGCTCTCTCGGCATACGTTCCGTCATTCCTGCAGGGCGCGCTGCACGTGACTCCGCTGGTTGCCGGGCTGACGCTCGCTGCGCTGACCGTCGGATGGCCGCTCGCGGCATCCCAGTCCGGGCGGCTCTATCTGCGGTTCGGCTTCCGCAACACCGTACTCATCGGTTCGGTGTTCGCGCTCGCCGGGTCGCTGACCCTCGCGCTGACGGCGCACTCGCCGTCGCTGGCCGTGGTCGCCGTGGCGTGCTTCATCATCGGACTCGGGATGGGGCTCATCGCAGTGCCGTCGCTGGTCGCGGCCCAGTCGAGTGTCGAGTGGAACCAGCGGGCAGTAGTGACCGGCGCGCAGCTGTTCTCGCGGTCTATCGGAAGCGCAGTCGGCGTTGCCGTCTTCGGTGCAATCGCCAACGCGATCATCGGGACGGGCTCGCGGACGTCCGTGCACCTGATCGTCGACTCGTCGACGGCGGTATTCACGGGCGTCGTGATCGTGGTGCTCGTGATCGTGGCTGCCGCGTTGGCGATGCCGAACACGCGCGTCGTGGCGGCACCGGCGGCACCCGCGGTTTCAGCGGAAGCGTAGGGCGAGCACTAATCCGCGCCCCAGCTTTGGGGCGCCGGAGTTGTCCACAGATTACGATTTTTGGACTCAACATTCGAACCTGTGTTCGATAATTGAGTCATGGAAACGATCGACACCGCGGCAGCGTTTCGGGCCGCCGCGCACGCACAGGACGGGCTCGCGGCGAGCCCGCTGCTGCGCGACTATGGTGTCCTCCTGGCTGCGAGCCGGTCGGTGTCCACCGATGTTCTCGACTATCGCGCGCTCGACGAGGCCGCGTTGCTTTCTCTCAACAAACTGAACGCGGAGCAAGCACGGCTGCAGCAGACCCACGCGGCGTTGATCGCAGGGGAGATCGCCCGCCGCTCCGCACCCGAGCTGGGGTCGGAGGGGCTCGCGCAGCGGGCCGGTCACCGCACGGCCGAACAGTTCGTGAAGATCACGCATGGTTCCACAGGGCGGGCGGCAACGACCGCGGTGCGGGCAGGAGTGTTGTTGGGTGAGCTGGCCGATGAGGGCTCGTTCGATCTCGCAACCGGTGAGGTGTCGGTTCCGACCCAGCCATGGTTGCGGGTCTTTTCGGGGTTCCTGCTCGGCGGGGAACTAGCGGTCGAGCAGGCCGACGCGATCTCCTTCAACCTGGGCGTCCCGAACTCGGCCGTCACCGCCGAGCAACTCGCCGCCCTCGCCGCAGAGTTATGTGACGCGGCCCGGGTACGGCCCGACGGCACGGCGGGGCTCGATGTCGACCATCTGGTGAAGCTGACCCGGATGCGCCGCGAAGAACTTGACCTCGAATCCGTGCGGGTACGCGAAGACGAACAATACGAAGCCCGCGCCTACAGGCTCATCGAACTCGCCACCGGGGCGGGACGCCTGATCCTCGAACTCGACCCCGAAAGCCTGGTCCTTATCAAACAGACCATCCACCGGGCGATCTCGCCGAAGCTGCGCACGGTCCGGTTCTTCGACCCGACAGACGAGGCCAAAGCCGACACCATCCTCGCCAACACCCGCACGCCCGCCCAGCTTGGCTTCGATGCACTCATGCAGTTGCTTCTCCTGGGTGCGGCCACCAACCCGAACTTTCTGCTGGGTTCCGGGGCACCCCAGATCCGGGTGACGACCACCCTCACAGCCCTCCGGTCCGGCGACGGGATCGTGCGGATCGAAGGAACCTCAGCCCTGATGTCGATGCGGTCCCTGAAACGGTTGCACTGCACCGGCGGGGTCACCACGCTCCTCTTCGACGAAAACCTGCAACCCCTGGATGTGGGCCGCGAACAACGACTCTTCACCCCGACCCAACGCACCGCCCTCGCCGTTAAATGGGGCGGCTGCGCAGCCCCCGGCTGCGACGCATCCGTCTCCTGGTGCGAATCCCACCACATCAACGAATGGGACGCCGACCATGGCAACACCAACATCGCCGACGGAATCCTCTACTGCAAACACCACCACCTCCTCTTCCACAACAACGGATGGCACACCAGACGAAACGACGAGGGTAAGTACTGGCTGATCCCGCCACCCACCGTCGACGCCGCCCAATCACCCCTACCGCTCACACCCAAAACGGGAAACATGCGGGACCTCGAGGCCCAACGGGCAGAGATTCGAGACCCCGCGAGCGGCAATAGAGTTTTGGCGTGACGAACGAGTCCCGCCGGGCGCACCCCCTGCGCACCAACTGGCGACAGCCGGTACTGACGCTCGTCAGCATGAGCGTCGCGGTGGGGCTTGTGGCGATCGTGGACCCGCAGCCCGGCGCACTCGTGCTCGCAGCGGTGCTCGCGATGACCGTCTCGCGCAACAAACTCGTGCTCACCTGGCGCGGACGAATCGAAGCACTCATCCTGCTGCCCGCCGTCGGCCTCGCAACAGCCGGCGTCGGCTACCTGCTCGTGACCGTGCCGATCGTGGGAGCTTCGGCGTACGTCGTCGCCATGTTCCTGTCGATCTTCCTTCGTCGCTTCGGCCCGCTCTGGACCCGGGTCGGAACACTGATCGCGCTTCCCTTCATCACGCTGCTGATCGCGCCCGGCGGGGGAGTGGGAACGACGCCGCTCGGCGTAGCACTGCTCTCCGTCGTCGTGCTGGTGATCGTGGTCGCACTGCGAGTGCTCGCCGAGATCACGCGGTTCCTGCCGAAGCCGAGCGCGCCGCCAGTCGCACTCGACGCGTCGACCCGGCCGGATGCGCAGCCCCAGCCGGATACCCTGACGCAGCCCCTTCCGCCGACCGAGCCCGCCGCTCGGCCTGCGCCAGGGCAGGGCCTTCGTCCGATCGCGAGCACACGGATGGCCATCCAGATGGCCGTCGCACTGGCTGCCGCCTTTACTCTCGGGGCGCTCCTCTTCCCCCAACACGTGACGTGGGTGGTCCTCACCGCATTCATCGTCTGCAGCGGAAACCGCGGACGAGCCGACGTGCTCTACAAGAGCGGACTGCGAATTCTCGGCGCCGCGATCGGCACCGTCGTCGCATCCGTCGGTCTGATCTGGCTGACGCCGGCGCATCCACTGCTGCAGGGTCCGCTGCTCGTAATCGTCCTGCTCGCGATTCTCGGCATCGGGCTGTGGCTGCGCGAGTGGACCTACGCGGCCTGGGCAGTCGTGATGACACTGGTGATCACGCTGCTGCAGGGTGCAGCAATCCACGCGCCGGTGGCCGGGGCATCGGTGCCGGAGGGCCAGCAGCTGTGGATCCGAATCCTGGCGATCATCGTTGGTGCCGCGTGCGGCCTGACCGCGTCCTGGTTTCTCCTTCCGGTGCGTTCGGAGGGAGTGGTGCGCAAGCGCGTCGCGGATGGACTCCGAGCGATCAGCGACTACGCAGCCGATCAGAACCCACGCACCGAACATGAGCTCGGAGCCGCGCTCGACAAACTCGACGAGGTCGCGGCCCCATGGCGAGCGCTAGAACGAGTGACCGGATGGCGCAAGACCGCCCGAAAACCTGGACAGTGGATGCAGCTCATCCACGAGTGCGCTGCGCTTGTGCGCGCGAACCCGGTCCTTGGGGGGCCAGCGCGACGGGCGCTCGGTGAAGCTCGACGATCGATGCGCGATCCTGTCGCGATCGGACCCTCGCTGCTCGCCCTCCGCGACGAACTGCAGGTGGACGGCTAGCCGAGTGCGACCGGCAGTGCGACAGACACGGCGACCAATTGCGATGGCGACCGGTAGCGATGGCGACCGGTAGCGATGGCGACCGGTAGCAAGATAGGTCCATGACCCAGGAGCAAACGGTCCGACCGCTGGCCGAGCCGCAACCCCACCCCGAGCTCGACCAGCTCATCGCCGTCCTCGAGCAGCTTCGTGCGCCGGGCGGATGCGCGTGGGACGCCGAACAGACCCACGAATCGCTGGTTCGATACCTGGTCGAGGAGACCTACGAACTCATCGACGCCATCGAGAGCGGCAACCGCGACGAGCTCATCGAAGAACTCGGCGACGTCCTGTACCAGGTCATCTTCCACTCCGACATCGCCGCCCACACTCCGGGCGAAGAATTCACGCTCGAGGATGTCGCCGCCCACATGACAGCGAAGATGGTCGGCCGCCACCCCCACGTCTACGGCGAACTCGCCGCGACACTGACCGGCGACACCGCAGCAGACGTCAATGTGCGCTGGGACGAGATCAAGAAGCTCGAAAAGCCCACGCGCACGAGTGTTCTCGACGGAGTCCCGCAGGGAATGCCCGCACTAGCTCTCGCCGACAAGCTGCTCGGCAAGGCGGACAAGCTCGGGATGCCAGCGCCGACGATCGAGACGGGGAGTGTTCTCGTCGACGGACCGGGCAGCGCACGAGACGAAGCCGAGCTCGGTGACCAACTACTCGCGATCGTCGCCGCAGCACGTGCGAGGGGGCTCGACCCGGAACGGGCGCTGCGCGCATCCATCCGTGGACTCCAGGACGACATGCGAGCGGCCGAGCAGGCCGGTAGCTAATCAGTCCGCGCACCGAACGCGTCAAAGCGCGGCTGGACGGTGCCCTCCCCAACCCGAATGGGAAGGGCACCCCAACCAGCCGATCTCACGCAGCACTAGCAGGGCATACGGGTCTCAGCCGGAATCGAACCGACGGGAATACCCATTGCCGTCGGTTCTGTCCGTCAGAACGGCACCCCAGCGCCGATCCGTGATCATGCGCCGCAACCCCCGGAGGAAAAACCCGAAAGCCTCAGTCTTCGTGGGAAATGGTTACCAGCGCGACGTAAGTGTATAGGAATAACAGTCGTTAGCACAACGCGCGTTATCCAGAACGAGTGATTTTACTCACAACTGTTATGCAAACGAATGGAAAGCTGCCATAGTTGAGCAATGCCCCGCCATCCAGATCCGCTGCGCAAACCGCAGCTCCTGGCGGAGATCCTGGACTACCTGCTCGACAAGTCGCTGGCCTCGGTCTCGTTCCGAACAATTGCACAAGCGCTCGGCTTCAGCACCTACACACTCGTCTACCACTTCGGAAGTCGCGACGAACTGCTGAGCGAGATCGTCGCCGCAGTATCAACTCGAACCGTCGCCGTCGAAGCGCAGATGCTCGAGGCGCCAGACACGCTCGACGCCTACTTCCGTGGGTTCGAGGAGTCCTGGCAGTGGACGCTCCAGCCGCGCAGTCGCCAGCTGCAACGGCTCGAGTTCGAGGCATCACTGATCGAGGCGCTCGAACCGGACAAGCACGACTTCAGCCGAGCGATCTTCGCGACCTGGCAACGGATCGGACAGGGCGCCCTCACATCGCTCGGCGTCGCTCCGGATGCCGCGGCACTCGAGGTGCGGCTACTCGTCGACAACTTCTATGGCATCCAGTACGACTTCGTGCTGAACGGCGAGGCCGAGCCGGCAACTCGGGCCTTCAAAGAAGCAATGCGTCGCCACCGCGAACGCATTGACGCGCTCCTGCCCGAGTCGGTCCGGCGCTAGCTCCAGAACGAAACCTGACACACTAGAGCCGTGGCTAGTCAGGTGAATCCGCCCCGCGGGATGCGCGACTTTCTTCCCGTCGAGAAGGCTCGACGCGAGCACGTTCTGTCGGTCATTCGCCAGACGTTCCGAGCTCACGGTTTCGACGAGATCGAGACGCCGGTCGTCGAGGACAGTTCTCGACTTCACGCAGGCCTCGGCGGCGACAACGAGAAGCTGTCGTACGCGGTCATGAAGCGCGACCTGAAAACCGAGCAACTCGAGCAGGCGGCAGCGAACGGCGACTACCTCGCACTGGCCGACCTCGGACTGCGATTCGACCTTACTGTTCCTCTTGCTCGGTTCTATGCGAGCCACCGCGGCGAGCTGCCGGGGGTGTTCCGCTCAATCCAGATTGCGCCCGTCTGGCGAGCGGAGCGCCCGCAGAAAGGTCGCTACCGACAGTTCGTCCAGTGCGACATCGACATCATCGGCGACGCAACACCGCTCGCCGAAGTCGAGCTGATCACCGCGACAGCGGCGGCGCTCGAAGCGCTGGGGTTCACGGGATCGAACGCCTGCACGATTCGAATCAACGACCGCCGGATCCTCCGCAGAATCGTCGAATCGCTGGGAATTCCGGCGGAGTCGTACGAGCGTGCGCTCATCACCATCGACAAGGAAGACAAGATCGGCGTCGAGGGTGTGGTTGCCGAACTCGTCGAGCAGGGCCTCGGCGAACCAACCGGTCTCACACGGGTGCTGCAGCGCCTCACGACCCTGACGTCCGGCGGATGGGGTCTACTCGATTCGCCGCCCGAGTGGCTCGACGTAGAGGCTTACCGGGATCTCCTCGCAATCCGCGACGCGGTCGGCGAGAGTGTGAAACTCGTGTTCTCCCCGAACCTGGTTCGCGGCATGGGCTACTACACCGGAACGATCTTCGAGATCGCGCACGCCGACCTCCCGTATTCGCTGGGCGGCGGCGGTCGCTACGACGGGATGATTGGACGATTCCTCGGTTCGAACGTGCCGGCGACGGGCTTCTCGCTGGGCTTCGAGCGACTCGTCGACCTGGTCGAACTGCCCGAAGACTCATCGGCGAACGCCGTTGCTCTTGTCTACGACGCGGACGTCGATCCAGCGCGCCTAGCCACGCTCAAGACGGCCGTGATCGCATCCGGAGTCCGAGCCACGCTCGCTCAGCGAACAAAGAACGTGACGGCACTGCTCGATCAGCTGGCGGCATCCGGGTATCCCCGTTTCGCGTTCGTGACGGCGGCGACCACCTCGTTCGAGAGTCTAGAAATTCGGCCGATCTTCGCGCAGTAGGCTGTGAACTGCTCTCTACCACCACTCGTTCCACTCTCAATAAGGAGACCCCCGTGGCTCTTGTCGAAGCCGTTATCGCCCGCGAAATCCTGGACTCCCGGGGCAACCCGACCGTGGAGGTCGAGGTCCTTCTCGAGGATGGGACGGTGTCGCGTGCGGCAGTTCCGTCCGGCGCATCCACCGGAGCGTTCGAGGCGTATGAGCTGCGCGACGGC
Source organism: Galbitalea sp. (assembly GCA_036491035.1). Classification (GTDB taxonomy): domain Bacteria; phylum Actinomycetota; class Actinomycetes; order Actinomycetales; family Microbacteriaceae; genus Galbitalea. The sequence continues at coordinate 21,838 of DASXCU010000021.1, read as the reverse complement.
GACAAGTCCCGGTACGGCGGCAAGGGCGTCGAGAAGGCTGTCGCTGCGGTAATGGATGTCCTCGGCCCGGAGATCGAGGGAATCGAAGCGACCGACCAGCGGCTGGTCGACGCGACGCTGATCGAGGCAGACGGAACCGACAACAAGAGCAAGCTCGGAGCCAACTCCATCCTCGGCGTTTCTCTCGCGGTTGCAAAAGCTGCAGCAGCATCCTCGGGTCTCGAACTGTTCCGCTACGTCGGCGGTGCGAACGCTCACGTTCTCCCGGTGCCGATGATGAACGTCATCAACGGTGGGGCGCACGCCGACTCCAACGTCGACGTCCAGGAGTTCATGCTGCTGCCGATCGGCGCATCCTCCTTCAAGGAGGGCCTGCGCTGGGGCACGGAGACGTACCACGCACTGAAGGCTCTGCTCAACGAGAAGGGCTACTCGACCGGACTCGGCGACGAGGGCGGCTTCGCGCCGAACCTGCCGAGCAACCGTTCCGCGCTCGAGCTGCTGGTTGAGGCCATCGAGAAGGCCGGGTACAAGCCCGGCGCAGATATCGCCCTCGGCATGGATGTGGCTGCGACCGAGTTCTTCAAGGATGGCGTGTACACGTTCGAGTCGAAGCCGCACTCCGCGGAAGACATGACCGCGTACTACAAGCAGCTCGAGGCTGACTTCCCGCTGGTGACGATCGAGGACCCGCTGAGCGAGGATGACTGGAGCGGCTGGGCCCACTTCACGGCCGAGGTCGGCGACAAGATTCAGATCGTCGGCGACGACCTGTTCGTCACGAACCCGGTGCGCCTCGCGAAGGGGATCGACGAGAAGGCCGCCAACTCGATCCTGGTGAAGGTGAACCAGATCGGAACGCTGACCGAGACGCTGGATGCGGTTGCCCTCGCCCAGACGCACGGCTACACGACGGTCATGTCGCACCGCTCCGGTGAGACGGAGGACACGACCATCGCCGACCTCGCAGTTGCAACGAACGGCGGACAGATCAAGACCGGTGCGCCGGCCCGATCCGACCGCGTTGCGAAGTACAACCAGCTGCTGCGCATCGAGGAAGAGCTCGACGCGGCGGCCACGTACGCCGGTCGCAGCGCGTTCCCGCGTTTCAAGGGCTGATCCTGGCGGTAATTCGCAGCGGTGCCGCTTAGCCTTGGGGTATGGCTGCGAGAGGAGCGAGGCGACCACCGAAGGTGCGCGTTGCCGTTCGCATGCCCGACGGGTCGGCGCCGGAACGGTGGCTGAGCAACATCCGGCTGTCCAGTTTCACGATCATGATGCTGGGCCTGCTCGTGCTCGGAGTAGTGGTGCTGGCTCCCTCGCTGAAGCTGCTCATCCAGCAGCGCACCGAGATCGCGAACCTGCAGAAGTCGGTCGCAGCTCAGAAGCACTCGGTAGCGACCCTTCGCGGCCAGGTGGCTCGCTGGGACGACCCCGCCTACATCGAGGCTCAGGCACGCAATCGCCTGCTCTTCGTTTTTCCGGGTGAGTACAGCTACCTCGTGATCCCGGAGAGCGGCAACCAGACGGGCACGTCGACGGCGCCCATCAGCAAGCACATCCAGACGACGCAGACCGACTGGGTGCAGGCGCTGACGTCATCCATTCTGAAGTCGGGACTGTCGACGCAGACGAAGAGCCAACTGGTGTCACCGAGCGTTCCAAATCCGACCTCGACCGGCACGCCGACGAAGTGATTCCCGGATGACTCGACCTCCTTTCGAGCCGCCGACCGCGCTCGATATTGCGACCGTGTCCGCGCAGCTCGGTCGACCTGCGCGCGACGTGATCGGCATTTCGGCACGCTGCGTCTGCGGTGCACCAACAGTCGTCTCGACGTCGCCGCGTCTCGCCGACGGGACGCCGTTCCCGACGCTGTACTACCTGTCCCACCCGGCAGCGACCGCCGCGGTCTCCACGCTCGAGGCGACCGGAGTCATGCCCGAGTTGGCTGAACTTCTCGAGGGCGAGGTGGCCGATGACTACCTCGCCGCACACGAGTCCTACCTGGCCGACCGCAACGGGATCGAGTTCGTCGCCGAACTCGACGGGATCTCCGCCGGAGGCATGCCGACCCGGGTGAAGTGCCTTCACGCTCTCGTGGCCCACTCGCTTGCCGCCGGTCCCGGACTGAACCCGATCGGCGATCTCGCGCTGGCGCGGGCCGACTGGAGTCCGCTGGTCTGCGAGTGCGCGGACTATGGACTCTCCGAAAGCCCGCTCTCCGACCACCCGGGGGCCGAGTCGTGAGGATGCGCACCGGGCTGGCCGCAGCCGCTGCGGCGACAGCGGCCATCCTGCTGTTGTGCGGGTCGGCCGCGCCCGGCGCGGTCACGAACGGGGTGCACACCGACTACATCCGCTCCGGGGAGTACTGGCTCGACCAGTACGGAATTCGCAGTGCCTGGTCGACGACCGAGGGCAAGGGCGTCACGATCGCGGTCATCGACACGGGAGTCGACGGAAGCGTCGCCGACCTCGCCGGCGCCGTGACCGGCGGAATCGACTACTCCGGCCAGGGTACGGCGAACGGCGAAAAACCCGTGGGCGATGCGAGCGAGCGCAACCACGGAACGATGGTTGCCTCGCTCGCGGCCGGTCGGGGTACGGCCGGCAGCGCCGGTCTCATCGGAGTCGCTCCGCAGGCGAACATCCTGAGCATCTCGATCGGGTTCGGCGCCGCGGCCACCAACTCCGATGACCAGATCGCGGAGGCCGTCACCTGGGCGGTCAACCACGGCGCGAACGTCATCAACATGTCGCTGACTCGCAACACGCTCGCCTGGCCGGAGAGCTGGGACAAGGCATTCCTCTACGCCATGCAGCACAACGTCGTTATCGTTGCCGCAGCCGGCAACCGGGGCAGTGGAACGGATGAGGTGGGAGCGCCCGCGACTATGCCGGGAGTTCTGACGGTCGCCGGTGTCGATCGGAACGAGAAGGCCAGCGTGGACGCGTCGGCGCAGGGCATCACGATCGGAGTCTCGGCGCCAAGTGAGCAGCTGCTCGGCGCGACGCCGGGCGGCGGGTACGTGCAGTGGGAGGGAACGAGCGGCGCAACACCGATCGTCGCCGGAGTTGTGGCTCTGGTCATGGCGTCCCATCCGGGTATAACGGGAGCGAACGCCATCAACCGGGTCGTCTCGACGGCGCGGGATGCGGGGGCGAAGGGTGTCGACCCGATCTACGGCTACGGGCTGCTGAACGCGGCGGCAGCAGTTCGCAATACCGTGCCGAGCGTGAAGGCGAATCCGATGGGCGACCTGTCCGCGTGGATCCATCTCAACCGTCGGGCCGAACCAACCGCGACGCCGACGACCCCTCCGACTTCGACGTCGACGGCCGCACCCACCCAGGTCTCGGCGGGGCCGTCGAATCCGCTCGGCATCCTGTATCCGACACCAACTCAGCTACGGAATGTCGGCCTGCCTCTCGCGCTCATTATCGCCTTCGGTCTCGCCGCGCTGGTCATGATCGTGATCGCTGTGCGCCAGTTCGGGAGACTTCGGCGAAGGGACTAGATTTGGTGGTGACTACCACCCTCTAGGAGACTTGTTCCTGTGCCCAAGATTCTGATCGTCGGCGGCGGCTACGCCGGTTTTTACACTGCCTGGAAGCTCGAAAAATGGCTGCGTCGCGGTGAGGCCGAGGTCACGATTGTTGACCCGCTCCCGTACTGGACGTACCAGCCCTTCCTGCCCGAGGTCGCGGCCGGTTCCATCGAGCCGCGACACGCGGTCGTGGCCATCCGTCGTCACCTTCCCGGCACTCGGGTTCTGGCCGCCAAGGTCACGAAGATCGACCACGAGGCGAAGACTGCCACGATCACGCCCGCCGATGGCGAGCCGTGGGTGGAGAGCTATGACACCGTCGTTGTGACGGCCGGAGCGGTCTCGCGCACATTCCCGATTCCGGGTGTCGCCGACCAGGCGATCGGTCTTAAGACGATCGAGGAGGCGACCGCGATCCGCGACCGTCTCGTTAACAACTTCGAGCGCGCATCCACGATGCCCGCCGGTCCGGAGCGCGACCGTCTGCTGACCGTCGTCATCGTCGGTGGTGGATTCGCCGGCATCGAGGTGTTCGGCGAGCTTCGCAGCTTCGCTTCGTCGCTGCTCAAGTACTACCCGAGCCTGACCGTGGACGACACGCACTTCCACCTCATCGAGGCCATGGGTCGCATCATGCCCGAGGTCTCGCTGAAGACCAGCTACTGGGTGCTGAAGAGCCTCGCCGAGCGCCAGGCCATCGTGCACCTCGAGACCCAGCTGAGTTCTGCGGTCGACGGCAACATCGAGTTGTCGACGGGGGAGAAGTTCGCTTCAGACCTCATCGTCTGGACCGCGGGCGTCATGGCGAGTCCGATGCTGAAGAACACCGATCTTCCGATCGATGACCGCGGTCGTCTGACCGTTCTTCCCGACCTGCGGGTCAAGGATGCGGACGGCAATGTCGTCGAGGGCGCCTGGGGTGCCGGCGACGTGAGCGCTGTCCCCGACCTGACCGGTGGCGGAGTGGGCGGCTTCTGCGTCCCGAACGCGCAGCACGCCGTGCGCCAGGGCAAGCTGCTCGCCAAGAACATCGCGGGCAGTCTGCGCGGCGAGCTTCCCGCCGACTACTTCCACAAGAACCTCGGTGCGGTTGCCGGTCTGGGCCTCTACACGGGCGTCTACCAGAACCCGAAGTTCGCGGTGAAGGGACTCATCGCCTGGTTCATGCACCGCGGCTACCACGGTCTCGCGATGCCGACCTGGGAGCGCAAGACCCGCGTGATCAGCAACTGGGTCCTGAACTTCCTGCTCGGCCGCGACCCGGTCGGGATGATCGCACGTGACGAACCGCGCGCCGCGTTCGAGGAGTTCGCGTCGCGTCCGAAGCCGGTCTCCAGCGCGAAGTAGCTGCCCGACCATCCGACGGTGACTTCTCCGGCTCCGGACTGGACGATCGAGGATCACCTGCGCGGGGCTTCGGCCGAGTCGGTTGCGTTGTTTCGGCGCGTTCAGTCGACGCTGGAATCGTTCGGGCCGACTACGGCGTCGGTGTCGAAATCGAGCGTGACGTTCAAGGGTTCGCGGCGCGGATTCGCCGGTGCGCGACCAACCGCGAACGGTGTGGTCGGCTACCTGGATCTGATGCGGCAGCTGCCCGACGATCGGCGCATCCGGAGTATCTCGCCCTACGGAAGCAATCTCTTCGTCCACCACTATCGGCTGGCAGACGCCGGGGACCTGGACGACGATTTTATTGGCTGGCTGCGCGAGGCGTATGCAGTCGGCTGCGGCGCGCACCTGCTCGGTTAGGTTGGGTGTCTGCCGAGGCCACGGAAAGCCCGTCTTCCCGTGACCTCGGCAGAACTTTTTCTCCTCGTCGCTATCGGCGGACGAGGAAGGCTCTCTCTCGGCTCAGAGGGATACCGAGTCGCGTGCGTTCTCGATGAGCGTCACGGTGGCGCCCGCCGACGGTCGCCCGAGGGCGCGATACTCCCAGCCGGCGGCTCGGTACAGGTCTGCGTCCAGTGCGTGCCGACCATCCACGATGTTGCGAGCGGCGACGAGTGCGCCCAGCTCCTCGGGATCTGCGACCCGGAACTGGTCCCACTCCGTCAACAGTGCAACCACCTCGGCACCCGCTACCGCCTCGGCCAGTGTCTCCGCATAGTCGAGGTCGGGGTACGCGCGGTGAGCGTTCTCGTTCGCCTCAGGGTCGAAGACGACGACGGATGCTCCCTCGAGATAGAGCATTCGCGCGACGTCGAGAGCGGGCGCGTCGCGGACATCGTCCGAGTTGGGCTTGAAGGCGGCGCCAAGAGCCGCGACCCGTACGCCGGTGAGGTCTCCACCTGCCAGTTCGCGGATGAGATCGACGGTGCGCGAACGACGGCGGAGGTTGATCGCATCGACCTCGCCGAGGAATGCGACCGCCTGCCCGACTCCGAGCTGTTCGGCCCGGTACTTGAACGCCCGGATGTCCTTCGGCAGGCAGCCGCCGCCGAATCCCAGTCCCGGCTTGAGGAACCGGGATCCGATGCGAGCGTCGTGGCCGAGAGCGACGGCGAGCAGGTTGACGTCAGCCCCGGTCGCCTCGCAGACCTCGGCCATCGCATTGATGTACGAGATCTTGGTGGCGAGGAACGAGTTGGCGGCCACCTTGACGAGCTCGGCCGTCGCGAGATCGGCCACGACGAGCGGTGTCTCCTCCGCAAGAATGGGCGCGAAGGCGGCACGCAGCTGGCGCTCCGCCCAGGTCGAGGCGACCCCGAAGACGAGTCGATCGGGGTGCAACGTGTCCTGAACCGCGAAACCCTCACGAAGGAACTCCGGGTTCCAGGCGAGCTCCAGCTCCGTGCCGAGCGGCGAGATCTCCGCGACGAGCTCGGTCAGTCGCTGGGCCGTGCCGATCGGAACGGTCGACTTGCCGACGAGCAGGGCCTTGCGCGTGATGCGACTCGCGAGAGCGGTGAACGCGGCGTCGACGTAGGTCAGGTCGGCGGCATCCGATCCCTTCGTCTGGGGGGTGCCAACACAGATGAAGTGGACGTCACCGAACTCGGCGGCCTCATCAAAGCTCGTCGTGAAGCGCAGGCGACCCGACTCCATTGCTTCGGCGAGCTTCTCGGGAAGGCCGGGCTCGAAGAACGGAACGATGCCGGCGGCAAGCTGGTCGATCTTGCGCTGGTCCACGTCGACGCCGAGCACGTCGAATCCGAGGATGGCCATACAGATGGCGTGGGTGGCGCCGAGGTATCCGGTACCGATGACGGTCATGCGGGGGTGCGGGGCGATGGGGGTCAGCTGGGCGGGGGTGGGTTCGGGAATCGACATGATGGTCTCCTTGCAGTGGGGTAATGGATCTCCCGAATCTCACGGGAGGCGGGTTTAAGCGGTGCAAGTGGACGGTGCTGGGTGGAGTCGAAATGGGATCGCGGTTCAGGATGAACAGCGAATGTTGCTCACCCCCTTGCCTGCGCCCGAAACGGTATTCGTGCACTTGAGGACGTTTGCGAGCGGCTTGGTGATGTGGAACCCGTAACCGGGCCCGTCGACCGCCGCCGTATTGCCGGTGAAGACGTTTCCCGTGCCCCAGCCGGACAAGATCTGGTGGGTCTGGAATCCATCGTTCGGGCTGTCCTTGCCCGAGTTGCCCTGGATAAGCCAGTTGTTGCCCTTTACGTCGACCCAGGAGTCGGCCGCGGTCATCCCGATGCCGTCGAACGTGTTGTTCGAGAGCGTGCCGCCGGTCGTCCCCTCCTTGATGTCCACGTTCTCGGCGGTCGTGTTGGAGATGTGGTTTCCGGAGACGGTGTTGTCGTTGCTGGCGTCGACTTTGCACTGGCTGAAGCTGCACCAGTTGCTCTTCGCCGTTCCGATGTAGATGCCCTCGCCGTACTTCGCCTTGAGCATTCCCGTGCGACTCACGGTGTTGTCGCTCACGGTATTGCCCGAGCTGAAGTCGCGAAGGTGGATGCCCTCGTCGCCGACCGCGGAGACCGTGAGCCCCGAGATGAGTGCTCCTGTAGTCCGGTCTGCGACGACGCCCTTCTGGCCGTTCGTCACCGCGAAGCCCTCGAGGTGCCAGTAGCTGGCGCCGTCGAGATGGAATACGTAGCCCGACTTGATGTCCCCGCCGTCGAGCACGCTCGCGGATGTACCGCACAGCGAGATCGGGGAGTCCGCGGTGCCCGATGTCGAGGCAACGAAATTGCCGACGTAGCGCCCGGCCGCGAGCAGAATCGACGTGCCTGGCTTGGCGGCGGCGAGTGCTGCCGTCAGTTGGCTGGCGGACGAGACCCGCACCGGGTGATCGGGGCAGCCGGTACTGGCGATGGCGGATGGATCGGATGGCGCGGACGTTGCCGTCGGTGCGGGGCTACCCGTCGGCACTGCGGCCGAGGTCGCTCCCGCACGCGCGGGGTGTCTCCAGGTCTCCGAATTCATGGCAATCGCAATCCACACGATTCCGCCGAGGACGACAACGAGGAGGATCGCGACCAGCGCGGTCCGGCGTGGGTGCCGTCGTATGGCGTCGATCACGCGGCTCCCCTCTGGTTCCGGCGGTCCCTGAGTTCGTTCATGGCTTCCTCGGGGGTGACGATCCCTCGCGTGAACGAGCTGAGCGGTGCCATGTTTGCGTAGGGGTGAGCGCGCTTCTTCCGGCGACCGATCGTCGCCAGGGCGCTGATGACGATCACGAGGAGGATCGCGAGCCACATGATCGTCAGCGGCTGGAAGATCGCCCCGAGCACCACGTTGAACGGTTTGACGTTCGTCCAGTGGGTGAGGTCGTTGACCCCGACCACCGCGGCGCTCGTGCGCGCCGTGTCGATCGCGCTGTAGCCCGTGCCCTCGATCGTGTTCTTCTGGACCGTCGACTTACCGGTCGCCCCGACGAGCGCGATTCCGTGCGTCGATGCATCCTGAATGGTGTTGTGATCGAGATTTCCGCCGGCGTCGCGGGCGTAGATGCCGATGTCGGCGGAATCGATCGTGTTGCCCTGCACCAGGGTGTTCGTGCCCGCACTGCGGAGGGCGATCCCCTGCTTGGACGAGAACTGAACGAGGTTGTTGCGCACGGAGGTGGCGGTCGCGGCATTGCTCACGACGATGCCCGAGATGTCATGGGATGCCGTGTTGCCGATGACGCGCATGTTGGTCCCGCCGACGATCGCAATCCCGTAGTGGGCGTTTCCACTCGCGTTGCTGTTGGTGACACCGTTATTGCCGTAGGTCGACACGGACACACCGGTCGCATTCGGACCCTGGGCGAGAGCGCCGCCCTCGATCGTGATTCCGTTTCGGCCGTTGTGCTGCGCCGTGACCGTGGTCAGTTCGACACCGCTCGTCGCGCGCGTCAGGATGACGCCGTCGACCGCATTGTGCGAGGAGACCGTGTTGGTGATCGTGCTGTTCGTCACGTCGCGATGGAAGACGATTCCATCGACGAGGCTGTGACCGACGTTCACGTGTGAGACCGCGACGCCCTCCGCGCTGCTCACGAACAACCCGAACGCATCATCCGTGACATTGACGTTCTGCACGAGAGCCGAGACGTAGCTGTAGCCACTCAGGTCTGGCGTTATCGACAGGGACCCGGCGCCCGCGCCCGTCGCGGGCAGCAGACTGCTGCCGAAGACCTTGGGCAGCGTGCCGGTCGCCGACTGGCCGGCCGTGCCCGTGCCGCCCGCGCCGGTGTCGGCGATCGAGGAGCTGAGGTCCGCTTTCTGGGTTCCCGTGAGGGAGACACCGCCCGTGACGCCGCTCCAGAAGCCGAGGTGGTTGAAATTGACGTAGGTGAGCTTCGCCTCGCCACCGATCACCCGGATGTACGACCGTCCGTCCGTCGTGTCCGAATCGACCTTGCCGGTGGTCGCATCCCAGCTGCTAACCGTCACGGGACGGGTGGCAGTGCCGTTGATCGCGAGCGAGCCGCCCAGAGTAATGATCGAGGTGAACGCGTCGGCGGTCGAACTCATCCGCAGCACCAGACCCGTGTCGCTCTCGATGTCGAGAGTCGCGCCCGCGTCGACGACGATGTTCTCGCCGAGCAGGTACGAGCCATCCGGCTGCCGCACCAGTGTGCTCGGCTCCAGTTCTTCAAGGTCGCGGAACGTGTAGGCGGATGCGCGTGCCGGCAGAACGAGCGTGTAGGTGTTGCCCGTGACGAGCCGGTACGGCCCCGCTGCCGAGGCGCCGGTGATGTCGGCCTGGTTGACGATCGACCGCACGCTGATGATCCGGGTGTTCTCGGCTTCCGTCAGGAGCGCCTCGCTCTTCGGATCTCCGACGTAGTTCGACCCGCCCGTGACGGTGCTGTCTGTCGATGAGGACGATGGGGATGATGACGACGAGGGAGACGACGATGCCGAGGGCGTTGGCGTCGATGCCGGGGCAGGGACGGCGCTCGCGCTCGCCGCGAAGCCACCGACCAGTGCCGCGGCGGCCAGGGTCGTCACGCTCAACCGAATTGCGCGCATCGTGCCGCTCATGCGAGCGCTCCGATGCCACGGTCGGCCGGTATCTCGGTCGTGAGTGTGCGAGCGGACTGTCCATCGCCCCCGACCGTGTCGGCGTGACGCGTGAGCCAGCCCTGACGGTTCATGGTGAGGAACGCGTAGAGCTTGACCGGCAGTGCCACGAAGATGACCGTGAGGGTCAGGATCGGAAGCAGCAGCAACTCCTGGGGATGCTGGCGCAGGTGCGAGAATCCACGAATGGCGCGAGTGAGCAGCACCCAGCCGATAGCGACCTCGATGCTGAGGGTTGTTCCATCCACTCGGCTGAGGAGCAGGTAGGCGATCGTCAGGCCCATCGTCACCGGGGTGAGCAGGATCTGCAGCACTGTGACCTTGGTGACGAACGGCACCTTCCAGAGCCAACCCTTCGCGATCGCCGTGAGGTAGCACCGGTAGGAGTTGCGACTCCAGCGCACCCGCTGCTTCACAAAGCCGCTGAACGTGTCGGGGAACATGGAGAGGGCCTTCGCCGAGCGCTGGTGTACGGTCTTGAACCCGGACGCGAGCACCAGCCAGGTGAGCCGACCGTCGTCCCCCGAGATGCAGCGCTTGCCCAGGAAGAACTCGTTCTCGAGATTGTCGAGCACCGGCAGAACGATGCTTCGCCGGTAGGCCGCGGTTCGACCGGAGAGGCAGGGGACGGCGCCGACTCGTCCCATCGCCGGCACGTAGTTGAGGTAGCGCAGGTTCACGAGCCAGTCCGCCTGGCGCCGCCAGATGCTGGTGCGTCGTTGGTAGACGTTCTGCTGCGTACCTACTCCACCCACCTCCGGGTCGATGAACGGCATCTGCACGTTGGCGAGCAGGCCGGGCGTCCACGAGGTATCGGAGTCGGTGAGCACGATGATCTCGCTCGTCGCCTCGCGGATCCCAACGCCAAGCGCGGATCGCTTGCCGGCGTGGTGGAACAGGATGGGACGGATTCGGTCGTCGTTCAGGTCGACGATGCGCGAGTAGGCCTCGAGGTCGGCGACATCCAGCACGATGATGATCTCGGTCGGGTTCTGTTCCCGCCAGGACGTGAGGCATCGCATCAGGATGTCGGGATCCTCGTGGTAGGAGGGAACGATGACGGACGTCGTGGTGCGGTAGTCGCTCACGATCGCGGGTGCGGACGCCGACCGGATGACCCGGTACAGCCAGAGCAACCAGACGACGGTACCGGCGACAGCGATCGGGACGTAGGGGACGATCGTGACGAAGAAGTCACCAACCTGTCCGAGGGTCGACGTGAGATCGGTGTGGGCGAGAAGGGTGAGCGCACTGATGTTTTGTGCCATGGGATTCGGGATTCCTTTGACCTGCGGCGTACGGGGATTCACCGTACGACGCGTCCGCCAGAACGCACCGCGATCGCCATCGACCGTAAACGAGCACCCGCGGGATCTCTCGACCCAGCATCCGGTGCGATCACCCTCTGACACCTTGTGCGGGAGATGTCGGGCTTTCGTTCAACGGCTAGGAGACTCAAGGTAGGTAGCTGCTACGCCGGATGCAACCCTTTCGGGGGACAGTTAATCCAGCGTTAATACGTCAGAAACACCGGCGACAGAAGGGCAGCGCCGGCGGGGGACCTTAAAGGCTGTTGGGATCCAGGTTCAGGGTCGTGCCCGCGTAGAGGTACTGCTGGTCTCCGAACACCTGGAGGCCTGAGTTCAGCCAGATGAGGTCGGCGACGGAGATCCCGAACCGTTGCGCGACGACCGACGTGATGTCGCCCGACGCGATGAGGTAGCGCCTTGGCGCACCGGATGCCGTCTTCGAACTGACCGTTCCGGCAGCGTATTCGCGAGTGCCGCCATCCACCGGATGCACGTTCGTCTGCCGCTGCGGGATGTGCCAGCTCACGGTGCTGACAGCGAGAACCTTGTTGGGGCCGAGCTCGACCGGAATCCCGCTCGTGGAGGTCGCGGACGAGTAGGTGACGAGCGTGGGGAGATAAGACGGCGGTCCGGCCGAATTCAGCGCGACCGACGATCCTGCTGCGGCCGTCGTGGTCGGCCCACCGAGTTGGTGGTCGCCGATGCCGTGGTACGTGAGGCCATCACCAACGCGCGGGGGAGTCGTCAGTAGGGTGACCGAGATCGGCACCGGCACGGTAGACGTAAAGCCCGAGTACTGCGCGGAGAAGGTGTTGTTGCCGTTCGCGACCATCGCGTAGTGGAAGTGGATGCTCCCCTTCGGCGAGGCGACATCGCCGGATGCGACGACGGTTCCGGCGGGGATGGGCACGATCGTGGGGGCGGGGACAGACGGATTGACCGGGCCAGCGGTTGCCGGGTGAGAGAGCGTCGGGTCGGGTGTCTCGGTTGGAGTCGCGGCGGGCGTGTGAGTTGCCGCCGAGTGGTGAGCGTGCGTGGACCGTGCCACCGTGTGTTTGGGCGACTGAATGCATCCCGCGAGTGCAGTCGTCACAACAACCGCAATCACGACGGCCGCTCCACCGCGGCGCAACCTCGCAGACATCCCCGTATCCCCGTTCCGCTCGCGACTCGATCCCGCGACGATCACCGCTCACGAGTCGAACTACGGTACCCCGGCTGGGGTTCGAACCCAGACTTGGACGATTTTAAGTCGTCTGCCTCTGCCAGTTGGGCTACCGGGGCTGGCCCCCAAAGCCTAGCCAACCGTTGTCTGCGGGTCGCGGCCGAAAATACAAGACACGAATCCGTTTCACTATTACACTGAGCGATAGCCTTGCCTCGTTCTGGATTTCATCGACCGACCCAGCTGCGAGCATTTCTAGGAGCCACACGTGACCACTGCAACGACCGCACCACGTTCACCCTTCGCCGAACCGACGCGTCGCGTGGGCGGTGGCTGGATCGCGCTGTTCGCGACGGCGTGGCTCGGAATCTGGATGGCGCAGCTGACGCCCATCCAGCTGCTCCTCCCACAGCAGGTCGAGGACGTCGTCCACGGCCACTCCTGGACCGACAACGTTCTCGCGTTCGGCGTCATCTCCGGAATCGCCGGCTTCTTCGCCCTGATCGCGTTCCCGCTGACCGGCGCGCTCTCCGACCGCACGACCTCACGCTTCGGTCGTCGACGCCCCTGGATCTTCGCCGGTGTGCTGGTCTTCGCGATCTCGCTGGTCGTCCTCAGTCTTCAGACGACGATCGTCGGCGTCGGGATCTTCTGGTCGACATCCATCATCGGCTTCTCGATCGCATCCTCGGCGATCACCGCGACGCTGTCCGACCAGGTCCCGGTCAACCAGCGCGGATTCGTCTCGGGCTGGATCTCGGCTCCGCAGGCCATCGGCACAATTCTGGGCCTCATCCTCGTGCTCTCGATCTGGGCAGACACGGCCAGCCAGCAGGCGTTCGGATACCCGCTCGTTGCGATCCTGCTCGTCGTTCTCGCCATCCCGTTCATCGCCACGCTGCCCGACCAGCAGCTGCGTAAAGACCAGCGTCCCCGCGGCGGCCTCGGGACGATCCTGGCCGGCTTCTGGATCAACCCGATCAAGCACCCCGACTTCGGCTACACGCTGCTCGGCCGCATCCTCGTCAACCTCGGTAACGCTCTCGGCACCACGCTGCTGCTCTACTTCCTGCAGTACGGGCTGGCGGAGAAGGCGACCGAGGCCGAAAACAACCTGCTCGTGCTCACCGGCATCTACCTGGTGTTCTTCGTCATCGCCGCCCTCATCTGCGGACGGATCAGCGACCGCATCGGCCGTCGCAAGGTCTTCGTCTACATTTCTGCATGGTTGCAGGCAATCGCGGCGCTAATTCTGGCCTTCGTGCCGATTTTCGGCGTCGCGACGGTTGCCGCCGGTCTGCTCGGTCTCGGGTACGGCTGCTACATGGCCGTCGACCAGGCGCTCGCGACCCAGGTGCTTCCGGATGCGCACTCGCGCGGCAAGGACCTCGGCATCATGAACATCGCGACCGCCGTTCCGCAGGCCGTCGGCCCGCTGCTCGGTGCTCTCGTCGTGCTGCTGTTCGCGAACCTCGCGACCGGGGGCCAGGCGACGACCGACCTCATCACCCGCGCGGGCGAGCAGTCCGGATTCGCCGGCCTCTTCATCGCATCCGGTGTTCTCGCGATCCTCGGCGGCGTGGCGATGATCCCCATCAAGAGCGTGAAATAACCACAGTTATGAGAAGTGTCTAGTGCAGCTGGTCCAACCCACAACGAAACCATGGACCGATCCGGCGAAGTACTGGACGAGCCTCACCGCGGCGACCGCCGACCTCGATACGCCGATCGGTGCGATCTCGCTCGAGGCGCTGTCGAGCAACGCGTTCGACATGTTGAAACGCGCGAACGGCAAACCGATCCGCGTTGCCAGCAAGTCGGTGCGGGTTCGGAGCGTGCTCGAGGCCGTCCTCGAGATCCCGGGCTACGCGGGCGTGCTCGCGTACACGCTGCCGGAGGCACTGTGGCTGGCGACGACGATTCCGGATGTCCTGGTCGGCTATCCGACCGCCGATCGCGCCGCGCTGCGCACCCTCGGCACGGATGAGAAGCTGCACTCGCGAGTCACGATCATGGTCGACTCGGTTGCCCAGCTCGACCTGGTCGACGCCGCGATCGCCCCGAATAAGCGCGGGAGCATCCGCGTCGCGATCGAGCTCGATTCGTCCTGGGACGCACCGGTACTCGGTCACACCGGCGTCTACCGCTCACCGATCCACACGCCCGAGGATGCTCGGTCGCTCGCCGAGGTCGTCGTCGGACGACCGGGCTTCACCCTCGTCGGGATGATGGGCTACGAGGCGCAGATCGCGGGCCTCGCAAACCGGCCGGCATCAGCTGCGCGCGGCGTTGCCGTCCGCTGGATTCAGCGACGATCGGTTGCCGAACTCGCCGACCGCCGCGGCAAGGCCGTCGCAGCCGTACGCGAGGTCGCCGACCTCGAATTCGTGAACGGCGGCGGCACCGGATCTCTCGAGAGCACGTCGGCCGACGAGTCGGTCACCGACATCGCCGCCGGTAGCGGCCTGTTCGGTCCACACCTGTTCGACCAGTACGTGCACTTCACGCCGGCACCGGCCGCCGCGTTCGCGCTGTCGGTCGTGCGCAAGCCCACACCGCAGATGGCGACGATCCTCGGTGGCGGATGGATCGCATCCGGACCGCCCACCGCCGACCGGATGCCGCAACTCGCCTGGCCGCAGGGCCTCAAGATGGTCTCGCGCGAGATGGCGGGGGAGGTGCAGACGCCGGTCACCGGCGATGCTGCGGCGCGCCTGCAGGTTGGCGACCGCGTCTGGCTACGCCACACCAAGGCAGGCGAGCTGAGCGAGCACCTTAACGAATTCGCGATCGTCTCGCACGGCACGGTCGTCGAGACCGTACCGACCTACCGCGGCGAGGGGAAGGCGTTCCTGTGAGCCCGGTCGCGCTCTGGCAGAACTGGGGTCGCACCGAAGCGGTTACTCCGCTCGAGCGGGTTCGACCGCGATCGGCCGAGGAGGTCGCTTCGATCGTGCGTTCGGCTCGGGAACGCGGTGTTCGACTCAAGGCAGCGGGAACGGGGCACAGCTTCACCGGCATCGCCGTTGCGACGGGCGTGCAGGTCGACATGTCCGGGCTTACCGGCGTCGTACGATCCGAGGGCACCGAGGTCACGCTCGGCGGTGGAACCGTGCTGCACGACCTCCCACCGCTCCTCGATCCGCTCGGCCTCGCCCTCCAGAACATGGGCGACATCGACGTGCAGACCATCGCCGGTGCGACCTCCACCGGAACGCACGGCACGGGAGCAAAATTCGGTGGCCTGGCAACCCGCATCACCGGCGCGACGCTCGTGACCGGAATCGGCGACATCCTGACCGTAGATCGGAAGACCAACGCGGAGCTGCTCCCGGCAGTTGCACTAGGTCTCGGAGCCCTCGGGGTGCTGGTCGACGTCACGGTCGAGTGCGTGCCGAGCTTCAACCTCAGCTGCGTGGAGACGCCGGAGCCGCTCGAGAAGATACTCGACGAGTGGCCCGACCGGATCGCGAACGCCGACCACTTCGAGTTCTACTGGTTCCCGCACACCGAGGCGGCGCTCACCATCACGAACACGCGGATGCGCGCGGACGCGCCAACGAAACCGCTGTCGTCCCTGAAGCGCTGGTTCGACGAGTCGCTCATGTCGAACACGTTCTTCTCCGGCACGACGGCACTCCAGCGCAGGATGCCCGGAATGACGCCCGGCATCAACCGCCTCTCCACGAAGCTCACGGGCAATCGCGCGTTCTCGGACACGTCCTACCGGGTCTTCGCCACCGAGCGCCGGGTGCGGTTCCGCGAGATGGAGTACGCGATCCCGCAGGACCAGGTGCCCGAGGTACTGCGCGAGATCAAGGCACTCATCGAACGCAAAGGCTGGACCGTGTCCTTCCCGATCGAGGTGCGGGCGGCGGCCAGGGACGACCTCTGGATGTCGACCGCCACCGGTCGCGCGACCGGGTACATCGCCGTGCACCGCTACTTCCGCGAAGACCCCACCGAGTACTTCGAGGCGGTCGAAACGATCATGAAGGAGCACGAGGGGCGCCCGCACTGGGGAAAAATGAACACGCGGACGGCCGCCGATCTGGCGCCCGCGTATCCGAAATTCGGTGATTTCCTCGCGGTTCGGGATCGGCTCGACCCCGACCGGGTGTTCGCGAACGACTACCTCGATCGGGTCCTGGGTCGCTGAGACCTACACCGCGAGGAGCGAGCGGATCTCGCGGTCCGGCAGCGCGTCGCGACCGTTCAGGTCGGTGAGTTCCAGCACGACGCTGACACCTGCGACGACCCAGCCCGCGCGCTCGATGAGCTTGGTCGACGCCGACAGGGTCCCACCGGTGGCGAGCACGTCATCGAGTACGAGCACCCGTGACCCGACCGGAAGAGTGGATGGCTGCACCTGCAGTTCGGCGCTGCCGTATTCCAGGTCGTAGCTCTCCGAGAGTACGGCCTGGGGCAGCTTGCCGGGCTTGCGGATGATGAGGACGCCGATCCCCATCGCGTAGGCGGCCGCCGCTGCGAGAACGAAACCGCGCGCCTCAACACCGGCGATCGCATCCACCCGTCCGGCGAACGGATCCGCGAGCGCATCCGTGATGGTTCGAAGGGCTGCCCCGTCCGCGAAAACGGGTGTGAGATCGCGGAAGCTGATCCCGGGCTTCGGGAAATCGGGCACCACAACGGTCAGGTCGGAGACGTACTGCGCAGCGCGGTCGTGGGATTCAGGCATGCCTCAAAGATAGAGAACGATTGCCCAGATGATCACCAGATCATTCCCCTATAGTTCTAGTCATGGCCACTCTTATCACCGTCATCGTCATCATCGTGGTGCTTCTGCTCATCATCGGTATTTACCTGTGGGCGACGTACAACTCCCTCATCACACTCAAGAACCGGGTGGACGAGGCGTGGAGTGACATCACCGTTCAGCTCAAGCGTCGAGCCGACCTCATCCCGAACCTGATCGAAACGGTCAAGGGATACGCGGCTCACGAGAGTGGCGTATTCGAGGCCGTGACCGCGGCCCGTGCGGCGACTGTCAACGCCACGACGCCGGCCCAGGCCAGCGTGGCGGAGAACCAGATGCAGGGTGCCCTCAAGTCGATCTTCGCGGTCTCCGAGGCCTACCCGCAGCTGCAGGCCAGCCAGCAGTTCCTCGAACTGCAGGCCCAGCTGACCGACACCGAGGACAAGATCCAGGCGTCGCGTCGCTTCTACAACGGCGGCGTTCGCGACTTCAACACGAAGATCCAGACCTTCCCGAACAACCAGTTCGCGAAGCGTCTCGGCTTCAGTGCTCGCGACTTCTTCGAGGTGGACGACCCGACCGCGATCGCGGAGCCGCCGAGGGTCCAGTTCTAATCTGGAGCGTTTCCGCCTAACGAGATTCGAACCGCATGTATAGGGCTATCGCAGCCAACAAGCGCAACACCGTCTTCATCATCCTGCTGTTCCTGGTGATCCTGGCTGCTCTCGGCTTCGCCATCGACTACATCTGGGGCGACGGCCAGGACGGCAACTACTTCCTGTTCTACTGCGTCGTCATCGGTGCTGGCCTGTACACGTTCATCCAGTACTTCGCGGCGGGCGGTCAGGCTCTGTCGATCACGGGTGCGCAGCAGATCCAGAAGGCGGACAACCCTCGGCTCTACAACATCGTCGAGAACCTGTCGATCACGACCGGTCTGCCGATGCCGAAGGTCTACATCATCAACGATCCGGCACCGAACGCCTTCTCGACGGGTCGGGATCCGAAGCATGCGTCGGTGGCAGCGACCACGGGCATCCTGGACCTGATGGATGACTCGGAGTTGCAGGGTGTCATGGCGCACGAGATGGGCCACATCCAGAACTACGACATCCGCGTCTCGACGCTCGTCTTCGGTCTCGTCGTTGCGATCGGCTTCATCGCCGATATCGCCCTTCGCTTGAGCTTCTTCGGCGGAAACAACCGCAACAACAACAATGGTGGTGGCGGCAACCCGATCGTGCTGGTAATCGGCCTCGCGGCCCTGATCATCTCGCCCATCGTGGCAGCGGTCATCCAGGCGGCCATCTCCCGCCAGCGCGAGTACCTCGCCGACGCCTCGAGCGCCATGATCACCCGCAACCCTCCGGAACTCGAGAGCGCGCTGGCGAAGCTCGGCCAGTACGGTCGCCCGGTCGCGCGCCAGAATTCGAGCATGGCGCACATGTGGATCGCCGACCCCAATAAGCCCGGCTTCATCGCCAAGGTCTTCGGCACGCACCCCCCGATCCCGGACCGCATCGCGCGGCTCGAGAAAATCGGCGGAAGCTTCTAAAAAACCGGCCCCGGCGTTCAGCCGATCGTGGTGCTTGCGGCCGACGCGACGTTCTGGACGGCCGTGGCTGGTGGAACACTGCCCACGGCCTCCCCGACCGAGTCCGGAGCAAACAGCGTGACGGTGATCCAGCTGCCACGGAAGATCAGGTCGGCGTTCTGCCCGCCGTCGCTGTCGACCCACGAGTAAAGGGCGCTGCCCTCGGGCTGGTTGACCAGAACATCCGACTTCTCGCCAGGCGTGGCAGCAATAGCCAGGGTCGCGGCCCACGCACCGCCCGGCAGAGCCGAGTAGTACCCGTAGCTTCCGCCATCCGGTGTATCGAAGTTGCAGCTGCTGTGTCCGGCGCCCAGGAGAGAGTCGGCGGCGATCGCCGTGATCGGGATGGGTCCGTCACCGTAGCCGGTGCATCCGATGCTGACCTGGGTCGTCGCCGGAAGCCCCATCGCCCGGAGAAACGCGCCCGAGGAGATCAGTTGGTCGAACTGGCTCGGAAGAGGCTTCGAGCCCTTCTGTGGCCCGTTCGGCTCGGCAGCTGCAGCTGCAGTGAGCTTCGTCGCGACGGCGGTTGCGACGGTCTTCAGCGTGGTGGGCAGGGTGTTGTCGGAGCCGCCCGGCAGCGTTCCGCGCATACTGTCGGTGGTCAACTCGAACCACGTGCCGTTGACGTACGCGTCATACGTGCAGTTGTAGTCGGAGGGATCCGTACCGCACTCGGCGAACGCATTGTTCACCGGGGTTTCGCCGTACGACTCCACGAAGCTGTTCCACTGTGCGGTCGTCGCCGGAATCAGGGTGAGGTGCATCCCGCGCTGCGTGCCGTTGTTCACCGCCGGCGTCCCGTCGTACCAGGCGCAGTCGAGGCCGCCGATACCTTCGACGAAACTGTCCCCCGGCATACCCGAGTAGGAATTCACTCGGCTCAGCTTTGCGCCGGAGATGGCCGTCATCGAAACCGGGAACAGCGCGGTCAGTGTGGAGGCCGACACCGCGTCGCCGCACGTGAACGGGTAGTCCGATTTCGGCTGGGTGTTCGCGACGGGCCTGGCCGTCGGCGTCACCTTCGGCTTGCTCGACGAGACGGTGCTCGTACCCGGCAGGTGGTGAACCGCGGGAGTGCACGCCGTGAGAGCCAGGAGAACGGCGGCACCGCCAAGAATCGCCGTTACGGTGCGGGTTCGAGCATTTGTCATGCCCACATCATGGCGGGAGCCGAACCGCTTCGGATATAGGGAGAACGTGCTCACATCCGGCCACGGTTGTCGGGAACGACCGGCGCCGGGAATACCCGCACCTAGAACATCCGCGCCACCAGCTCGCCGAAGATCTCCTCGGGGTCGGCGTCGAGCCCCTGACGCACGAACCAGGTGCACACGTTGACGCAGTCCCGGTGCAGGAAGTCAAGACCAGTCGGATTGCTGACGACCTCGACGAGCTGCGGGAGGTCGATGACGACAACTCGACCGTCGTGCACCAGCAGGTTGTACGGCGACAGGTCACCGTGCGCGAAGCCCGCATCCGCGAACCCGCGCAGGATGTCGAGCGTCTGCTCGAGATAGAGGGCGAGCTCCGAGCGGGACGCGCGCACCTGGGCGAGCCTCGGTGCGGCCGTGCGCCCGTCGCCGATGAACTCCATCAGGATCTCGGTGTCGTTGACCTGCACTGGATACGGAACCGGAAGTCCCAGTCGGTACAGGGTGCACAGCGCCTCGAATTCGGCGTACGCCCAGTGTCCCGCCGCGACCGCCCGGCCATAGGCAGAGCCCTTGCTGACGGCTCGCGAATCGCGGGTGTTCCGCATCCCGCGGCCCTCGGTGTAGCGGGACGAACGGTGGAAATCGCTCGTCTCCGAGCCCCGATAGCGTTTGGCCGCGAGAACGCAGCCACCGTCCGGGTCATTCGGGACGGCGCGTTCGATGAGGAAAAGGTCGGCCTCCTTGCCGGTCTTGACGACGCCGAGTTCGGTATCGAAGGCGCCCGCCGAGGTGACGAGCCAGGGCGGATGCGGTTTCGGTCCGCGGGAGGTCGGAACGACCGCGGGCCAGGTGGTCCAGCGCTGGTCCGGGCCCGGTTCGAGCTGGGCGAAGGTGGGAATGATGGCCGAGGAATCGGCCGGCAGATCGTCGACAAACAACGGGATGAACTCCTGAGATGGGAGGTCACCGCCCGGTTAGAAGCCGATGACCTCGAAGTGGATGAGGAAATGCTGGCGCAGCACAAAAGCAGTCATGTGTGGGCACTCCCTTCCATCAGAAGATCGGTCTTGCTGTGCTGGTCAGCCTAGCCGAGCATCCCCACGATGTCCGAAGCGATTTTGGTCGCGGCGGTTCGCTTGTTGGTCGCCGTACTGCTGGCGGGCACCGTGGCCTCAATCCAGTTGCCGCCCAGTACGAGGTCAACAGCGCAGGTCGCCACGGTGGACGAACAACGGATTGCTGCCGAGTCGCCGGCCTGCTTGCCCGCGATCGTCAGGTTCTGCAGCGGCGCCTCCGCCAATGTCTGCGACTTGTTTTCGTTCCACGCCCAGGCGCCGCCCGGGATCCAGCTGATCGTTGCCTGCCTGACCCCGCCCGAGGAGAAGGCGCAGGGTTGATTCTTCAGCGCATCCTGCGACGGCAGCCAGACCGGGGTCGACAGCGCGCTTCCGAACGACTGTTGCTGGGGGATGGTCGCTGTAGTGAGCGCCCCCGACCCCACGGCGGCCTGAACCGTCGCGGCCGAGACGAAGTTCGTGCAGCTCGTGCCGAGGGGCGTCGTCCCCGTCTGATTCGCCGGCAGGCCCGCGGGCGTGCCGGCCGCGCTCACCGCGGCGAGTACCGAGTTCTCGATCGTGCTGATCCATTCGGAGCCGGTTCCGGTTCCCACCGCTTTGCGGCTGTAAATCTCGATCCATGCTGAGCCGACCAGGTCATCGATCTGGCAGATGCTTCCCGGGTCGTCGACGTCGCATTCGCCGGCGCGGCCGTTCGAGGCGCCGTCGCTCGCCGCGTTCTCGTTGTACTCGGCCGTCGCGTTGAACTGCACGGTGATCTCGAGGTAGGACGGAACGGCGGATGGATCGGGGTTGTAG